>NZ_JAWOVC010000007.1:50500-228268 GCF_033339735.1 Vibrio sp. 2033
CGGAATTGGTAGACGCACCAGATTTAGGTTCTGGCGCCGCAAGGTGTGAGAGTTCAAGTCTCTCCTTCCGCACCATTATCGGAAAACCCAGCATGACTTTGCTGGGTTTTTTCTTTTTTTGGTTCTGGACTCGGGAAATCATTAGATTTGCCGAATTAAAAAAGCGAGCTCATGGCTCGCTTTTTTTCTATCTGTGATTTGAGTAGCTTACTACATACCTAACGCGTATTTCAGTACTTGAGCCTTAATTGGCCCTGAGTTTTCAGCAAGCTTCAATGCAGCATTACGTACGAACTTCAATGGCCCTAGATCGTTGCTAAAACCTTTATAGAAAAAGTCCATGCCCGTCTGCATGAGTAAGTTGTCAGGTCGACGTGCGCGTTCGTATTTCGCGAGTAAGGTATCTTCCAGCTTTTCTTGTTGTTCTGTTACCGAAAGGAGAACGTCTACATCTTTGAAGCCTAAGTTTACCCCTTGCCCTGCAAGCGGGTTGATCGTATGGGCAGAGTCACCCACTAACACGCAATTTTTGCTTGAGTAGCTTTGCGCATGACGACGAGTGAGTGGGAATGAGCCAAACTGTAAAACTTCAATATCGCCTAATTCAGCAGGGAAATGACGTAAAATTTCTTCTCTTAGTTGAGGTTTACTCATCGCACACAGTTGTTTAATACGTTTAGGCGAGTCATACCAAACCAAAGAACCTTGGCCTACTACTTGACCATCGTCGTTACTCAAAGAGCACAGAGGTAAAAATGAACGTGGGCCTGAAGGTGTAAATTGTTGCCAAGTAATATCTTGCTGAGGCAATTCTGTTTTCACGTTAATCAACATGCAGTGTTGTCGGTAATCCCACGCAGTTACACCAATTCCAGCCAATTGACGAACTTTAGAGTTTGCACCATCAGCACCAATCACCCAGTTAGCTTCAAACTGCGCCCCACTTTCTAGTGTCACAAGATTTACATCTGCAAACTCAATGGCTTTTAATCGCTCAGGACACATCACGGTTAGATTTTCATACTGAGAGAAGACTTGCCAAAGACCTAATTGGATTAGGCGGTTTTCAACGATGTAACCTAGCTGATCCAATGACAATTCATCAGAGTGAAAACGAGTACGGCACTCTGGGTGCTCCCAAGTTTCTAAGCGCCGATAAGGACAAACTCGCATGCTCTTGATCTCTGGCCATGCTCCGAGTGAATCAAGTAACTCCACCGACTGGTGCGAGATTGCAGATACACGAATATCCATCGCCTGAGCGGCATCAAAAACTTTAGGTTTTGTACCTTCGACCAAGACAACGCTTCTGCCCTGCTTGGCAAATCCAACAGCGACGGCTGCCCCAACCATACCGCCACCGATCACGGCGATGTCATACTTGTTCATTTTTCACTCTTCATCGTGCTGATTAATTGGCGTTTTTTATTGTACTTTCCATGGCTATTTTTACAAAATTGTTTAACAAAAAACCTTGTTCTGCATAGGGCGAAAAACTAGATTTCATCAGGCTTTGCAGAGAATTAGCTAGATCACTAGTCAGGTGCTTTTTAAAGCAGTACAATACGCCGCTTACCGCCGTGATGGCGGCTATAATTTGAGCAATAGCTCTCCGATTTAAGTACAACTGAACGAGCGAAAGTGAGATGAGTAAGAAACTGCTAATTAAAACCTGGGGCTGCCAGATGAACGAATACGATTCATCAAAAATGGCCGACCTGCTTAATGCTGCAAACGGCTACGAGCTGACGGAAGAGCCAGAGGAAGCAGACGTACTTCTACTTAACACCTGTTCGATCCGTGAAAAAGCGCAAGAGAAAGTTTTCCACCAGTTAGGCCGCTGGAAAACACTAAAAGATAAAAAACCTGGCGTAGTTATCGGTGTAGGTGGTTGTGTAGCAACGCAAGAAGGTGACCATATTCGTGAACGTGCACCATACGTTGACGTTATTTTTGGCCCACAAACTTTGCACCGCCTACCTGAGATGATCAAACAATCTCAGTCCGATGATGCACCAGTTATGGACATTTCGTTCCCAGAGATCGAAAAATTCGACCGCCTACCTGAACCTCGCGCTGAAGGTGCGACAGCATTCGTTTCTATTATGGAAGGCTGCTCTAAGTACTGTACTTACTGCGTCGTACCGTACACTCGTGGTGAAGAAGTAAGCCGTCCAATGGATGACGTACTGTTCGAAATCGCCCAACTTGCTGAACAAGGCGTACGTGAAGTAAACCTTCTGGGTCAAAACGTAAACGCGTACCGTGGTCCTATGCACGATGGTGAGATCTGTTCATTTGCAGAACTGCTTCGTTTGGTTGCGTCTATCGATGGTATCGACCGTATTCGTTTCACGACGAGCCACCCGTTAGAATTCACAGACGACATCATCGCAGTATACGAAGATACGCCAGAACTTGTGAGCTTCCTGCACTTACCTGTGCAAAGTGGTAGTGACCGTATCCTAACGATGATGAAACGCCCTCACACCGCTATCGAATACAAATCGATCATCCGTAAACTGCGTAAAGCTCGTCCTGATATCCAAATCAGTTCAGACTTTATTGTTGGTTTCCCTGGTGAGACAGACAAAGACTTCCAAGACACCATGAAGCTAATCAAAGATGTAGACTTTGACATGAGCTTCAGCTTTATTTTCTCTCCACGTCCAGGTACGCCAGCAGCGGATTACCCTTGTGATGTGTCAGAACAAGTGAAGAAAGAGCGCCTTTACGAACTACAGCAAACTATCAATGCTCAAGCGATGCGTTACTCTCGCTTAATGCTTGGCACAGAACAACGTGTTCTAGTTGAAGGTCCTTCGAAGAAAAACCTAATGGAACTACGCGCTCGTACAGAAAACAACCGTGTAGTAAACTTTGAAGGTAGTGCAGACCTAATTGGTCAGTTCGTTGATGTGAAGATCGTAGACGTATTTGCAAACTCACTGCGTGGTGAGCTAGTACGTACTGAAAAAGACATGGATCTTCGTAGTGTGATTTCCCCAACGCAGATGATGGCGAAAACACGTCGCGAAGATGAGCTGGGTGTAGCTACTTTTACGCCGTAAGCTCGTATAAATAGCCATAGAGAGCCTGGTCGTTATCAGGCTCTCACTAAGTGGCAAAAAATGAGAGGCAACATTGAGCAATAAAATCGTAACTCTAGAAATTAACCTAGAACCTTCAGACAACCGCCGACTAGCTAGCCTGTGCGGTCCATTCGATGACAACATCAAGCATTTAGAACGTCGTCTAGGCGTTGAAATTAACCACCGTAGTGACCACTTTACGATTGTCGGTAAACCTCATACCGCATCAGCTGCGCTGGATATCCTGAAAACTCTATATGTTGATACCGCACCTGTACGAGGTGAGATCCCAGATATTGAGCCTGAGCAAATCCATCTAGCGATCAAAGAATCTGGTGTTCTTGAGCAGAATACTGAGTCTAACATCGAGCATGGTAAAGAAGTCTTCGTCAAAACCAAGAAAGGTGTGATCAAACCACGTACGCCAAACCAAGCGCAGTACTTGGTTAACATGGTCACGCATGATATTTCTTTTGGTATTGGCCCGGCTGGTACAGGTAAAACCTACCTTGCTGTAGCAGCAGCTGTTGACGCACTAGAGCGCCAAGAGATCCGCCGTATTCTACTTACTCGTCCAGCGGTTGAAGCTGGTGAGAAATTGGGCTTCCTGCCTGGTGATTTAAGCCAGAAAGTCGACCCATACCTACGTCCGCTATACGACGCCCTATTTGAAATGCTGGGCTTTGAGCGCGTAGAGAAGCTGATTGAACGTAACGTGATTGAGGTTGCTCCTCTTGCTTACATGCGTGGTCGTACTCTAAACGACGCCTTCATCATTCTTGATGAGAGTCAGAACACCACTGTTGAGCAGATGAAGATGTTCCTAACGCGTATTGGTTTTAACTCTCGCGCGGTTATCACTGGTGATGTCACGCAGATTGACTTACCTCGTGGTGCGAAATCGGGTCTTCGTCATGCTATTGAAGTACTAAGCGAAGTTGACGACATCAGCTTTAACTTCTTCTTAGCCGACGACGTTGTACGTCACCCTGTGGTTGCTCGTATCGTTAACGCGTACGAGAAGTGGGAAGCACAAGACCAGAAAGAGCGTAAAGAGTTCGAGAAACGCCGTCGTGAAGAACGCGATGCGAAGTTACTAGAAGCAGCAAAAGCCGAACTGAATGCACAAGTTGCTTCAACTAAGGAATAATCATGGCGATTGAACTTGATCTGCAACTGGCAGTCGAAAATGAAGAAGGTCTGCCTTCGCAGCAAGATTTCCAATTGTGGCTAGATAAGACAATCCCTCTCTTCCAGCCACAAGCCGAAGTCACCATTCGTATTGTTGATGAACAAGAAAGTCATACGCTCAACCATGAGTATCGCGGCAAAGATAAACCAACTAATGTGTTGTCGTTTCCATTTGAAGCACCTCCTGGTATGGAAATAGATTTACTTGGTGATTTGATTATTTGCCGCCAAGTTGTTGAAAAAGAGGCGGTTGAACAGAGCAAGCCTCTGCTAGCACATTGGGCGCATATGGTTGTACATGGCAGCTTGCATCTGCTAGGTTATGATCATATAGAGGATGACGAAGCCGAAGAGATGGAGTCCCTCGAAACCGAAATCATGCAAGGTATGGGTTATGAAGATCCTTACATTGCTGAAAAAGAGTAGCTATTGGCCACTCGACAGGGAAAGGCGAACCACCTAAATGACTCTCGTGTTCGCCTCTCTATGTGTGCTATCACACTTCTGATAGCGTTACTTAATTGAGAAACAATGAACGAAGATAATTCTCCCTCTTCTAACGAAGATAAGAAAGAAAAGGCAGAAGGTCCGAGTAGAAAGTCCTTCTTTGAACGTCTAGGTCAACTATTTCAGGGCGAACCAAAAGATCGCCAAGAGCTTGTGGATGTTATCCGCGACTCTGAAGTTAACGACCTGATTGACCATGACACTCGCGATATGCTTGAAGGTGTTATGGAAATCTCCGAAATGCGTGTGCGTGACATTATGATCCCGCGTTCGCAAATGGTTACAGTTGAGCGTACTCACGACCTTGATACCTTGGTTGCTTTGATTACCGATGCTCAACACTCTCGCTACCCTGTGATCAGCGAAGATAAAGACCATGTGGAAGGCATACTTCTAGCGAAGGACTTACTTAAATACTTAGGCTCAGGCAGTAATCCATTTGATATCGAAGAAGTCATTCGACCAGCGGTTGTAGTACCGGAAAGTAAACGCGTTGATCGACTGCTGAAAGAATTCCGTGAAGAACGTTATCATATGGCCATTGTTGTCGATGAATTCGGTGGTGTTTCTGGTCTTGTGACCATTGAAGATATCCTTGAGGAAATCGTCGGGGATATTGAAGATGAATTCGATGAAAGTGAAGAGACGGACATTCGTAAGCTGAGCAAGCATACGTTTGCTGTCAGAGCGCTGACAACCATCGAAGAGTTTAATGAGACATTCGGAACCAACTTCAGCGATGAGGAAGTTGATACCGTTGGTGGTATGGTCATGACTGCCTTTGGTCACTTACCTTCTCGTGGTGAACTGGTTGAAATTGAAGGCTACAACTTCAAAGTCACCGCTGCCGATAACCGTCGTGTCATTCAACTCCAAGTGACGATCCCAGACGAAGAAACCCTGGTTGAAGCCACTCAAGAGTAACGCGATACCCATTGGGAATCTCAGAAAATTACAATGATGAATGAACTCTTTCATCGCCTTAAGCGGCCCTTAGTGGCCGCTTTTGTTGGCGCCTCTACTACACTCGCTTTCGCTCCTTACCAGCTGTGGCCTATTGCCATTCTTAGCCCTGCAATTCTACTGATTCTTCTTGCTAACCAAACTCCGAAACGCGCACTATGGATTGGTTATGCTTGGGGGTTAGGTCAATTTGCAACTGGCGTTAGCTGGGTTTACGTCAGTATCTCCGGTTTTGGCGGTATGCCGCTCATTGCCAATTTATTTTTAATGGGCTTGCTTGTTGCCTACTTGGCTGTTTATTCAGGCTTATTTGCTTGGCTCAACAACAAGCTGTTTCCTCAATTTACGCTCACAAAAGCACTTCTCGCTGCACCTGCTTTATGGCTGATCAGTGATTGGTTGCGTGGTTGGGTGATGACTGGCTTCCCTTGGTTATGGCTAGGCTATAGCCAGATAGATGCTCCACTCGCAAGCTTTGCACCAATTGGCGGCGTAGAACTGCTTACTCTATTTATCCTTATCAGCGCAGGGGCGTTAGCCTATGCCTGGATTCATAAGCAGTGGCTGATGGTGATTATCCCTGCGGTGCTACTCAGTACTGGCTTTGGGATTCGCAACTACGATTGGGTAACACCCCGACCAGAAGACACGACTAAGCTCGCACTAATTCAAGGTAACGTAGACCAAAACCTAAAGTGGCTACCAAGTCAACGCTGGCCAACCATCATGAAGTACGCTGACTTAACTCGTGAAAACTGGGACGCTGACATTATCGTTTGGCCAGAAGCAGCAATTCCCGCTTTTGAAATTGAAGTGCCTTCATTTTTGAGCAATATCGACAGCGCTGCAAAAATGAATAACAGCGCAATCATCACCGGTGTCGTCAACCAAGCTGAAGATCGACAGTTCTACAACAGTATTCTGTCCCTAGGCATCACACCATACGGTGACTACAGCTTCGATTTAAGCGAACGTTACCATAAGCATCACCTACTACCATTTGGTGAGTTTGTACCATTTGAAGATATTTTGCGCCCATTAGCGCCATTCTTTAACCTACCGATGTCGTCGTTTAGCCGTGGGGCTTTTGTGCAGCCAAACATCGTTGCGAATGGCATGCACATGGCACCAGCGCTTTGCTATGAGATCATCTTTAATGAGCAAGTGCGTCAAAATGTGACTGACGAAACAGACTTCATTCTAACGCTTTCAAATGATGCATGGTTTGGTCACTCTATCGGTCCTCTTCAGCATATGGAGATCGCCCGTATGCGTGCCTTAGAGTTAGGTAAACCGCTCATCCGCTCGACTAACAACGGATTAACAGCGGTAACCGATCACAAAGGTAAAATCGTTGAGCAAGTACCGCAGTTTGAAACTGCAGTACTGCGCGCAGAGCTCACCCCAACCAATGGACAAACGCCATATCGAGTCCTTGGTACTTGGCCATTGTATATTTGGGTTGGGTTAAGTTTAGCTCTGGCTTTCGGCTTAAGAAGAAAACAGAGCTGATAACAGCTTGAAAGTAGAAAAGACAAAAAAGAGGCGACTAAGCCTCTTTTTTATTCATAGCATTATACTGTCGTTACGCGCCATTTATGGCTTTAATGACTGACGAGTAAAGCCTTTGTGACCACATTTAATACACGGAATGATTACAGTTGGGTGGTTATACGTTGTCTTGTGACCACACTCATCACAGACTAAAGTGCCTAAGCCTATCACCTCTCCTGCTTCATATAGCCCTTGATGCTCTAAGTCATCGAACAACTCAACCCACTCAACTTTAGTTCGGTCAGTAATCTCTAACAGCCCTTGCCATATCGAGTCCGCAATCGTTAAGTAAAACGGGCCGCTTTTGCTATCCTCGTAACTCTCTGAAAACTCTTTTAAGTCGGCTTTAAGGTACGCTTTGATTAAAGCCAATTCATCTTTGGTCAAGTCATTAGCAGCATCCACCACTTTGCCCGACGTCTCAATCGCTTTGTTAACTTCTTCCGGACTGTGCTTCAAGGTTTCAATCACATCCTCGAGCATTTCCTCATAACCTGTTTTACGTTTAGGCATAACTGACCTCCATCTTTCTCCTACCTGCGTCACTTAAGGGCGCATGGGTACAGATTGGCTATTGTTGTGATCCCTAGCTTTAGGTATTCTATGACGATCTATTTAAGTCTGTTCTAACCGAACTCACAAATTCCAAGATAACGGATACCATCGATGCAAGAACAATACAACCCACAAGATATTGAACAAAAAGTTCAAAAGCACTGGGATGACAACAAAACCTTTGTTGTAAGTGAAGACCCAAATAAAGAAAAATTCTACTGTCTGTCCATGTTCCCATACCCAAGTGGTCGACTGCACATGGGTCACGTGCGCAACTACACTATCGGTGATGTAGTATCTCGTTTCCAACGCCTACAAGGCAAAAACGTGATGCAACCAATCGGTTGGGACGCATTCGGTCTACCTGCAGAAAACGCAGCAGTAAAAAACAAAACTGCGCCAGCACCTTGGACTTACGAAAACATCGAATACATGAAGAACCAACTTAAGCTTCTAGGCTTTGGTTACGATTGGAACCGTGAATTCGCAACATGTACACCGGAGTACTACCGCTGGGAACAAGAGTTCTTCACTAAACTTTACGAGAAAGGTTTAGTTTACAAAAAGACTTCTTCTGTTAACTGGTGTCCTAACGACCAAACTGTTCTTGCAAACGAGCAGGTTGAAGACGGTTGTTGCTGGCGTTGTGATACGCCTGTAGAGCAAAAAGAAATCCCTCAATGGTTCATCAAAATCACTGAATACGCTCAAGAGCTACTAGACGACCTAGACAAGCTTGAAGGTTGGCCTGAAATGGTGAAAACCATGCAGCGCAACTGGATTGGCCGCTCTGAAGGCGTTGAGCTGAAGTTTGAAGTTAAGGGTCAACAAGACCTAGAAGTTTACACAACACGTCCAGATACGCTAATGGGTGTGACTTACGTGGGTATCGCAGCCGGCCACCCTCTTGCAGCTCTTGCAGCAGAGAACAATCCAGAGCTTGCAGCGTTTATCGACGAATGTAAGAACAACAAGGTTGCAGAAGCTGAGCTAGCGACAATGGAGAAGAAAGGTATGGCAACTGGCCTTACTGCTATTCATCCATTGAACGGCCGCGAAGTACCAGTATACGTAGCAAACTTCGTTCTGATGGACTACGGTACAGGCGCGGTAATGGCTGTACCTGCGCACGACCAACGTGACTACGAGTTCGCAACGAAGTACGGTCTAGACATCGTGCCAGTTATCAAGCCTGCTGATGGCAGCGAGCTAGACATCTCTGAAGCAGCATACACTGAGAAAGGTGTACTGTTCGATTCAGGTGAATTCGATGGCCTAGAATTCCAAGCGGCATTCGACGCAATCGCAGCGAAGCTAGAAGCAGAGGGCAAAGGCACTAAGACTGTAAACTTCCGTCTACGCGACTGGGGTGTATCTCGTCAACGTTACTGGGGCGCACCAATCCCAATGGTAACGACTGAAGACGGTGAAGTTCACCCAGTACCTGCTGACCAACTACCAGTGATTCTTCCAGAAGACGTGGTAATGGACGGCGTCACTAGCCCAATCAAAGCAGACAAAGAGTGGGCGAAGACAACCTTTAACGGCGAACCTGCTCTACGTGAGACAGATACGTTCGATACGTTCATGGAATCTTCTTGGTACTACGCGCGTTACTGTTCACCACAAGCGGACGACATCCTAGACCCAGAAAAAGCAAACTACTGGCTACCAGTAGATCAGTACATCGGTGGTATCGAGCACGCTTGTATGCACCTACTGTACTCACGCTTCTTCCACAAACTACTGCGCGATGCGGGTTACGTAACTTCTGACGAACCGTTCAAGCAACTACTGTGTCAAGGCATGGTACTGGCTGATGCGTTCTACTTCGAGAACGAGAAAGGCGGCAAAGAGTGGGTAGCTCCAACAGACGTAGCCGTTGAACGTGATGGTAAAGGCCGCATTACTTCTGCTAAAGACACTGAAGGTCGTGATGTAACGCACTCAGGCATGATCAAGATGTCTAAGTCTAAGAACAACGGTATCGACCCTCAAGAAATGGTAGACAAGTACGGCGCTGACACAGTACGTCTATTCATGATGTTCGCGTCTCCAGCGGACATGACACTTGAATGGCAAGAGTCTGGCGTAGAAGGTGCGAACCGCTTCCTAAAACGTGTTTGGAAACTAGTGAAAGAGCACACAGCGAAAGGCGCAGCAGAAGCAGTAGATACCGCAGCGCTTTCTGGTGATCAAAAAGCACTTCGCCGTGACGTTCACAAGACTATCGCGAAAGTGACGGACGATATCGCTCGTCGTCAAACATTCAACACCGCGATCGCAGCGATCATGGAGCTGATGAACAAACTAGCGAAAGCGCCTCAAGAATCTGCGCAAGATCGTGCAATCCTTGACGAGGCACTGAAAGCTATTGTTGTCATGCTTTACCCTATCACTCCGCATATCTCATACGAGCTATGGGCAGCACTAGGGGAAACAGACATTGATAACGCGGCATGGCCGACGTTTGACGAAAAAGCGCTAGTTGAAGACGAAAAAACTATCGTTGTTCAAGTTAACGGTAAGCTACGTGCGAAGCTAACAGTCCCAGCTGATATCTCTAAAGACGATATCGAACAGCTTGGTCTAAACGACGAAAACGTGGTTAAGTTCACTGATGGCCTGACTATTCGTAAAGTTATTTACGTTCCAGGTAAACTGCTGAACATCGTTGCAAACTAATCGCAGCTGTCAATTTGTCTCTGTTTAGCGAACTTATTTGTTAACCAAGAGTCATTAAACAGGGTAGTTTTCTACCCTGTTTATTTACCTCAAACCATTCACATGAGTGGTTTAAGGTAAATAACCCCTTCAATTTAGGATGAATACAATCAATGCGCTTTTTCTCTTTGATTAAACTACCAGTGGTATTGGTATTAGCGGGGCTTCTTTCTGCCTGTGGTTTTCACCTTCGCGGCGAGTATTCCGTACCGGAAGAGCTGCACACTATGTCTTTCTCCAGCTACGATGAATACAGTGAATTAACTCGCTATGTTCGCTCTCAACTCGAACTGAACAAAGTTGAACTTGTTCAACCATCATCGACGGTACCCAACCTTCATTTGACGGAAGCGACAATCGATGAGCGTACACTATCGCTTTATCAAAATAGCCGTGCAGCAGAAAAAGAGCTGACATACGTAGTAAAATACCGTGTGACGATTCCTGGCTATGGCTCTAAAAACTTTACGACAACAGTAAACCGCAATTACCTAGACAACCCGTTAACGGCACTTGCAAAATCTGTTGAACGTGACGTAATTGAAGACGAGATGCGCTTGCAAGCTGCAAAACAAATGATGCGCCAGTTGGGTCGTATCCGTGCCGAATATGAAGCAGGACAAATCTCTGAGCCAGCGAACACAAACTCTTAATCACTATGCGAATTTATGCCGATAAATTAACGGATCATTTAACTAAACAAGTTAAACAGGTTTACTTAATCTTTGGTAATGAGCCGTTACTGATTCAAGAAAGCCGCCAAGCCATCCAAAAGGCAGCGTTTCAACAAGGTTTTGAGGAAAAACACCGTTTTGCGGTAGACGCAAGCATCGACTGGAATCAAGTTTACGATTGCTTCCAAGCGATGAGCCTGTTCTCAAACCGTCAATTGATCGAGCTTGAAATTCCAGAAAGTGGCGTGACAACAGCCGTCAGCAAAGAGCTGCAAACACTGTGTGATATGCTGCATGATGACATCATGCTCGTCATTGTTGGTAGCAAACTGACCAAAGCCCAAGAAAATGCGAAATGGTTCAAAGCATTAAGCTCAAAAGGCGATTGGGTAAGCTGCTTGTCGCCAGACCTTCAACGCCTACCTATGTTCATTCAGACACGTTGCCGCACGTTAGGACTAAAACCCGATCAGCAATCACTGCAAATGTTGGCTCAATGGCATGAAGGTAACCTATTTGCATTGACACAAAGCTTAGAGAAATTGGCCCTACTCTATCCGGATGGTGAGCTGACCATCATACGTTTAGAGGAAGCCCTAAGTCGCCATAATCACTTCACTACCTTTAACTGGATCGACGCCTTACTGGCAGGTAAAGCAAACCGTGCACAACGTATTCTTCGCCAACTTGAGGCGGAAGGGGTTGAGACCGTGATCTTGATTCGAAGTGTACAAAAAGAGTTGAGCCAACTTTTAAATATGCATCAAGACTTAACTCAAATGGGAATGAACCAGGTATTTGAGAAATATCGAGTTTGGCAAAACAAGCGTCCACTCTATAACGCAGCACTGGCCCGCTTATCAGCGAGTCGTATTTGTGCATTGCTCTCCTTGTTGGCTCAAGCCGAGATAAAAGCCAAAACTCAATATGACGAGTCTGTATGGCCAACTATTCATCAGTTGAGCTTAGAAACCTGCTCTCCTGATATTAAGCTGGCAATTTAAAAATCAAAGCGTGATATAGTGCGCGACCTGTTTTGCAAGCAAGAATGTAAAACACTGTAGAGATAAGAGACAAACCGAGGAAAACCGAGTGCTTCGCGAAGAACTGAAAGACTTTTTAGCTGATAAAGCCGACGACATGAAAGCGGAAGACATTATCGTCCTAAATGTGGAAGATAAATCAAGCGTGACAGATTACATGATCATCTGTACTGGTACATCCAAACGCCACGTTTCATCCATCGCTGACCATGTTGCAACAGAAGTGAAAAAAGCCGGTCTTGAGCCACTAGGAATGGAAGGTGAAAACGAAGGTGAATGGGTAGTCCTAGATATGGGCGACGCCATGCTTCACGTGATGCAAGAAGAGCACCGCGAACTCTACCAGCTAGAAAAACTCTGGGGTTAATCTTTTGAAAATTCAACTAATTGCTGTTGGCACAAAAATGCCAAAATGGGTTGAGGAAGGCTTTCAAGAATATCGTCGCCGTTTCCCGCATGATATGCCGTTGGAGTTGATTGAAATCTCTGCTGGCAAGCGTGGTAAGAATGCCGATATCGCTCGCATCCTGCAAAAAGAAGGAGAAGCGATGCTCGCGGCGGTACCAAAAGGCAACCGTATCGTCACGTTAGATATCCCAGGTAAAAAATGGGACACTCCTCAACTCGCTGAGCAGTTAGAAGCTTGGAAATTAGATGGTCGTGATGTATCAATATTAATCGGCGGTCCCGAAGGACTCGCTCCTGCATGCAAAGCTGCAGCAGACCAAAGCTGGTCATTATCTGCCTTAACGCTACCCCACCCTCTAGTGCGTATCGTAATGGCAGAAAGCTTATACCGAGCGTGGAGCATCACCGCTAACCACCCTTATCATCGCGAATAATCGTTGTTTAACTTTAGAGCCTAGCGTTAATGATTCGTAAACGCCGCAGTCAAATCCGAGATTATCAAGCCGAAGCGCGTCTGTTTGCCAGCCGCGCTATTGTTGCTTTTATCGGCATTGTTGTCTTGATGGGAGCTCTGGTTGCCAACATGTACAACATTCAGGTGAACCAGTTTCAAGACTATCAAACCCGCTCGAACGATAACCGCATCAAAGTAGTGCCTATCGCGCCTAACCGAGGTCTAATTTATGACCGAAATGGCGTTTTACTGGCAGAGAACCGTCCCGTCTTTAACTTAGAACTGACCCCAGAAAAAATTAAAGACATTGATGCAACCATCCAAGAATTACAAACTATTCTGGAAATTACACCAGACCAGATTGAACGTTTCCACCACGAGCGTAAACGGACTCGTCGATTTAAATCGGTCCCACTGCTTACCCAACTGAACGAAAAACAAGTAGCGGTATTCTCCGTCAATCAGTACCGCTTTCCAGGTGTGGAAATAAGTGCGACCTTAAAGCGCTACTACCCTTTCAGCGAAGTCTTAACCCACGTGATTGGGTATGTTTCTCGAATTAATGATCGCGACATGCAACGCCTGATCCGAGAAGAAAAAGACGCAAACTATCAAGCCACTCGCGACATTGGTAAGCTGGGTATTGAAAAATACTACGAAGACCTCTTACACGGTACAGCCGGATATCAAGAAGTCGAGGTAAACAGCCGCGGCCGAGTAATTCGTACCTTAAAGTACGTTCCACCTGTACCCGGAAAAGACATCGTTTTAAACCTTGATATCAACTTGCAGTTGTACGTACACCAATTGTTGGACGGCCGCCGAGGCAGTGCTGTAGTAATCGATCCTAGAGACAACGGCGTACTGGCTATGGTTTCAAGCCCTAGCTACGATCCTAACTCGTTCGTGCACGGAATCTCAGGTAAAGATTATCGCGCCCTTTTGAACGATAAAAACCGTCCTTTAGTCAACCGCACTACACTTGGCATTTACCCTCCTGCGTCTACCATCAAACCATTTATGGCGGTAGCCGCGCTGCAAGAAGGTGTCGTCACACCTAACACCACACGAAATGACCCTGGTTATTGGCGCATACCAAACTCCAACACACGCCCGTTTCGTGACTGGTTGCGTTGGGGGCACGGGCGCGTCGATATCATTAAGTCGATCGAAGAGTCTGTTGATACCTTCTACTATCAAATCGCTTATGACATGGGTATTGACCGTATTTCGAATTGGATGATGATGTTCGGTTTTGGTGATTACACTGGCATTGATATCTACGAAGAAAGTAAGGCGAATATGCCGACTCGTGACTGGAAAATGTCTCGCCATAAAACCCCATGGTATAAAGGTGATACGATCCCTGTGGGTATCGGCCAAGGATATTGGACAGCAACACCAATGCAAATCGCCAAAGCAACCTCCGTATTAGTAAACGAGGGAGAAGTGATCGCACCTCACTTGCTCAAAGCGACGATAGAAAATGGTAACGACTTCGAAGAGCAGCAAACGACAGAATACGTGACTTACCCACCAATCAAGAATGTGCCTAAAAAGTACTGGGATATGGCGAAAGAAGGCATGCGTCGGGTAAACCATGGCACGCGCGGAACAGCTCGCCGCTCATTCTACAAAATGAATTATGAAACAGCGGGTAAATCAGGTACTGCACAGGTCTTCGGTCTGGGTGAAAACGAAGAATACAACGCCGATGAGATCGCCGAGCACTTACGTGACCATGCGTTATTTACTGGCTTTGCACCATTTGATGATCCTAAAGTGGTCGTCACTGTAGTACTAGAAAATGCCGGTGGTGGTTCTAGTAACGGTGCCCCAGTAGTAAGGAAAATTTTTGACCGAGTCGTTCTTGGTCCAGAAGAAATTGAGCCTGAAAACAATGCGAAGAAAGAGGTAAAATAGTAATGAAGATGGATCCCTCTACAGGTAAAAATCGCGCCCTGTTTGAACGCTTCCATATCGACTTACCACTCCTACTTGGCATACTGGCCCTGATGGGGTTTGGCCTGGTGATCATGTACAGCGCCAGTGGCCAAAGTTTACTGATGATGGATCGCCAAGCCATGCGAATGGTGCTTTCACTCGTTGTGATGCTCGTCCTTGCACAGCTTTCTCCACGAACTTACGAAAGCTTGGCACCTTTGATGTTCGTTGGTGGCGTTATACTGCTTTTCGGCGTGCTGTTTTTCGGTGAAGCATCGAAAGGCGCGCAGCGTTGGCTTAACCTCGGTTTTGTGCGCTTTCAACCGTCAGAGCTATTGAAGCTCGCGGTGCCATTAATGGTGGCTCGCTATGTTGGTAGACAGCCCCTCCCACCAACGCTAAGAACACTCATTGTTGCACTGATTATGGTCTGCTTACCAACCATTCTCATTGCAAAACAGCCTGACTTAGGTACCTCGATCCTGATCGCGGCTTCCGGTATTTTTGTTATCTTCCTCGCAGGCATTAGCTGGAAAATAATTGCTGGTGCTGCGATTGCATTAGGTGGTTTCATTCCAATTCTGTGGTTTTTCTTGATGCGAGAGTACCAAAAAGTGCGAGTTCGTACTCTATTTAACCCGGAGTCTGATCCGCTAGGAGCGGGTTACCACATTATTCAGAGTAAAATTGCGATTGGCTCCGGCGGTATTTCCGGCAAAGGTTGGTTGCAAGGTACGCAGTCACAACTAGAATTTCTTCCTGAACGACACACTGACTTTATCTTTGCAGTAATTGCTGAAGAATGGGGTATGATTGGCTTCCTTTGCCTTTTAGCCATCTATCTATTTATTATTGGACGAGGTTTATATCTCGCCAGCCAAGCGCAAACCGCATTTGGACGAATGATGGCAGGCAGTATTGTACTCAGCTTCTTCGTGTATATTTTTGTAAATATTGGCATGGTAAGTGGCATCCTACCTGTAGTAGGTGTACCGTTGCCACTCATCAGTTATGGCGGCACATCAATGGTAACCTTGATGGCTGGTTTTGGTATTCTGATGTCGATTCATACGCACCGAAAAGCATTCTCTAAGGCGACCTAGACATGCAAAAACGCGCTTTATATTCCTTGGTTTTCTCTGCTCTTATTTTGGCAGGCTGTTCATCAACTAGCCAAAAAGAACAAGAAGGCCGTTACGAACTCGAATCCGATGTTGCACCGGATACACCGCTTTCAGTCGAACACATCGAGGATGCGCATCCTAAATATGAACCGTACAGCCTAGGTGGGAACAAAGATTACCACTTGCGTGGCAAAGACTACAAAATAGTTCGCAATGCGAAAGGCTTTAAAGAAAAAGGCCGAGCATCTTGGTATGGGAAAAAATTCCAAGGTCATTTGACTTCTAATGGCGAAATCTATGACATGTACTCAATGACGGCAGCGCATAAAACGCTACCGTTACCAAGTTACGTAAAAGTTACCAATACTGACAACGGCAAAACCACCATAGTACGAGTTAATGACCGAGGTCCTTTTCACGATGGCCGTATCATTGATTTAAGCTATGCCGCCGCGCACAAGTTAGATGTCATAAAAACAGGCACCGCGAACGTGGAAATTGAAGTGATCAGTATCAATCAGCCCACGGATAAAAAGTCATTAGAAGCGCACCCTAGGTACGTTATTCAAGTGGCATCATCAAAAAATGAAGAACGCGCGCGAACTTTAGGTACCGAGCTTGGTCAAAAATTGGATACAGAAACTTTCCTAGAGAGTGCGAAAGAGTCTTATCGCTTGTTGTTAGGGCCATTTACTGACTATTCCCTGACGCAAGCCACATTAGATAAAGTAAAGTTGCTCGGCTATTCGTCTGCATTTATTAAAAAACACAACACTGCCAAATGACCTCGTGTCATGAATTTCTCTTTGATCCCCCTCTTACATAACTAGGGATTCTGATAAGATGTCTGCAGTTAACCCAAAAATTTGAATTACCATGAATAAAAATAAGTTTGTGAAATCTATTCTCGTTTCTTCGGTTGCCCTTTCTGCAACTTTCGCTCAATCTGCTCTTGCATCACCTATCGTTGTTCCAGATGCCCCTCAAATCGCGGCGAAGGGCTACGTGCTGATGGATTACCATTCAGGTAAAGTACTGGCAGAGAAAGAGATGAACACAAAATTGTCTCCAGCTAGTCTGACTAAGATGATGACCAGCTATGTAATCGGCCAAGAGCTAGCGCGTGGTAATATCTCAGAAGATGATGATGTCACCATCAGTAAAAATGCGTGGGCGAAAAACTTCCCTGATTCATCAAAGATGTTCATTGAAGTAGGCACAACAGTTAAAGTACGTGACCTGAACCGAGGTATCATCGTCCAGTCAGGTAACGATGCCTGTGTTGCGATGGCAGAACATATTGCAGGTTCAGAAGATGCATTTGTTGACCTAATGAACGCTTGGGCCAACACATTGGGTATGACTAACTCGCACTTTGCCAACGTTCATGGCTTAGATAACGCAGAATTGTACTCAACACCATACGACATGGCACTGCTAGGTAAAGCACTTATCCGTGACGTACCAAATGAGTACCGAGTGTACTCAGAGAAGAAATTTACTTACAACGGCATCACCCAATACAACCGTAACGGTCTACTTTGGGATAAGAGCATGAACGTTGACGGCATCAAAACGGGTCACACAAGTAATGCGGGTTACAGCCTAGTAAGTTCAGCAACTGAAGGTCAAATGCGCTTGGTTGCGGTCGTTATGGGTACTAAAGATGCCAATGCTCGTAAGTCAGAAAGCAAAAAGCTGCTAAGCTACGGCTTCCGTTTCTTCGAAACAGTGGCACCGCACAAAGCAGGTGAAACGTTCGTAGAAGAAAAAGTGTGGATGGGTAACAAAGACACCGTAGCACTGGGTCTTGACCAAGATACTTACGTAACACTACCGCGTGGTGAAGCGAAAAACCTAAAAGCCAGCTTCGTCCTTGAAAAAGAGCTAGAAGCCCCAATTAATAAAGGTGATGTAGTTGGTAAGCTATACTATCAGATCGATGGTGAAGATATTGCCGAGTACCCACTAATGGCACTAGAAACCGTAGAGCAAGGTAGTCTATTTAGCCGCATGTGGGATTACATCGTATTGTTATTCAAGAGCTTCTTCTAAAAAGAACGTTAGAGTAGCAAACTTATTCGCAAAGCCGCCTGAATGGGCGGCTTTTTAAGTTTGAGCTCCTCGTCTTGAGTTCCCCCTAATTTGACTGTACTATTTCGCACCGCAACGAATATCTACTGGAGTTATCGATATGCTAACCATCAACTCTGATGCAAAATTAAAAGACCTGCTTGAGTTCCCTTGTTCATTTACTTACAAGGTAATGGGTCATGCAAAGCCTGAACTTCCAGAGCTTGTTCTTGAAGTTATTCAGCGCCATGCTCCAGGTGACTACAGCCCGACCGTTAAACCAAGTGCTAAGGGCAACTACCACTCTGTGTCAATCAACATTACTGCAACCTCTATCGAGCAGGTCGAGACACTGTACAAAGAGTTAGGTGAAATTGACATCGTACGCATGGTTCTATAATTTTTTGATAGATTAAATTTTTTTTGAAAGCAGCCTTGGCTGCTTTCTTTTTATTTATCAAAGAGATAACGAGGCTTTACATCACTTTCAGTTAAAAATCTGTTACGCAGCGGTAGAGCATCAGGGTTATCCGGTTTATAATCCAAAAACTTTATATATTAGCAACAGGAATTCCCATGCAACACCAACTTGTTGTAAAACGACTTGGCCGCCAAGACTATGAGCCTGTATGGAAGGCGATGCATGAGTTCACCGACCAACGCACAGAAGAAACCCGTGATGAAGTCTGGTTGGTAGAACATAACCCAGTATTTACACAAGGACAGGCAGGTAAAGCTGAGCACTTGATTAACACTGGCGATATTCCTGTTGTACAAAGTGATCGCGGAGGCCAGGTTACGTATCATGGCCCTGGTCAGTTGGTCGCCTACTTCTTGATCAACCTACGCCGTAAAAAATTAGGTGTACGAGATCTCGTTACCACAATCGAGAACCTCGTGATCAACACGCTAAAAGCATACAATATTGACTCAGCCGCACGACCTGACGCACCAGGTGTCTACGTTGCCGGTAAGAAAATATGCTCTCTCGGTTTACGCATTCGTAAAGGATGCTCGTTTCATGGTTTAGCCTTGAACGTAAATATGGATTTAACACCGTTTCTGCGTATTAACCCTTGTGGTTATGAAGGTATGGAAATGGTTCAGGTCAGCCAATTTGGCGGCCCAGACAATGTAGAAGCCGTAGAAAAACAATTAATAGAAGAACTCGTTACTTTGCTCGATTATGAGCAAGTAGAATTCAGCACAGAAGCACCTTCTCAAGGTAATAAAGCATGAGCAAACCAATCCAGATGGAAAAAGGCGTTAAATATCGTGACGCCGATAAAATGGCATTGATTCCCGTAAAGAACATGCCTACAGAGCAGAAAGAAGTGCTACGTAAGCCTGATTGGATGAAGATCAAGCTACCAGCCGACAGCCAACGAATTCAAGACATCAAAGCGGCGATGCGTAAGAATAAACTTCACTCCGTATGTGAAGAAGCATCTTGCCCGAACCTAGCGGAATGTTTTAACCACGGTACAGCAACCTTCATGATCTTAGGTGCTATTTGTACTCGTCGTTGTCCTTTCTGTGACGTTGCTCATGGCCGCCCATTACCACCGGAAGCAGAAGAGCCTCAAAAACTGGCGAAAACCATTGCCGATATGAAGCTGAAATACGTAGTAATCACTTCTGTTGACCGTGACGATCTGCGTGACGGCGGTGCACAACACTTTGCCGATTGTAACCGCGAGATCCGTGCGTTAAACCCGCATATTAAGATTGAAACACTGGTTCCTGACTTCCGTGGTCGCATGGATGTAGCGCTTGATCTAATGAAAGACAATCCGCCAGATGTCTTCAACCACAACTTAGAAACCGCGCCACGTCTTTACCGTAAAGCTCGCCCAGGTGCGAACTACAAATGGTCACTTGAGCTCCTTAAGAAGTTCAAAGAGCAGCATCCAGATGTACCGACCAAGTCTGGTTTGATGATGGGCCTTGGTGAAACCAAAGAAGAAATCATCGAAGTACTGAAAGATCTACGCGCACACGGCGTAACGATGCTGACTCTAGGCCAGTATTTAGCGCCAAGCCGTCACCACTTGCCAGTAGAACGTTACGTTCCACCATCAGAGTTTGACGAGCTAAAAGAAGTTGCACTAGAACTTGGCTTCACGCATGCAGCGTGTGGTCCATTTGTGCGCTCTTCTTACCATGCCGATATGCAAGCTCAAGGTATCGAGATTAAATAAGCTCTCGCTTGTTTTGAAAAGCTTGTTTTGAAGAGAAAAGGTTGGCTCAGTGCCAACCTTTTTTGTATCTGGCAAATGATGATAAAAAGCCATTCTACCACCGTCATTCTGAACAGCGAGGTACGAACGTGATTCAGAATCTGTTTTCAGAATACTGAGGATTTTTAGGGAAACTCTGAGTAAAAGAGTGTGCCTCAACAAGATTCCTGATCTCGCCTCGGCTCGTCGGAATGACGTGGTTTGGGTATATTGAAAAGGGACAGTGTTGGTAGCCATCCCCTTATCACACTCTCTCGCTATATCTCATTCCAAACGCCAGACAAACAAAAAGGCCCTCAAATGAGGACCTTTAGTATATCAATGTTCAAAATAGACGAGTCGAGTTCTAGGAGAACACACGGAGTTTGCGCGAGCAAATGAGTATGTTCGACACCGAAGTCGACTCATTCTATGAAGAACAGTTAGGCATAAACCGGTAGACGCTTACAAATTTCTAGCACTTTCTGTTTTGTCGCTTCGATAACTTCTTCGTTGCCGATGTTATCTAGAACGTCACACATCCAGTTTGCTAGCTCTTTTGCATCTTCTTCAGTGAAGCCACGGCGAGTGATCGCTGGCGTACCTACACGAATACCAGACGTTACGAATGGGCTGCGTGGGTCATTTGGTACTGAGTTCTTGTTTACAGTGATGTTTGCTGCACCTAGTGCCGCGTCTGCGTCTTTACCAGTGATATCTTTGTCGATTAGGTCAACAAGGAACAAGTGGTTTTCTGTACCGTTAGATACGATTTTGTAGCCACGCTCTTGGAACTGACCAACCATTGCTTTTGCGTTTTTCACTACGCGAGCTTGATAAGCTTTGAACTCTGGCTCCATCGCTTCTTTGAACGCTACTGCTTTACCAGCGATAACGTGCATTAGAGGGCCACCTTGACCACCAGGGAACACTGCTGAGTTCAATTTCTTGTACATATCTTCGCCAGCATTTGACAAGATAAGACCACCGCGAGGACCTGCTAGTGTTTTGTGCGTCGTTGTTGTTACCACGTGAGCATGCGGTACTGGTGTTGGGTATTCACCGGCAGCGATAAGACCAGCTACGTGCGCCATATCAACAAATAAGTAAGCACCTGCTTTGTCAGCGATTTCACGCATGCGTTTCCAATCAACGATTTGCGAGTAAGCAGAGAAACCACCGATGATCATCTTAGGTTTGTGTTCAAGTGCTAGCTGTTCCATCTCGTCGTAGTTGATTTGACCAGCTTCATCGATACCGTAAGGGATAACGTTGTAGTGCTTACCAGAGAAGTTTACTGGTGAACCGTGAGTTAGGTGACCACCGTGCGCTAGGCTCATGCCTAAAACTGTATCGCCAGGGTTAAGAAGCGCCATGTAAACTGCGCTGTTTGCTTGAGAACCTGAGTGAGGCTGTACGTTAGCGTACTCACAACCAAATAGTTGGCATGCACGCTCAATTGCTAGTGCTTCAGCTTTATCTACGTACTCACAACCGCCGTAGTAACGCTTACCTGGGTAGCCTTCAGCGTATTTGTTCGTTAGCTGAGAACCTTGCGCTTCCATTACACGTGGGCTTGTGTAGTTTTCAGAAGCGATAAGTTCAATGTGTTCTTCCTGGCGAAGAGTTTCTTCCTGGATAGCTGCGAACAGTTCCGCATCGTAATCTGCGATGTTCATATCACGCTTAAGCATCTGTATCTCCTGACTCAGATTAGTACTGAAAGTTGCAAAAAAACTGTTGAATGACCCGACGCAAACGTTTTCGTCACCCTAATGGCGCGCATTCTACATAATTTGATTTAGGTCATAAAGAGAAATTTACAATTTTTCTCATGCAGTTTTTTCATGATGACAAGCAATGTTTATCATGCCAGCATTGCAATCGCATAACGACAATCTATTGCCTGTCAAATTTGTGCTTTACACCCTGTAAAACAGCAATTACATAGGTTTACCGTAAATTTTACCCTCTAGCTACCGAAAAGATCATCTTTTTACTACTATGCACGCCTTATTTATCACAAATGACTGCAACATTGATGGAAAAACACTCATTAAAAGAAGACTGGATAGCGATTCTCACGGGTACCTTTTTAGTAGCTCAAGGCGTTTTCTTTCTCCAATCCGCGAACCTTCTAACGGGAGGCACGACTGGATTGGCTCTGCTTATTAGCCAATTTACACCTTTTACCTTTGGTGTGCTGTACTTTTTAGCAAACAGTCCTTTTTACTTACTAGCATGGAAACGCTTCGGCCGTCATTTCGCCATTAATAGTGCCATTTCTGGCGCGTTGGTTTCTATCTTTGCCGATCATCTTTATTTGCTAATCTCGCTCGAATCGGTAAATGAAGTTTATTGCGCCGTCGCAGGCGGGCTTTTAATGGGGCTCGGTATGCTGATCCTATTCCGACATCGCTCCAGCTTAGGTGGCTTTAACGTGCTGTGTTTGTTTATCCAAGACAAATTTGGCATTTCAGTTGGCAAAAGCCAAATGGCAATCGATGCATGTATCCTGTTTGCTTCATTCTTCTTTGTCACACCAGAAGTGATTGGCCTTTCAATTTTGGGGGCGTTTGCACTCAATCTCGTGTTAGCGATGAACCACAAACCGCACCGCTATTCCGTGACCTACGGTTCATAATTTTTTGATAATGATTGAAGCGCGATTTATAAGATTTCGCGCTCCAATCGCTATATAATACTTCGCGATTTCCAAATAGATCGGTACGGTATGCGCGACTTTCTGCAACAAGCTAAACAGACTCACAGTTGTATTGCGATTGGAGAGCTGATCTATAACCCGAAGACACAGACCCTTCATCAAGATGCTATCGCGATTGATCTTGAACCTCGCACCATTGAATTAGTAGAACTGCTGTTAACAAGCGTTGGCCACCCACTCTCTGCTGACACCATTATTGAAACCATTTGGCAGAGCAAGTTCATCTCTAAGAATGTGCTCACGAACCGCATTAGCACCTTACGTGCCCTGCTACAGCAGTACTTACCCGAATACGATGCCGCTAAGCTTTTAGTCACTTACCCCCGCAAAGGCTACTTTCTTAACCCTGCCAATATTCGTTTAGTGCCACCAGCGAAAAACCATCGGCGCGTTATCTCAACCCAGGTGGCGAGTAATAAGAACTTCAAGCTGATTTTCGCTTACAGCTTATGTGCCATACTTGCGGTATGTAGCATGACGCTCGCAAGCTTGTTATGGCAACGCCAAGAAATCTCAACACAACAAACGCGTCATCAACTACTGATTCCCAAAGTCGAGCTACTACTCAACCGTGTCGATTCAATCGGCTCTCAGGCGCGAAAATACCGCATACTGGTCAAAGCCATCTTGCTGCAACAACAGGTCGAATATCCATACACCGACATCGCCAACCAAGATGCTCCCAGTTACTTTCTTGATCCTATCGGTCATACGCCATATTTCCCTGGCGCACGAAACATGCAGACCAGCGACTACGAGCTCAATATCGAGTTAAAAGACGGCACAAAACAGGGCATCTTGAAAGCGCAGATGAACCTTATTTATCCTGCGACGGGCAAGTTGGCGTTTCGCAATGAGTACACACTGCGTTTATCTGACTTACAATCGGATATTTTCCAAATGCACTCGGATGTCGCGCAATACTTCAATCTGCCTGCACCTTCGGCAAGTTCGTGGCAGCTTTCGAATATTCACAAAAAAATGTTATTCGAGAATGCCTTTTCTAGCCAACCTCTCAGACAATCTGATGAGTTTGCGGCTATAACAACGGCAAGACATCTCGCCTTATACGAGCACGAACATCAAAAGCTGGAAGCATATTTAACTCAAGTACAATCGTCGTTTGATGTTTTGCCAGATGAGCTGGGCCTCTGGTTAGGTCTATTGCATTTCAAATTAGGTAACTTAGACAGGGCAAAAGCCCTGTTAACGACACCAGATGGCGACTCACGTATCCAAAACGCACTGATTTATACCTTTGTGTCTCACATTGCTTATAAGCAGAACAAACTTGAACAGTTCCGTCTCAACTACATGGAATCACTGGTGGCGCTGCTGCGCGTTTTACCTTCCGAAACCTTGTTTGAGCGTCTTTCTCAATCTGAATCAAAAGAGACTTGCCTCCAACCATGGAAAACGTTGCATGTTAGTGTGACCGATCAAGAAATCATAAGCCGATGGAAAGCGCTCATTAACGAGTATTGCACTAATGTGGCCAACGAAATAACTCCAAATAAAACAAAGACCTAAATATAAAATTAAGCTTTCATTAACCCCTGTTATCTTTTGTTTTTTGCCCTTTTTCTCTCACTGAACTTAGCATGCTCGCATTCAAGCAACGGCCCAACATGAAGCGGCCTTATCAATCAGGAATGTAAACCATGCTAAACAAAATGACGCTTATCGCAGCAGCAACTCTGGCTCTTTACGGCTGTGGCGGAGGTTCGTCTTCTGGCAGTGCGAATCCAAACAAAGTGCCTCAAGAAAGTTTCGACGTCTCGATTCACAACTCCATTTTCGCTCCTGTACCAAACACACAATTGAGCTATTCGTTTAGCTTGGATGGCCAACCAGAAGGCGACATGAAACTGAGCTTCCAAGCGATGGATAGCGAGCAAATATTGGCAGCATTGGCACAAATCCCAAACAGCGAGGCAATGGTCCAGTTGGTTAATGACTTGATGAACTACGGCGCCGAACAGTTCTACTATTCAGACGAGCAGTACAACGACGACGAAGAGAGCAATACGCTTTACTTTGCAGGATCAGATGGTGCACTCCATGAAATCACTGACGCTTATTTCATTGGTCATCAGTTTATTGCCATGCTTATACACAGCGGTCCGATTTTCCGCCTAAACGGTGACGACGTAAAAGAGAAAAGCCCGAATATTGACATCGGTGAAGAAACTATGTCTCTGCAAACCACTCTTACAGGCTACTCAGTTCACAACCTACTAGACCGTTTTGAAGAGCATGAGTGGGTACAAAACCTTCCTATGACAGCATCTTGCCAAGTGGTTTGGCAACAGCAAATCCGAGAAACTGGCGTGCGTAAAGCGTTCTCGATCTCAGGCAAGAAAATTGAAGCGGCATACCTGATGGAAGAGAACATCTACAACCTAAACTGTGATGATATGGACTCAATGGAGTTCGCCACTTCGGCAGAACGTTGGTTTAATCCAAGCTTAGGTCTGATAGAACAAATTGAACTGCTGAAAGTACAACAAGTACAAATCAACGAAGAGAAAGTGCAGCTAACAGCGATTGAAACAAAATAAGCTCGCATTTTTTATAGATATCTCAATAAAAGAAGGCTTTGGGGAGCACACCAAAGCCTTCATCTCGAACATCAATCTTAGGGGTGATGACACCCGAGTTTATTCTTCTATCAATAAAATACGAGTTTCGTAAGGTCGTAACACTTGATGGTTTGACGCGACTGCGATCGCTGAGTTTTGATAGTTAGATAGCAAGTTTTTCGCCTTACTCATATCAAAACGTTTTGGCAGAACGCATTCCACCTCTTCAGCGTAGTAGTTATTGATACACAGCAGCGTTTGCTTATCGTTCTGACGAGCGTAAGCGAAAATACGTTTGTGCTCTGGCAGCAGGTCCTCGTAACGACCATCGGTGATCACTGGAACCTGTTTACGCAGTTCAATCAGACGCTTGTAAAAGTAGAACACCGAGTTTAAATCGGCAACCGCAGCTTCAGCATTGATTTCAGAGTAATTCTGCGCCACTTCAAGCCAAGGCTTGCCCTCAGTAAAGCCCGCGTGTTTTGCACTGTTCCATTGCATTGGTGTACGTGAATTATCACGCGACTTTTGCGCCAAGATCGCCATCATGTCGTCATGAGATACACCATCACGGTTGACCATGATGTCGTACATGTTAGTACTTTCAACATCACGATATTGGCTGATTTCGGTATAATCCGGGTTGGTCATGCCGATCTCTTCCCCCTGGTAAACATAAGGTGTGCCTTGCATCATGTGCACTGATGCCGCAAGCATCTTGGCAGATTCAACACGGTATTGCTCGTCGTTACCTAATCGGCTCACAACGCGTGGCTGGTCGTGGTTACACCAGAACAGCGCCCCCCACCCTTTGCCATTTAAGCCCGTTTGCCAATGATTGAAGATCTGTTTTAACTGAATGAAATCAAACGGCGCTTTGGTCCATTTTTCACCATTTGGATAATCGACTTTCAGATGATGGAAGTTGAACACCATGGATAGCTCTTTGCCGTCTAGCGAAGAATATTGCTGGCAGTGCTCTAGCGTAGTGGAAGACATTTCACCCACCGTCACGCTGCCGTATTTTTGAAACACAGATTCGCTAATCTCTTGAAGGTATTCGTGCACACGTGGACCATCCGTGTAGAAGCGGCGACCATCACCAATATCGTCACTTGGAAAATCTTGCTGCTTGGAAATCAGGTTGATAACGTCGAGACGGAAACCATCCACTCCTTTTTCTGCCCAGAAGCTGATGACTTCTTTCACTTCTTCACGCACTACTGGGTTTTCCCAGTTTAAATCCGCTTGCTCTTTAGCAAAAAGGTGCAAATAGTACTGGCCTGTTTTTTCATCCAGCGCCCAAGCGTTGCCACCAAACTTTGATTGCCAGTTGTTTGGTTCAGCACCATCTACCGGATCTTTCCAGATGTAGTAATCACGGTATGGGCTGTTTTTATCACCCAGTGCGGATTGGAACCACTTGTGTTCTGTCGACGTGTGGTTCACTACAATGTCCATGATGATACGAATACCCAACTGATGCGCTTCTGCTAGCAAAGTATCAAAGTCTTGCATCGTGCCGAACTCAGGGTTGATCGAGTAGTAATCGGAGATGTCATAACCGTTGTCGATCATTGGCGATTGGTAAACCGGCGTCAGCCAAATCGCATCCACACCAAGATGCTTAAGATAATCCAGCTTAGAAATGATCCCTTTGATGTCGCCCGTGCCTTTACTGCCACTGTCACAAAAGCTTTTTGGGTAAATTTGATAGATGGTTGCGGTTTTCCA
Organism: Vibrio sp. 2033; assembly: GCF_033339735.1. Lineage (NCBI taxonomy): Bacteria > Pseudomonadati > Pseudomonadota > Gammaproteobacteria > Vibrionales > Vibrionaceae > Vibrio > Vibrio sp. 2033. The sequence goes on from NZ_JAWOVC010000007.1 coordinate 78,067, forward strand.
CCAGCTCTCATCATGCTTGGTCATAGCCATTTCTAACACTCACTTACCAGTAATCGGAAACTTAAAATTTGAAAAGAAAAATAGGAGGAGGCAGCCAAGTCACTGCCTCAAATAGAATTACGCGTTTGCAGGCTCAAGCTCACCTTTGGCTTGTGCACGCTTATAAAGAATTAACGTTAATGCAGCAGGTACCAGCATTGCGACTAACATAGCCAAAGCAAAAATGCCCCAGAACTGCGGTTGGATAGACAAGATGCCCGGCAAACCGCCCACACCGATACCGTTCGCCATTACGCCCGCACTACCACAAATAGCAGCAGCACACGCACTACCGATCATCGCGCTCAGCATTGGGAACTTGTATTTCAAGTTGATGCCGTACATCGCCGGTTCAGTCACGCCAAGGTAAGCAGAGATAGCCGCAGGCACTGAGATATCACGCTCGCCGTGTTTTTTACTGATGATAATGATGCCGACGACCGCAGACGCTTGAGCAATGTTTGAAAGTGCAATCAGAGGCCAAATTGGCGTACCGCCTAGCTCTTGCATCAGTTGAAGGTCTACCGCGTTGGTAGTGTGGTGAATACCAGTAATGACCAATGGCGCGTATAGGAAGCCGAAGATGGTTGAGCCAATCATAGCGAAGTCACCCGTCATGGCTGCTTTTGCTGCGAAAGCAACGCCGTCACCCAACATACGACCGAATGGACCAATGATAGAGTGCGCAAGAATCACAGACACAATGATTGAGACAAACGGCACGACCACTAGGTAAAGGTAAGACGGAATGATGCGTTTTAAGTTGGTTTCAATAAACGCCAGTGCCATACCAGCAAGCATTGCTGGAATCACTTGCGCCTGATAGCCCACTTTCTCGATGGCGAATAAGCCAAAGTCCCACACTTCGGGTACTTGCTTACCAATCAGGTAGGCGTTCATCAACTGTGGCGAAACCAATGTTACACCAAGCGTGATACCCAGAATCGGAGTACCGCCGAGCTTTTTCACTGTCGACCAACACACGCCAACTGGTAGGAAGAAGAAGATCGCCTCACCAATCAGCCATAAGAAAGAGTGTACCGTAGCCCAAAACTGGCTGATTTCCGTTAGCGTTTGACCATCAAACATCTTGATGTCGCCAATCACATTACGGAAACCAAGGATCAGACCACCAGTGATGATCGCTGGTAGCAGTGGTACAAAGATTTCTGCAAGGTGGGAAATACCACGCTCAACGATATTCATGTTTTGACGAGCAGCGTTCTTCGCTTCGTCTTTGCTGGCTTCACTTTTACCCGTCAGTCCGATCAGTACCTTGTAAACTTCATCCACTTCAGTACCGATAACCACTTGGAACTGGCCTGCGTTGGTAAAACAGCCCTTCACCATCGGTAATGCTTCTAACTGTTTCGTATCTGCTTTGTCCGTATCATTTAGAACAAAACGCAAGCGAGTTAAACAGTGACTTACACTGGCAATATTGTCCGGCCCCCCGACCAGCTCAATAAGACGCTCCACGTCTTTACGCGCAATCTTACTCATAACTTTGTCCACCCTGTATTGGATACATTCGATTCATCATTTTGTTTTTATAAATGGGAACATTCCCATTTCTTAATTTTAATATTGCCATCCGAAGGCAAAAAACAAAATGGGAACAGTCCCATTAATTGAGAGTGATCACAGTATAATTTTAGAGCAGATCGTTTTAGTGTGGGTCAATAAACGATAGGCTGTTGAGTAAAGTGAACCACTTCCTCATCGCCATTTAATTGATTGATCAGCATGTTAGCGGACTTCTCACCTGCAAGGGTATAACCTGGGTCGACACTAAATACTTTAGGGAAAAGGAAAGAGAGCAATTCATTACCACCAACACCTGTCACAACCACATCTTCACGGCCTAACTCTTGAAGACGCTTAATCACGCCCAACGCGATGGTGTCACTGGCGCACACGATGGCCTGAGTGTCAGATTGAAGGACTTTCTCTACCAACTGATAAGCACTTTCATGGCTCAACTTACCCGTCTGGAAACAAGGTGTAATTTGTTTGCGTTGACACCAAGCTTTATAAGCATTTAAACGAGCTAAGCCAGTGGTTTTGTCTTCAGGGTCAACACCAATATAAGCAATGCGAGATAAAGATTGCTGCTCAAGATGAGACAAAGCCATGTCTATCACACCTTGGTTGTCGTAGTTGATCGAAGAAACCATTTGCGTGTCCATCGCGATCACGACGATACGATTACCCCACTCCGCCAATGCTCGCTCATCACATCCAGTAAAACCAAACACGATCACCCCATCGACGTTGCGACGTTTAAGCACATCCAAATGCTCATTGGTTTTATCGCGATCGAATTGGCTCTCCATGATCACCGCATCATAACCAGCGGAATACAAAGCATTGAGCATGGTACCAACGGCGCGATTTTCTGATGGTGAGTCTAAACGGGAGATGATAACCCCAATGACTTTTTGGCTGCCACCACGCATCGACTGCGCCGACTTTGATGGGACGTAGCCTGATTCACGAATGATTTGCTCTACCTTCTCACGCGTTTGCGGTTTTACCTTGGGATCATTGGTAAGCACACGGCTTACTGTTGATTTGCCCACGCCTGCCAATTTTGCGATATCAAGAATGGTGAGTTTTTTGCTCATAAGTGTTCAGACTAAAAGAAGGAATCAAACAAAAGGGAAGCAGTGGCTTCCCTTATCTCAGTCAGTAATTAAGATTACTTGTTTAAGTACGCAGGCACATCTGCAATGCTATCTAATACTACCGTTGCAATAGCTTCGCCCTGTTCCGTTACTGGCTTACCAGTGCGAACCAAAATCTTAGTGCCAACGCCTGCCGCTTCTGCTGCCATCATGTCTTCAGCTTTATCGCCGATCATCACAGATTTCTCCATGTCGATCTTCAAGAAGTCACGCGCAGAAATGAACATGCCTGGTTTTGGCTTACGGCACTCACAATCTTGCTTGTACTCGCCAATGCCATGTTCTGGATGATGTGGACAGTAATAGATACCATCGAACTCAACACCATTATCAGCAAAGTTCCAATCCATCCATTGAGTCAGAGACAAGAAACGGTCTTCACTGAATTTACCGCGTGCGATGCCCGATTGATTCGTCACTAACACTAGAAGGTAGCCTTTATCTTTTAGCGCTTTCGTCGCTTCAAAAACACCATCAATGTACTCAAAATCATGTTCGTCATGAACGTAGCCGTGGTCAACGTTTATCACGCCATCACGATCGATAAAAACAGCAGGTTTTGCCAAAACGTATTTCTCTATTAACTCGGTTTAATCAGATTATTACATACCTTATAAACTTCAACACTATCTAATTCATTCTTGGCCTCGACAAAACGGTTGATTTGTTGGGCAAGAATCGGTAAATCTGAGGGTGCCCTGCCGTCTACCTCCTGCTTGTTATCTATACATCTTCGTTTCAAAACAGAACATCCATACATTTAGACGTCTAGACGTAAAAATATCTATTGACTTCATTCTGCTTAACCCATAGCATCAACTGAAAATTGAGATAAAGCTCAACATTAAGTTCTGTCAAAGGCCGTTTTTGACAGCGAAGTTCCCCGTATCTTTGGGCAGGTTGAAACATGATAGAAATAAAAAACGTCAATAAAGTGTTCTACCAAGGCAGTAAGGAAATCCTTGCCCTGAAAGACATTAACTTACACATCGACAAAGGCACTATCTTTGGTGTTATCGGTTCATCAGGTGCTGGTAAAAGTACGCTGATCCGCTGTGTCAACATGTTAGAAGCGCCGACCTCTGGTTCCATCATCGTTGATGGTGTAGATCTAACCAAACTCAGCAAAAAACAACTAGTCGAAACACGCCGTAACATTGGCATGATCTTCCAGCACTTTAACCTGCTTTCGTCTCGTACTGTGTTTGATAATGTAGCACTGCCACTAGAACTGGCAGGTAAAGACAAATCGCAAATCACAACAAAAGTAACTGAGTTGCTAAAGCTTGTGGGCTTAGCCGACAAACACGAGAGCTACCCATCTAACTTAAGTGGCGGACAAAAACAGCGTGTGGCAATTGCTCGTGCATTGGCATCCGATCCTAGCGTGCTGCTTTGTGATGAGGCCACTAGTGCGCTAGACCCGGCAACAACTCAATCTATCCTTGAGTTATTGAAAGAGATCAACCGCAAACTCAACATCACGATTTTACTTATCACTCACGAAATGGAAGTCGTAAAAAGTATCTGTCACGAAGTAGCAATCATCGGTGGTGGTGAGCTGGTGGAAAAAGGCACCGTTGGCGATATTTTTGCGCACCCTAAGACAGAGCTAGCGCACCAATTCATTCGCTCAACGCTGGATCTTTCCATTCCTGAAGATTACCAAGCACGTCTGCAAGCAGAGCGTGTTGATGGCAGCTACCCGTTGGTTCGCTTAGAGTTTACTGGCGCAACCGTCGATGCACCGTTAATGTCGCAAATTTCTCGTAAATACAATATTGATGTGAGTATTTTGAGTTCCGACCTTGATTACGCTGGTGGCGTGAAATTCGGCATGATGGTCGCAGAGCTATTTGGTAACGAAGAAGATGACAACGCAGCGCTTGAATACCTGCGTAAGCACAACGTAAAAGTAGAGGTACTTGGTTATGTCCTTTAATACGATTTCTGAATGGCTGAGTTTAAACAGCAAACTACTTTTAGGTGCAACGTGGGAAACGCTTTACATGGTTGCGGTTGCCGGATTAGTCGGCTTTGCCGTGGGTATTCCATTAGGCGTAATCCTCCATATTACGAAGAAAGGCGGCCTACTTGAAAACACCAAACTAAATAGCAGCTTAGGCGCTGTCGTTAACATTGGTCGTTCTGTGCCATTCCTCGTCCTGATGGTTGCGATTATTCCAGTGACAAAAATGCTAGTTGGAACCTTTATCGGTACAACCGCAGCAATCGTCCCACTGACTATTGGTGCCATTCCGTTTGTTGCACGTCTTATTGAAGGTGCTTTGTTAGAGGTACCAACAGGCTTGGTGGAAGCAGCGCAGTCAATGGGGGCGACACCAACACAGATCATCACAAAAGTTCTACTACCTGAAGCAATGCCGACTATTGTTAACTCAGTAACGATTACCTTGGTCACTCTCGTTAGCTACTCAGCTATGGCGGGTACGGTAGGCGGCGGCGGCCTAGGTGACGTAGCCATTCGTTACGGTTTCCACCGCTACGATGTAACTATCATGGCCGTGACTGTCGTGATGTTGATTGTTCTAGTACAGATTATTCAGTCTATCGGCGACGCAGTGGTGCGCCGTGTAGATCACAGATAAGCATCAAAAATACAAATTATAAGGAGATAAAGATGAAATTTAGCCTTAAAGGCCTTTTGACTGTAGCAACGGCCGCCTCTGCTCTTGCTCTAGCGGGTTGCGGCGACAAAGAAGTAGACGTAAACAAAGTAAAAGTTGGCGTTATTGCTGGTGCTGAAGCACAAGTAGCCGAAGTTGCCGCTAAAGTAGCAAAAGAGAAATACAACCTAGATGTTGAGCTAGTAACATTTACCGATTACGTAACACCAAACGCCGCTCTGGATGATGGTTCAGTAGACGCGAATGCGTTCCAGCACAAACCATACCTAGACCAACAAGTGAAAGACCGCGGCTACAAACTGGCTATCGCGGGTAACTCATTCGTTTACCCTATTGCTGGTTACTCAAAGCAAGTAAAATCAATTGATGAAATTCAAGATGGCGCACGCATCGCAGTACCAAACGACCCAACGAACCTAGGTCGCTCACTACTGCTTCTTGAGCAACAAGGTTTGATTACGCTACGTGATGGCGTTGGTCTACTCGCTACAGTACGTGACATCGTAGGCAACCCTAAAAATATCGAAATCATTGAACTAGAAGCCCCACAGCTTCCACGTTCACTGGATGACGTAACGCTATCTATCATCAACACCACTTACGCAAGCTCTATCGACCTATCGCCAGAGCGTGACGGCGTGTTCGTTGAAGATAAAGACTCACCATACGTAAACCTAATTGTCGCTCGCGAAGAAAATGTTAATGCGCAAAACGTACAAAACTTCGTAAAAGCTTACCAAACGGAAGAAGTTTACGAAGCGGCAAAAGAGCTGTTCAAAGGCGGTGTTGTGAAAGGTTGGTAATCCCACTTTTCAAAACATGACTGAAAACAACGTTCTAAACATAAACGTTCTAAACACAAAAGGGCTGATGTGAAAACATCAGCCCTTTCTATTTGTCTATCTACCCATTTAAGTAGCTTCAATTCGCTACTTAAGATGGTCCCAAGAGATATTCGACACGATTCGGCAGTCATCACACTTAAAATGAAATATGTCATGTAGTGGCTCATCGAGTAGCCACTCGCCATCGCATTTTGGACACTTGCGCGCTTTCTCGCTCTCCAGCGACTGACCACCGACACGATACTGGTAATAGTACGTAGGGATCTTCGTGATGTATTCGATACGGCCACGTAAGTCCCAACCTCGGCGAAACAGCACACTATCCACATCGCAAATTTCGTGCAGCGCCGCATGTTCCGCTCGGCAACCCCCTGCCATTTGGATTTCATCACACGCTTGCCACTCAGTCTGCCACTTAATGACGGCTTTATGGTCTCCATTAAGTGTTGGCTCATTACGATACAAAGGAATTGGCAACAGGGTTTCACCACTTCGCAAAGGCGAACACGTATGAACATAAGTCGTGTACAACACTTGCCAGCTAGGTGTCTCTTCTTCGGCTGCTTGTTCTGAATTCAAATCACGCCCCAGCATACGCATTTTCGGAGCAAGCAAAGACGCATCCGACAAACGGTTCATGCACACTTTGACGAAATCTGAGTGATAACGTGGATGCAAGCTGTCTTGTTCTGGGCAAACAACACGAACGAAAAATTCACCTTCTCCCATCACTATCGGAAATTCACGACCTAATACTTGGCCGTTGTAACGCAGAGCATCCATCAAGCCATTAATGGCTTTGTCTACCGCGCTGACGGTGGTGTTATCAAAACACTCAAACTGCAACTCAACAACATACATACTTAGACGGCAGCCTCTAACTTATTCAAGAACTCAACCAATGAATCTGCCAATACATCACGTTTAGAGGTGCCCAAACGCTCTAGAATCACATTGCCAGTGAGGTTACAAATAGAAATCACATCCATTTCCTCATCTGTCGCTGCGATAAATACTGTTGGTTTAAGTTTCAAGCGGCGCTGCGTCACCAAATGACCAAGAATATTTTCTTGTAGACGCACGAAATCGTCATCGCTCCAGACTTGCAGCAGCGTCAACGAATTACCTTGCCAAGTTGCCTCCATATCAGCGCAGTATTGAGAACCATAAAAGGCTTTAACATCATCTTGCAGTGACAACTCAATCGCATTTTCCACATTGGTGAAATCGGCCATTTCATCACGTGCGACCGCTTTCCAAAGCACCTTTCCATCACGCTTCTCTTCGACACAAGGAGAAACAAGCTCTGCAAGCTCTTCACTGCTTGGCAACTCATTGTGCTTAGCTTGCCAAGCTTGTTGGTAGCGCAGGCTGAACTCTTGTAGCGCCTGAGTAACGTTTGGGGTCATGAAGGTCTCCTCATTCCTTATTTATCAGATAGCCGTACTTGCCGGATGGCAATTGACCAGCGGATTCAGTAAAATTCTCGCCATTCTAATCGAAAACGACCACAAAGTATGAGCAAATATTCTGACGCTAAAGAGCTTGCTGGCCTAACACTAGGTAAAACGACCGAGTATGCGAACCAGTATGACCCAAGCTTGCTGCAACCAGTCCCTCGCAGCCTGAACCGAGATGACCTCCAGTTAGGCGATACTCTGCCTTTCATGGGGCACGACATTTGGACGCTGTACGAACTGTCTTGGTTAAATAGTAAAGGTTTACCACAAGTGGCCGTTGGCGAAGTATACATTCCAGCCACCAGCGCAAACTTGATTGAATCGAAGTCTTTCAAACTGTACTTAAACAGCTATAACCAAACCCGCTTTGCAAGCTGGGAAGAAGTGACTGAGCGTTTAACACAAGACCTTTCTGAATGCGCAGGTGAAAAGGTGCTGGTTGAGGTGAATCCAGTGACCCACTATACCAATCAACCTATCGTAACAATGGACGGTGAATGTATTGATGACCAAGACATTAACATCACCAGTTACGATTTCGATGCCGATTTGCTTGAAGGTGCAGCAGGTGAAGTACAAGTTGAAGAGGTGCTACATAGCCACCTATTGAAATCAAACTGTTTGATCACTAACCAACCTGACTGGGGCAGTGTAGAAATTCGCTACCAAGGCGCAAAAATAGATCGTGAGAAGCTGTTACGTTACTTAGTGTCTTTCCGCGAGCACAATGAGTTCCACGAGCAGTGTGTAGAGCGTATTTTTACGGATCTAATGAAATACTGCCAACCTAGCAAACTGACCGTATTTGCCCGCTATACGCGCCGTGGAGGCTTGGATATCAACCCTTACCGCTCAACGGAACAAGATAAGCCAGCTCACAATCACCGTATGGCTCGTCAGTAAGCGCATAGGCAACAGAAATAAGTTCGGCAATCTAAAGGGTTGCCGGACGTTTTTATTGTCCAGGCATGTTACTATATCAAATGGCTTCAACCCGCATTTAAACGGCTAATTGAGGCTTTTCGCCGTTATCGCCATATCTAAAAACAGTTCGAGGGAACGAAAGGATGTTTTGGGACAGTTCGCGTCTATTCAAGTTGATTGGCTTTCTTTGCTTACTGTGTGTACAGCCGCTTCATGCAACCATTTTATCGTCCGCGTTACTCAACGAAGCACAACAATTGGCGGAAATAGAGCCATCACAAGCAAAACAAGCGGCAACCAACTATTTATCACAGCGTGAGCTAACAGAACGCAAAGAGAGTGACAGCCCGTCAGCCATGTCTCGCGACGAAACAGATCGTAGCGTTCGCACACCAAGCAGCACCATCGAAGCGCACAAGATTATCGCTCAGGCAGATTACGCCATGGGTAATGTTCGTTCGGCTATCGAGCACCTAAATAAAGCGGAACGCTTAGCGCAAGAATATCAATTGCCGTACATGGACTTAGATCTCCAGCTGATGCGCAACCAAATGATTTGGATGTACGACGAAAACTACTCAAAAGCGGAAGACACGCTTAACCAAATTGAACAACAGCTCGATGAAGCCGATGCCGTATTACAACGCACCGACAGCGTTCGCTACCGACTAGTGATGCAAAGAGCACTCCTCGCTTCACATAGTGGCGATATCATTAAAGCGGAAAACTTGTACTCTGAAGCAAAGACCATGCTTGACGATAGCCGCTCTGAGTTAGCCTTGATCGACTACTACACAGCCGTCGGCGAGTTTTACCTCAATAGCAAGAAATACAATTTGGCTTTGTCAGAACTGCTATACGGTTATTGGCAATCTATTGAAAGTAACAGTGGTGCAAGATTAGCAAAAGTGAATCGCCTTTTGGCTAGGCTCTTCCAGGAGCGACGAGTGTACGACAAAGCGATCGAATACTTATCTCAAGCCGCAGATTTTTATGACTCTTACCCTAGCTCTCCGATCCTAGCGGACGTCCTAGAGCAAATGGGCGACATCTACTTTTATCAGGGTAAGTTTAACCTTGCGTTAGTGCATTACTTCAACGTGCTTGACCATGAAAGTACCAGTAAGAACATCAATAGAATCATTAAAATTCGCTTAAGCTTGGCGGCTACCTACCTACAACTCTATAACTACGCGCTAGCAGAGCAGTACTTAGACCGCTCTAAAGAGCTTTTAGAATACACCAATATTCCTAAGCTTGAAGCAAAGGCTGCCCTGCTTCAGTCAGGTCTGGCTTATCATCAAAATGACAGTAAAGACGTCATTACTAATGCTAAGCTGGCGTTAGCGCTTGCTGAAAAGTCACCTGAAAATAACAACTTCATTAAGCAGCAGTCATACCGTTTACTTGGGTTGGGTTACGAGCAGGCAGGCGAATACAAACTTTCTCTGCAAGCTTATAAAAAATACACCAACCTCGTTCGTCTAGAACAAAAGCAGCTTAACCAAATCAGTGAGGATGCGTTCCGTCAGCAAAAAGAATTTGCCGAACAAACCATCCATTACATCGGTCAATCAGAACGCTTAGAGCAAGTGGAAAGAGAGCATCGTAAATTCCAGAAAATCTCATTTGCATTGTTTATTACTGTCTTGGTCATGTTTTTGTTCATTATGCGCCGTGGGGTCATTATGCAGCGCCAAGCAAGTGAAATCGAAAAACTGCGTAACGACCTCTTCACCCACTCTCGCTCTCGTTTACGTAACTTGCGTATGCTGAATGTTAAGCTTTCTCGCTCATTGAAAAAGTCGAGCGAAACTTTCGAGCAATGGCAAATGGGTGAATTGATCCACGAACCACTTAATGATCGCCTACGCTTTGTTATGATCGATTTGCCATTCTTACGAAGCATGTACGTCCATAACGGCTATAAGGCAGGTCTAGAACTAGAACGGGCATTTGGCGACTTCCTTGCGGAAAAAATAGAAAAACCGTCGCGTCTTTACCATTTCTCAGATGCGAACTTACTCTATATAGAACCGAACGCTGACCGTGATGCTTCTGCCGAAGTCATGTTCGAAAAATTCCAGACTTGGGTGGATGAGTTCGCTCAGCAGCACAACGTCAATCGTATTATTCGTATGGGCATCAGTGATTATCCGTTCTTACCCCGAGCCTACACTGCAATTAACGATGAGGAATTACTCGATCTGTTGTTGCTTGCGACTCACATCGCACGAGAAGTCAGCTTGAAGGATAAGCAAAGCCACTGGGTGTTCTTAAAAGCCATCGATAATGCGCCTGCTGCTAGCTTTGCAACAGGTAACATAAGAACTGCCTGTCAACATGCCATTAGCCAAGGCCTGATCAAGATCCATTCGTCCTACAAGAATGAGGACGACATCAAGAAAATATTAAAAAATGGATAATTAAACGCCTGTTGAACGTAATAACTAATGACGCTATAAAGTTTTTTGTTATTATCAGATAATTGTCAGTAGTACATGGACTTAACCGTAGTCACTTCATGGGAATCTTGGAATCCGATATTCAGTCGCAGCTGCATCAGCTGAGTTGTCAACTTGACCAACTCAGACTGACTCATCGTGATACTTCACTCAAATTCAAACGTGAACAACAAGTTCTTAAACGCGTTGTGGCATCATTGTCTTCAGCTTGCCAGGGTTCGAATACTCAGGTATCCAACTACCTATTTGAAATCCAACAAGAGCTGCAACATCAAAAAGATATCAGCACTCTTATCCCGCGTTTAGCGGTATTAGAGAGGATGCTCAAACAGCAGTCGAAGACGATGGATAAACAAAACGGTTACCTTGACGAACAAATCAAGCACAGTGGTGAAACACTGCAACGTGTCACGGGCTTACCTGCGCAGTTAAAACGTGAACTACGGAACCTGATGAGTTTCTCTGAAGTTCACGCCAGCAATAAAGCTGATCAAGCCACTAAGCTACTGAGTATTTACGAACGCGCTCTGAAAATCATCACGTCTAATTCACGTCTACATCTTAGTGAATTTGAAAACAATCCCGACAGATCTCAGCTTGAGTGCTTAGCCAGCGACCTCCAACATACTATTACAGAGCTGGATTTCGAGGGAGAATCAGGCGATAGATTGCTGGATATTCGCGCTAAGTTGCTCCTTGGCGTGAGTGCCGAGTCTCTCATTGAGCTTACGCTCTCAACGCTGAAATTGGTTGTCGAAGCAACAAAGTTCGAGCGCGAGGCGTCTAGCCAATTCCTTGATCAGCTGAACACTTCTCTCGCAAGTAACCTAAAAACCGTTCATCAGAACGTCGACCAGCATCATACCTACTTTGAACACCGCCAAGAGCTCAACACAGAAATGAACAGCTTGGTTGAATTAAGCCAAAAGTCACTTAATCAAGCTCAAGATATCGCGGTTGTGAAAAAAGAAATCACGCCTCTTCTCGAAAAAATGGCGTCGCTGACAGAGCGACTGAAAATGACGGAAGAGCGAGAGCAAGCGCTGCAAGAGCGGTTAAGTTACAGTAAGAACCAACTCGAAGCGGTATTTGAAACTACGCAAGATTATCGTCGACGCTTAGATGACCAAGCTCAGCGTATGTTGCTCGACCCGCTGACTAAAGTTTATAACCGCACTGCATTTAACGATCGACTAGAGCTAGAGTATCGCCGTTGGATTCGCTCTCAGCAAAACCTTCGTGTTGTGCTATTTGATGTAGACAACTTCAAAGCGGTGAATGATAGCTATGGTTATACGGCTGGCGATAAAGCGCTGAAGATCATCGCTCGTACTATTAACAAGCGCGTATCAGAAACGGAAACAGTAGCTCGCTTTGGTGGCGAGGAGTTTATTCTACTCGTCCCGGAACAATCTGAAGAATACACACTGGATCTGATTAAGCATATCCAGCGTGATATTAGCCAATTACCCTTTAAGTTCCGTGAGCAAAATATCATGATTACCTTAGCTGCTGTATCGACGTCTTTCAAAGAGTCCGATACGCCAGAGTATGTGCTCGATCGTCTTGGCAAGATGCTTGCGGACGCTAAAAAACGTGGAACAAACCAGCTTAACTGGAGCTAAGATTCGTACAAAAAGCGAGCAAACAAACCAAATTTGGTGCAATCTACGCTTTATAACCACCCATTTTCAACGAGTTATCACATTTCTTCCCTTTTAGTCTGCTAAGCTGTAAAAACCCAAGTCACTTCAAGATGATGTATTTATAAAAGGCAAATGTATCATCTTGAGGTTGCTTGGGAGTTGATAACCATAAAACCAAATCGGCCAACTACCTTTCATCAAACCATACGTATAACACCAAAAAGGTAAGTTGGTACTTTCCCTCAAATTAATGCAACACAAGGAGGCGTTATGATTACCCATATAAGCCCCGCTGGTAGCATGGACTTGCTATCTCAACTAGAAGTAGAGCGCTTAAAGAACACAGCCTCGAGTGAACTTTATCAGCTGTACCGTAATTGCACATTAGCGGTGTTGAACTCCGGTAGCCATACCGATAACTCGAAAGAACTGCTCGATAAATACCAATCGTTTGATGTCAACGTCGTGCGTCGTGAGCGTGGTATTAAGCTTGAGCTGACTAATCCGCCAGAGCACGCTTTTGTTGACGGCGAAATAATTAAAGGTATCCAAGAGCATCTGTTCTCCGTATTGCGTGATATCGTTTACGTAAACATGCATTTGGCAGACGCCCAACGGCTCAACCTTACTAACCCAATTCACATTACGAACCTCGTGTTCGGCATTCTTCGTAATGCCAGAGCATTAACTCCAGGTATCGCACCGAATCTTGTCGTATGTTGGGGTGGTCACTCTATCAATGGAGTGGAGTATCAGTACACACGTGAAGTGGGTAACGAACTGGGCCTGCGTGAACTTAACATCTGTACAGGTTGCGGCCCTGGCGCAATGGAAGGGCCGATGAAAGGTGCAGCAATTGGGCACGCAAAGCAACGTTATACTCAGCAACGTTATCTTGGTTTAACCGAACCCTCGATTATTGCGGCCGAGCCACCAAACCCAATAGTAAATGAACTGGTCATCATGCCCGACATCGAAAAGCGCTTGGAAGCTTTCGTCCGTATGGCTCATGGTATCGTTATTTTCCCAGGAGGCCCGGGCACAGCGGAAGAGCTACTGTACATTCTTGGCATCATGATGCACCCGGATAACGCCGATCAACCAATGCCTATCGTATTAACAGGACCAAAAGAGAGTGAAGAGTACTTCCGCTCTATTGATGAGTTCATTCGCGACACACTTGGTGAGGAAGGGCAAAAGCACTACGAGATCATCATTGACGACCCGGCAGAAGTCGCTCGTATTATGAAACGCTCCATGGACTCGGTACGCCTTCACCGAAAAGAGAAAGGCGATGCGTACAGCTTTAACTGGTCATTGAAAATTGAGCCAAACTTCCAACTGCCATTCGAGCCTACTCATGAGTCGATGGAACAATTGGATTTAAGCCTAGATCAAGAACCGCAAGTTTTAGCGGCCAACTTGCGTCAAGCCTTCTCTGGCATAGTGGCAGGTAACGTAAAGGCTGAAGGCATTCGAGAAATAGAACGTAGAGGGCCTTTCACCATTCATGGCGACGCAGTCCTCATGAAAAAACTCGATAAGTTGCTAAAAGACTTTGTCGAACAGCACCGAATGAAATTACCTGGCGGTTCAGACTACGAACCGTGTTATCGAATCGCTCACCCGGAAATTGGTGGTCGATAGTCAGGCTAGCATTCGTTACACTAGGGGCATTACGCCCCTTTTTTATTGCTAAGTCATTATGTCTATTCATCTTGTTATCATTGATGCCCTAAACCTGATCCGCCGAGTGCACTCAGCACAACCAGATCCAACCGACATAGCAAGAACCATAACCACAACGCAAAGAACCCTCACTCGCATTCTGTCAGAGGCCAACCCGACACACATCATCGCAGTTTTTGATCACCACGAACAAGACAGAGGTTGGCGCGCTGAAATTCTCCCTGACTATAAGCAAAACCGAAAACCAATGCCTCAGCCACTACTGCAAGGGTTAGATGCGATTCAACAAGCGTGGTGGGAGCAAGGTATTGATTCATTGCTTTCTGAAGGCGATGAAGCAGATGATTTGGTTGCTACACTCGCAACGAAAGTGGCCAGCCATGGTGAAAAAGTCACCATCGTTTCCACAGACAAAGGTTACTGCCAGCTACTTTCCCCTACCCTACAAATCCGTGATTATTTCCAACACCGTTGGTTAGATGAACCATTTATCGAAAAAGAGTTCGGCGTAAAACCAAATCAACTAGCGGACTACTGGGGATTGACAGGGATAAGCTCTAGCCAGGTTCCGGGCGTACCTGGAATTGGCCCGAAAGCAGCGAAAGAGATTCTCACTCAGTTTGAGAGTATTGAAGCTGCCTACGCTAGTGAAGACCTCGTACCGAAATACCGTAAAAAATTGGACGAGCACATTGAGTCTGCTCGTTTATGTAAACGCGTCGCCGCTTTAAAGTGCGATATCGAACTAGGCTTTAACTTGCAAGATATTCGCTTTTTAGGGCCAAACAAAGCGAAGTAGTGCCCGATGGTAGTTTCACACCATGAAACCCTCAGATATTAAAAAAGCGCCATTTGAAGGCGCTTTTTCTATTCTAATCACTATTCCCAAAAGACTCGGGGAATAAAGTTAGTAAGGTGAAATATTCGACAGACATTGGATATGAATCGTGATCTCTTCACGATCATGATACAAATGTTTAGCTTGTAGCTTGAACTTTACCTTATTATCAATGAGGAACTGCTTCAGATTTTCAAGGTCTTGCAGGACTTCGTCATAACGCCCCTTCATTGGCAGCTTAAGGTTAAAGATAGCCTCTTTTGCCCAACCTTTTAACAGCCACTGTCCCATTAGGTGAGCAACACGAGCTGGCTTTTCCACCATGTCACAAACAATCCATGTTACGTTCTTGCGGTCTGGTTCGAACTTAAAACCATCCACCATATGGTGCTTGATCTGGCCAGTTTCCATTAAACTGTCTGCCATCATGCCGTTATCAACACAGTGAACGAACATTGAGCGCTTCACTAATTGGTACGTCCAACCGCCTGGACATGCACCTAAATCCACACCCCACATACCTGGTGCCAAACGCTCATCCCACTCTTCACGTGGAATAAAGACATGAAATGCTTCTTCCAGTTTAAGTGTTGAACGACTTGGAGCGTCTGCTGGAAATTTAAGGCGAGGGATACCCATGAAGAACTGTGAGTTGTTGTCAGTGTAAGAGTAACCAACGTAACAGTGGCCAGGCTCAACAAAGCAAATGTGCAGTACTGGTTTTTTCGCGTTATCTTTGTTCAGCATTAAGCCTTTGCCGCGCAACGCTTGACGCATTGGGACGGTAAACTTACGGCAGAATTTCAGTAGCTCTTTCGCTTCATTTGTATCTGGCGTTTCAATTCTTAAATCACCACAACGAGGGAATGCTTCAATGTCTGCTAGTTCATTCAAAATTGGACTAATGCGGTCATCACTTGGCAACGATTGAAACTCAGCTGCTACCGCAAACATTTGTCGAGCAAAAATTAAAGACTTAAAGTCTAAACCTCTCGCAAGTTTGTCGGCATCTCCATCTTGGTAACACTCGAAGACAACATAACCTGAGTTTCTCTTCACACGAGGGAAGCCATACACTTCCAACTGTGTCGCTTTGTCCTGAATTTCACCAGCACACTCTTTCTCAAAGCCAGAACGGCAATAGAGCATTAGTTGTTTCACTTGGAGACCTCTTTGATATTGAACGCAGCTAAAAAGAACAGACACCAACCAATCATGAACAGCAACCCTCCTACAGGAGTAATTGGCCCAAACCACTTAATGCCCGTCAGCGCCAGCGCGTAAAGACTGCCGCTAAAACAAAAGATGCCGATAATAAAGCAAATCGCCGCAATGAAAAAATATTTTTGTGCTTTTTGTCCCAAATTGAGCAGAAGCAGAATGGCACAAAACACAATCGCCAACGTGTGAATAAATTGATACAGAACTCCGGTCTCAAATACACCGAGCAAATAAGGGGCCAGTGTCGCTTTTAGCCCATGAGCAGCAAATGCTCCAAGAGCGACCGAAAGCAGCCCAGACAAACCAGAGAATGAGAGTAACCACTTACTTTTCACTGTACACCTCTTTTATAAACGCCGCTAACTGCTCTATCGCGAGTGCAATGTTACCCACTTCAGTATGACCTGAGATCTTGCGCGGTTTGAAGCTGTGGTCACCATCAGGTAAAAAGCTCACCGTTACTTGTGACGAAAGGACGAAATCATCGAATTCCTCACGCTTACCAAAGGTGTCTCGTTCCCCTTGCAGAATCAGCGTAGGTTTCTCAATGGTTGCTAAGTGTTCGCCTTTGTATTTCTCTGGCTTTCCCGGCGGGTGAAATGGAAACCCTAAACAGGCAATGCCCGCCACCAGCTCATTTTCAGCCAACAAGCTCGACATACGACCGCCCATTGACTTACCACCAATAACCACGGGAGAAGAAGTAAAGTGAGCGATCACTTCGCTGTATGCTTCGAGCAACTTTGGCGCGCGATCGGGCGGACGCTTTTTGCCATCTTCCGAACGTTTCACCATGTAAGGGAAATTAAAACGCACTACACGAATACCTTGCTCCACTAATCCTTTGGCGACCGCTGTCATGAAGTCATGCTCCATCCCCGCACCTGCGCCGTGAGCAAAAATAAACAGCGGTCCGTTTTCAGGCCCCTCAGCTATCCAGTGATTCATCCAATACTTCCTCTTGTTCTTTTCTCGCGGTTGCTAACATCCAATCTCTAAACGTTGCGATTCGGCCCATATCTGCCTGCTGTTCATGACACACCACATAAAATGCATTCTTAGATATCAACACCTCGTCGAATGGTGCAATGAGTCGTCCGGCTTCCATTTCAGGTTTGGCGAGTACGTTGTTACCGAGCGCGACCCCCTGACCGTGTGCAGCAGCCTGTAGCACCATCGTTGAGTGACTAAAAATAGGACCGTGGTTTACGTTGATGCCTTCAATGTTGTAATGACGAGCAAACTGCTTCCAGTCTTTACGCGAAGTATCGTGTAACAAAGTATGTAATTTGAGGTCACTTAAAGATTCTAATGGTTTGTTACCCAAAAGTAATGAAGGTGAACAAAGTGGGATCAAAAACTCTTGGTACAATTTATCTGCTCGCAAACCTGGCCAGTTCCCACGGCCATAGTAGATCGCCACATCAACATCATCAGTCAGTGAGCCTTCATCCATATCTACGGCTTTAATACGTACATCGATATCGGGCTCTTGAGCATTAAAATCGGCCAAACGAGGTACAAGCCATTGGATAGCAAAACTCGGCGGTAGGCTAATCGTCAATGCCCCTTTTTCGCTACGTTCCAACACCTTATCTGTCGCTTCCGCAATCGAGGTGAA
Organism: Vibrio sp. 2033; assembly: GCF_033339735.1. NCBI lineage: Bacteria > Pseudomonadati > Pseudomonadota > Gammaproteobacteria > Vibrionales > Vibrionaceae > Vibrio > Vibrio sp. 2033. The sequence goes on from NZ_JAWOVC010000007.1 coordinate 96,150, forward strand.
AATATCTTTGATATCGAGAAAGTAACTTTGGCCTTCTTCTGTTAACAACAAAGAACGATTACGTCGACGGAAGAGCTTCAATGATAAGAACTCTTCAAGCGCTTTAATCTGGTGACTGACCGCGGCTTGAGTAACAAATAACTCTTCTGCTGCTCGTGTAAAACTGAGATGACGAGCAGCCGCTTCGAAGACTCGAAGCGAATTTAATGGAGGCAATCTGCGAGACATATGGGACCTCTAATAGGATTAGTTTTTTTAATCTGAAACATTATAAAATGTCCGTTGTCGAACAGCCAGATAAATTCTATATTTCACCCCGCAACACGGGCCTGAACGGCTTGATTTCTTTGGAAATCAATTGGCTTCGTTGTTGCGATGTTGTGTTTGCAAACTCGTATTTCGAGTTAGGTAGATTTCTACCATAATGTTTTGTCCACACTCCCTGTGACAAAACATATACTTCCTGTATTTATTTTTGACCTGTCTGTCAAATTTGTTACACCGCCTAAATTAGGCGGTGTTTTTTTATCTATCAAAAATCTCATCCGCATATCTGGCAGCAATATCACTTTATTACTCTTCTTTCGGATTAATTATCGTTATATCAACACAAAGTGTATGGCTTTGCGATAAGCCTCAACATTATGCTAAGTAATGGTTGTCTGTAACGCGATCAAAAACAAAAAAGGCGCAAATTGATGTCTCAATTTGCGCCTTTTAACGTATTTTAACAGTCAGCTATGGACGGTAAACTTTTACGTTGCTGAAGCCTTGCTCTTGCAAGTAAAGCGCTTGCAGACGGCTCATCACACCGCGGTCACAGTAAAGTAGGTATGTCTTAGACTGGTCTAAGTCACCAAACTGTGTACCCAGCTTGTAGAAAGGGATATGTTTCACATCCACACCTTCGATTTCAAGTGGGTTATCGTCTTCCTCTTCAGGACTACGAATATCTAGCACAACCGCGTGCTCTTCTACCGCTTGAACTTGCTCTACTTCTGGTGCGGCTTGCTCAGACTCTTTCGCGATATCACGAATGTCCATCATGCGAGCTTCTTGAACCACTTGCTCAAGGATACTGAAGTCGAATTTCTCTTCTTCAGCTTCTAGCTTGCCTTTCACCGCTTTCACGGTTGGCTTCTTAGAGATAACACCACAGTATTCTGGCATTGTCTTCGCGAAATCTTCTGTGCCGATTTCACGTGCTAGATTGATGATGTCTTCTTTATCCCAGTTGATAAGCGGACGCAGAATCAGCGTGTCTGTTACGTTATCGATGTGGCGTAGATTGGTTAGCGTTTGGCTCGATACTTGACCTAGCGCTTCACCTGTTACCAATGCTTCGATCTTCATCTTCTGAGCGATCATGCCTGCTGCACGCATGAACATACGCTTCAAGATCACGCCCATTTGGCCGTCATCGACTTTCTCTAGGATTTCCGCAACCACAGGCTCGAAATCAACTGAGATAAAACGTACTTTTGCTGAAGAACCGTATTTGTTCCATAGGTAGTGAGAAACCTGCTTAACGCCGATTTCGTGTGCTGGACCACCCAAGTTAAAGAAGCAGTAATGTACTTTTGAACCACGCTTGATATGAAGATAGCTTGAAACACCAGAATCGAAACCACCCGAGATCAGGCTTAACACGTCTTCTTGCGTACCCAGAGGGAAACCACCTAGGCCTTTATGACGAGACAATACTTGGTTTAGCTTGTCGTTCGAGACTTCTACCTTGATCGTCACGTCTGGGTTTCGTAGCTTAACACTAGCGCTTTCAATCGCTTGATTTAAACCACCGCCTACATAACGCTCTAGTTCAATAGAGGTAAAGTCATGCTTGCCACGACGCTTCGCACGTACAACAAAGGTTTTATTTTCGAGTGCAGCACGGTTGAGTTCTAGCACTTGCTCGAAGATATCGTGCAAGTCTTTAAATTCAGTTTGCTTCACTTCCAGTACGTGGTGAATGCCTGGTGTATGAGTCAAAACCTCAAGAACTTCAGCGTGGAATTCGTTACTCTCAGAGGTCACTTCAATGTGATCACGACGGTTAAATACCGCGACAGACTCCGTGCGGCTCTTAATGATGTTACGAATGTTGCACTCTAAAATCTTTGTGAAGCGCTTACGCACAGATTCACTTTTTACAAAAATTTCTGGATGGGGCTTTACAATAAATTTCATAGTCTAATTCGCAGGTTAGTTTCGCAATCAACAAAGAGTGACACTCAACTTCAATACTTCATACGCAGTAAAACCGCGTTTCAGTCACAAAAAGTAGTCTGAGCTCACTTTTAAGGCGCAAGATTATACACCCAAGCGGATTGGAAAAACAAAAAAAGCGAGCAATCTGCTCGCTTTCTTATCTCTTTACTGACTTAAAACTAAAGCCTAGTTATTGAATTACCGGCACTTCTTCACTGTAGAGAGGCTCGCCTTGCATAATGCTGATTTCAACCCGTCGGTTAAGCGCGCGATTTTCATCAGAATCATTCGGTAACAAGGGCTCCGTATCCGCCATACCCCGCACTCTCAAACGTTGATGAGAGAAGCCTCTCACTTTCTCCATCTCTTGCGCGACTGATACTGCACGCTGAGAAGAGAGATCCCAGTTAGAACGATAAAGTTCCGAGTCTAGCGGTCGATTGTCTGTATGGCCAGATACTCGAACAATGCCTGGCACGTCTTTTACTAGCTCTGCAATCTGACGAACTAAAGGACGAAACTTAGGCTGCAAGAAGGCCGAACCTTCTGGGAATGCACCTTTTTCACGCATACGTATAACAATCTGCTGACCGAGGTTTTCAACTTCAATGGCGCCTTGTTCAATCTCTCGCTCTAAGGCTTTCTTGATGCTTTCCATCAAGGTTTCCATCTCTTGCGACATCTCTTTAGATTGCTGTTGCTGCATGTCCGCTTCGGCAGATTCATTGTTTTGAGTTGACGTTTCTGGCGATTGCCCACCCGTTAACTTGCCTTCATCACGTTTTGTGCCACCAGCTCGATCAGACTCCCCTTCATGAAATTCGAGCGTCTGCTGAGTGATGTCCATGGTTTGCTGCATGATGACATCAATCGGAGTTGGTTCCGGCCGACCCGGTCGAAACTCTTGGGCAATAATGCTAGTACCTTTAGGAATGTCTTTCACTTCAAGCTGATTTTGCACACCGAAGGCAAATTTCATTGATCCTGCAATTTGTTTGAACTTCAGTACATCCATCTCAGAAAACGAGAGCAGAAGAACAAAGAAACACATCAGTAGCGACATCAAATCTGCGAATGTCCCCATCCATAACGGGAGGCCAGGTGGCGGACAATCGCATTTGTTATCTTCATCATCCATCACGACTCTCCAAGTTACTCGTCAATCTCAAGGGCACGTTTACCTTCATTGAGGTAGTTCTTCAAGTAACTATCGATCACTCGCGGGTTTTGGCCATCTTGAATCGCTAATACGCCATCCATGATCAAACGGCGATTTAGCGTTTCTTGGTCACGGCGAAGAGAAAGCTTATCCGCAATAGGGAAAAACACCATATTGGACAGGATCGCGCCATACAATGTGGTCAAGAGTGCAACGGCCATTGCTGGTCCAATCGCTTTAGGGTCATCCATGTTTGAAAGCATCGCAACAAGACCAACCAAGGTGCCAATCATTCCCATTGCAGGAGCAACGTCGCCAAAGGCGCGAAATACACCAGTACCTTGCGTATGTCGTTCATCCGTAAGCGCGATGTCTTTTTTGAGTGCCGCTCTCACAACGTCGGCATCATGGCCATCAACCAGTAGATCAATGCCTTTCTGCATGAATGTGTTGTTTATTTCCATCTCTTCAAGAGCAAGAAAACCACCTTTACGCGCCGCATCGGCCATTTCCACAATTTTTGCGATCAGGTCTTCGGGTTCATCCGCTTTAAACATGAAAGCTTTGCCTGCAATCTTTGTCGCACCAAAAAACTGTCCCATTGTGAACTTCATCAACACGACGAATATTGAGCCACCAACGACAATAAGGATCGACGTGACATCGACAAACATGCCGATGCTGCCACCAAGCACCATCGCCATAATGACGAATGCAAAACCACCAATCAAACCTAATAGGGTTGCTAAATCCACAAAGCACTCCTCACGCTATACTCAAATACTGCCATTGGGCGGATTATTACCTGTATCGACAACTCGCGCAGAATTTTTAGAAAAATCTTAGCTAATGGATCACAAATTACACCTAACAACCTCAACCAAAATATGGGGTTTCACCGCTTAGACTCGTTGAACGCTAATTTTGTGACAATTATATAAGGTTAAATTTGACCAAGTTACTAGGCTAAGGTAACTTTCGTGCATCTTACCCGAGGCTTGATTAAGGCAGAAAAAAGATGGCGGTCAAGAAACCAGAAAACATGACCTTTGAAGCAACCATTGAAGAGCTTGATAGCTTGGTTGATCAATTAGAAAATGGCGATCTTGCTCTAGATGATGCCCTGCGTAAGTTTGAACGAGGCATTGCCTTAGCTCGTGCAGGCCAAACTAAATTAAGCGACGCCGAACAGCGCGTGAGCATTCTTCTTAATGAAGATGATGAAGCACCACTGAGTGACTTCAAACCAGATTCAGAATAACAATCAGTAGTGAGCAATGTGATGCAACAGACATTGACGTCTTTTCAACAAAGAAACAATCAGCAATTGAATTTGTGGCTCGATCAGCTTCCATATCAAGAGCAGCCATTGATTCAAGCAATGAAATACGGCCTTTTGCTAGGTGGAAAACGCGTTCGCCCTTTTCTTGTTTACATCACAGGTCAAATGCTCGGCTGTAAACCTGAAGACTTAGACACCCCCGCCGCTGCTATCGAATGTATACATGCCTACTCACTCATTCATGATGATCTGCCAGCCATGGACGATGATGAACTGCGTCGAGGTCAACCAACTTGTCATATTAAGTTTGATGAAGCAACCGCAATACTGACAGGTGACGCACTACAAACTCTTGCCTTCACTATTATTGCTGATGGTCAATTAAGCCCGGCGGCTGAAGCTCAACGCATCAGCATGATCAAAGCCTTAGCGCATTCCTCTGGTGCCAGCGGCATGTGTGTAGGGCAAGCCTTAGATTTAGGCGCGGAAAATCGCCAAGTTTCTCTTGAAGAAATGGAAGAGATACACCGTAAAAAAACCGGAGCTCTGATTGATTGTGCGGTAAAATTAGGTGCATTAGCTGCTGGTGAGAAAGGTATCGAGGTTCTACCTCACTTGGAGCGCTACTCAAAAGCAATTGGTTTGGCGTTTCAGGTTCAAGACGATATTCTTGATATCATCAGTGACACAGAAACACTGGGTAAGCCTCAAGGTTCCGACCAAGGTCTGAATAAGAGCACTTATCCTTCCCTGCTGGGTTTAGAGGGAGCCATAGAGAAAGCTCACACTCTGTTACAGGAAGCACTTCAAGCATTGGAAGCTATCCCATACAATACTCAGTTACTCGAAGAGTTCGCCCGATATGTCATCGAGCGCAAAAATTAACACTATAAGCGCGCATTTATATGACTCTTGATATTTCAAAGTACCCAACACTGGCGTTAGCAAATACACCGGAAGAATTACGTCTTCTTCCGAAAGAAACATTACCAAATCTGTGTGATGAACTGCGAACGTATCTGCTAAATTCAGTGAGCCAATCTAGCGGACACTTAGCGTCTGGCTTAGGCACCGTAGAGCTAACTGTCGCTCTGCATTATGTTTACAACACCCCTATCGACAAATTGATTTGGGATGTTGGTCATCAGGCTTACCCGCACAAAATCCTCACCGGACGTCGCGATAAAATGCCAACAATTCGCCAAAAGGATGGTCTACACCCTTTCCCCTGGCGTGAAGAAAGTGAATATGACACGTTGTCTGTCGGTCACTCTTCGACATCTATCAGTGCAGGTCTTGGCTTGGCCATCAGCGCACAAAAAGAAGGCAAAGGCCGTAAAATTGTCAGTGTGATTGGCGATGGCGCAATTACAGCAGGCATAGCATTCGAAGCCATGAACCACGCTGGCGACGTTCATCCTGATATGTTGGTGATTTTGAACGACAACGAAATGTCGATTTCAGAAAACGTCGGCGCCCTGAATAACCACCTTGCGAAAGTACTTTCTGGTAGCTTGTACACTTCTATCCGTGAAGGCGGTAAGAAAGTGCTGTCTGGTGTTCCACCTATTAAAGAGTTGGTTCGCCGTACGGAAGAGCACCTAAAAGGCATGGTGGTGCCTGGTACTCTGTTCGAAGAGTTCGGCTTTAATTACATTGGCCCGGTTGATGGGCACGACGTCAATGAACTCGTCAAAACGCTGAAAAATATGCGTGAGCTCAAAGGTCCTCAATTCCTACACATCATGACCAAGAAAGGCAAAGGTTATGAGCCTGCCGAGAAAGATCCTATCGGCTACCATGCAGTGCCGAAGTTCGCACCGGCAAACAATAGCTTACCGAAGAGCAGTGGCGGTAAGCCAACTTACTCAAAGATCTTCGGTGACTTTTTATGTGACATGGCGGCCCAAGATCCTAAGCTAATGGCAATTACGCCAGCGATGCGCGAAGGCTCGGGTATGGTGCGTTTCTCAAAAGAGTACCCAGACCAATACTTTGATGTGGCGATTGCTGAGCAGCACGCGGTGACACTGGCAACAGGCATGGCAATTGCGGGCGATCATCCAATCGTTGCTATCTATTCGACTTTCTTGCAACGTGGTTATGACCAATTGATCCACGACATCGCGATCATGGACTTACCAGTGATGTTTGCGATCGACCGCGCAGGTCTCGTTGGCGCAGATGGTCAAACTCACCAAGGTGCGTTCGATTTGAGCTTTATGCGCTGTATTCCGAACATGGTGATCATGGCGCCAAGCGACGAAAACGAGTGCCGACAAATGCTTTACACTGGCCATAAGCATTCTGGCCCGAGTGCGGTTCGATACCCTCGTGGTAGCGGCATGGGCGTAGAAATCGAAACTGAGTTTACGGCTTTAGAAATCGGTAAAGGACGCATGGTTCGCCAAGGTGAAAAAGTTGCTATTCTGAACTTTGGTACTTTCTTGGGTAACGCGCTAGAAGCGGCAGAATACCTTAACGCCACTGTTGCTGATATGCGCTTTGTGAAGCCGCTCGATGAGGCATTGATTCGTCAACTAGCCGCAGATCATGACGTGCTCGTGACGTTAGAAGAAAATGTTATCGCGGGTGGTGCTGGTGCTGGTGTCGTTGAGTTCATGATGAAAGATAAAATCATTAAACCTGTGTTGAACCTAGGTTTACCAGATGAGTTTATTCATCAGGGAACACAAGATGAACTGCATGAAGAGCTTGGTCTCGATGCAAAAGGAATTGAAAAATCCATCTTGGATTATTTAGCAAAATAGAATGTAAAAAGGGATGCTCATCGCATCCCTTTTTTTACGGTCAACGTTTAGTTCATCCAGCCCGCATATTTTGCGACTAGAAACAGGGCAACACCGGCCATAACTCCCGCCACGATATCATCAACCATAATACCTAGCCCACCGTGAACTCGCTTATCTAGCCACCCAATTGGCCAAGGTTTTACCATATCGAAAAAACGAAATAAGATGAAGCCAGTGATCAACCACTTCCATTCAGTGAGTGGAATATTCAGTGCAGGTACAATGCTCATCGTAATCCAAAAGCCTGCAAACTCATCCCATACGATTGAACCATGATCATGTACTTTCATGTCTGCAGAGGTCACTTGGCATATTTGAATGCCGATCACACACGAAATCAGAACAACAATGACATACGCCGTAAATGGTAATTGTGCCAACAACAAAAATAAAGGCACGGCCGCCAGTGTGCCCATTGTTCCAGGAATAAACGGGGATAATCCACTGCCAAAACCCGTTGCCAATAGATGCCACGGGTTCTTTAATGAAATCAGAGAAAGAGGGTTGGTCATATCCTTAAACCTATACTGCTAGTTTGGTTTCAATCGTCATGCCTGCGAGTTACTCAATAGTAACAGGCTCTTGGCTAGAGCTTAGCTTAGATCATTTAAAGTGGTCGAAGCCACTTAAGTCCCAATCAAGTGGTTGATTGTTATCATGCAGCTCGAAGGTTCCATTTGGTCGGATTTGACCAATACATGTGACCTTACAGCCAGTATGAGATAAAGCGCTTTGTAACGAGCCTCGATTTTGCTCCGGCACGGTAAAACACAACTCGTATTCTTCGCCACTTGCTAAAGCATACTGCTGCGCGCTGATCTTATCATCTAAAAACTGAACTAATTCTGAAGAGATCGGTAGCTGAGAGACATCAATACTCACCCCAACCTGAGATCGCTGTAAAATGTGCTTAATATCAGAGATTAAACCATCTGAAATATCTATCGCAGAAGAGGCTAAGCCAACAAGAGCTTGTCCAGCAAGCACACGCGGAGAACTAAGGTAATGAGCTCGCTCTAGTGCTTCCGCGCCGGCTCTGCTGCGCAGAGAGTCATCTAGAATCACATCCAAGCCAGCTTTTGCATCGCCAAGGTTTCCCGTTACGTATACCCAATCCCCAGGCTTTGCGCCGGATCGCTTGAGCGCTTTGTCTTCAGGTACAAAACCTTGCACCGTGAGTGTCAGACACAATGGCCCTTTGGTGGTATCACCGCCTATTAACTGAATACCATAATAATCAGCCAGTTCGAAAAATGCATCACAGAAAGGTGCAAGCCATTCTTCATCTGGCTCGGGCATCGTTAATGCAAAGCTCACCCATGCAGGCGTTGCGCCCATCGCTGCCAAATCACTGATGTTAGAAGCCAATGCTTTGTGTGCGACCCATGCTGGGTTCGCGTCGGCTAAGAAATGCGTTCCAGCTACCAATGTATCCGTGCTAATCGCAATCTGAACATTAGCTGGCGCTTTGACCAAAGCGCAATCATCACCAGCGGCTAGATGGACATCTTTACGTTGGCTCTGACGACCGACGAAGTACTTGTCTATCAGATTAAATTCACCAGACATAATTCACTTACTTTTTGATGTAAAAGCTTTTGATACAAAAAAGGTCAGCATGTGCTGACCTTTTCATTGAAGAAATCGTTATTTCTTACGAATGTGAGGTGCTGCTTTATCAAGTACACCATTCACAAACTTGTGGCTATCTTCTGCTGCGAAAACTTTTGCAAGTTCAATCGCTTCATTGATAACAACTTTGTAAGGAACATCTTCGCGACGAGTCATCTCGTACATAGCAAGGCGAAGAAGAGCAAGTTCCATCATATCTAAATCCTGCATAGGACGAGAGATGTATGGACGAATTTTGCTATCTAGCTCAGCGTGGCTAAGTACAACACCGCTTAATAGTTCACGGAAGTAAGCTACGTCTGTCTCTGGAGCAGCAAGCGCTGGCTCAGATGCATGAAGTTCTTCTTCATCGTATTTGTCGCCAGACAAAAACTGTTCTTCAATCTTGGCAACATTCTCTTTAGTAATTTGCCATGAGTAGATCGCCTGTAGAGCGAATTGACGTGCGTTACGACGTGCGGCTGGTTTCACACTGGCCCCCATTAGGAATCAATTTCAGATAGTACATTAATCATTTCAAGTGCGCTTAGTGCAGCCTCTGCACCTTTATTACCAGCCTTGGTTCCTGCGCGTTCAATCGCTTGATCGATCGTATCAACAGTCAAAACACCAAATGCTACTGGAATGCTGAATTCCATAGACACTTGTGCTAGACCTTTGTTCATTTCACTACAAACATAGTCAAAGTGAGGCGTTCCACCGCGAATAACAGACCCTAGAGAAACAATAGCGTCGAATTTGCCAGTTTTAGCAACACGCTGAGCTACTAGAGGTAGTTCTACGGCACCTGGACAACGCACAACCGTGATGTTGTCTTCGCTTACTTGTCCGTGACGCTTTAGTGTATCGATCGCACCAGAAAGTAGGCTTTCGTTAATAAAACTGTTGAAACGAGAAATAACGATAGCAATTTTTGCATTTGGCGCTGGGAAGCCACCCTCGATCACTTTCATAAGCTTTCCTTTAACTCTATTTATAAGTGAAATATGTTCATCAAGTGAGAATCGCCGGATTCTAGCACAAATTTGTGAGCAATATCTAATGGAAATTGGAGGCAAATCACCGGTTCCTAGCCATTGACGAGTTAAGCACGTCAAAGACTAGGAACTTATTGTTCGGTTGTTACTCGCAGACGTACTCAACAACGTTCAGACCAAAACCACCTAACGCGTGGTACTTTTTGTTGGTCGATGACAGAAGGCGCATATCATGTACACCGAGATCCGCAAGAATCTGTGAACCAACGCCAACACGGCGAGACGTGCCTTGTTTTTTAGCAAGCGTTGGGGCTTCACCTTTGTCTTGCGCTTCGAACATCTTCACGCGATGAATAAGTAGATCGGTCGATTCTTCATGGCCAAGAACAACCAGCACACCGCCTTCTTCACCAATGCGTTTCATTGCCTTATCTAGTGTCCAGCTGCGCTCTGCATTACGATCGCTACGTAGTAAGTCGGTAAAAACGTCTTGAAGATGAACGCGAACCAATGGCGCTTTTTCTTTCAAATCGCCCTTGCACATTGCATAGTGCACTTGGTTATCAATGGTGTCTTTGTACGTGACTAACGTGAACTCGCCAAACTCTGTCGGTAGCTTGCACTCTGCCACACGCTCAATCGTTGTCTCAGTGTTATTGCGGTACTCAATTAGGTCGGCAATAGTGCCCAATTTAATACCGTGCTTCTCTGCAAAGATCTCTAGATCTGGGCGACGAGCCATCGTGCCGTCGTCATTTAAGATCTCAACAATCACCGATGCTGGCTCTAAACCAGCAAGACGAGCCAAATCACAGCCAGCTTCAGTGTGACCTGCACGAGTCAGTACACCGCCGTCTTGAGCTGCGAGAGGGAAGATGTGACCAGGCTGCACCAAATCCGCAGCTTTAGCGTTTGGCGCGACTGCTGCTTGAACGGTACGTGCGCGATCTGCGGCTGAAATACCAGTCGTTACCCCTTCTGCTGCCTCAATCGAAACAGTAAAGTTGGTGGTGTATTGCGCATTATTGTCTTGCACCATTGGTGGCAGACCTAGACTTTCGCAACGATCTTTGGTCATGGTTAAACAAATCAGGCCACGGCCATAGGTTGCCATAAAGTTGATGGCTTCCGGCGTAATATGCTCGGCAGCCATGATCAAGTCACCTTCATTCTCGCGGTCTTCATCATCCATTAGGATGACCATTTTGCCTGCGCGAATATCATCAATAATTTCTTGTGGCGTACTGATTGGCATAGTCTGTTATCCCGTTATTCTAAATTTGTTATTGCGACAGCAATGAAAAATTACGTTGCAGTGAATGCTAGTTAGGTCAATAGTTTGAGCTTTGCATTAAGCAAGTCAATGAATCTCGCGGTGTTCTGTGAGTCTGCTCTTTATCGCATGCCTCACGCAGCCACTCCCAAGACTTATGCAAAACCGTTTTGCTGTAAAAAGTCCATCGTGATACGAGACTCGGCCTTATCTTCTTGTTGTCCTTGCAGTAAACGCTCCATATAACGCGCAAGTACATCAACTTCTAAGTTGACTTTGCGCCCCACTTGAAACTGGTCAATCGTAGTTTCTTCACTCGTATGAGGAACGATCGTCAGCTTAAAAGCATTTTTACGTAAGTCGTTGACGGTTAGGCTAATACCATCAACAGTAATCGAGCCTTTCTCTGCAACGTACTTGCTAATTTCCGCAGGCATTGCAACCCAAAACTCTATCGCACGGCCAACTGAATTGCGTTCGACAATTTCACCAACCCCATCGACATGGCCAGAAACGATATGTCCACCCAACCGCGTTGTTGGCAACATGGCTTTTTCTAGATTCACCTTATCGCCTACTTGGTAATCAGCAAACCCAGTTTTCTTCAAGGTTTCTAATGACAGATCAGCACTGTAATAGTGGCTTCCGAAGTCAACTACCGTTAAGCAAACACCATTGGTCGCAATGCTATCGCCTAACTTAACGTCTGACATATCAAGCGTACCCGTTTCAACCGTGACGGTGATGTCTTCGCCATTCGGCGTAATCGCAGCTAACTTGCCAACTGCTTCTACTATTCCTGTAAACATACTATTTCTTATCTAATTTCATTACGTTTTATGGTGGCGGTGATGCGAATGTCTACCCCAACCATACGAACGTCTGTAATGTTTAAATCTATGACGTCAGCCATAGCGCTTAACCCTAAAGCACCGATAAGCCCCCGACCATCGCTGCCCATGAGTTTTGGCGCAAGGTAAACAATGAGCTCATCTACAAGATTAGCCTTTATCATCGCACTCGCTAGCGTAGCTCCAGCTTCAACCCATAAGTGATTGATGTGGTGCTCATCCGAGATACGTTTTAATGTCGTTGATAAGTCAATTTGGTCAGCGCTGTCCAATAGAGGGATACAGTCTCCATCAGAGCGAACAATAACTCGTTCTCCATCGGTATGGAACAGCTTGAGCGCATCCGTTAAATGGTTCTGACGGTCTAAGATTACACGTACTGGTTGACGAAGCTCTTCTTGTAAATACTGCGCTTGAACACTATTAGGTAAGTCATCCCAGCGCACATTGAGTGATGCATTATCATCAATCACCGTTTTGCTAGTAGAAAGAATGCCACCACTTATCGCTCGATAACGCTGCACATCTTGGCGGGCCGCTGGGGAGGTGATCCATTGGCTCTGACCATTACTGAGTGCGCTTTGCCCATCCAAACTGGCTGCCATTTTTAATTGAACAAACGGCATGCCTGTACGCATGTACTTTATAAAACCAGGGTTAAGGGCAAGGGCATCTTGCTCTAACAAGCCGATTTGTACTTCAATTCCGGCATCACGTAACATCTGGATGCCGCGACCTGCAACTTTCGGGTTTGGGTCTACCATGGCGCAAACCACACGTGCCACTTTGGCTTTAATCAGCCCTTCGGCACATGGCGGTGTACGGCCGTAATGAGAGCAAGGTTCTAGCGTCACATAAGCGGTTGCACCAACTGCTTTTTCACCCGCCATGCGCATCGCGTGCACTTCGGCATGCGGCTCACCAGCACGATGGTGATAGCCTTCACCGACAATTTCTTCATCACGAACGATGACACACCCTACATTTGGATTAGGGGCGGTGGTATAAATGCCACGTTTCGCTAACTTAATAGCTCGTGACATCATGGCGAAATCTAAATCAGAAAACGCTCTTTCAGGAGTGTGTTGAGTCATGAGCTACTCAGTCTTCTAGGCGGGCAATCTCTTCGCCAAACTCGCGAATATCTTCAAAGCTGCGGTAAACGGAAGCGAAACGAATGTAAGCCACCTTATCGAGCTCTTTGAGCTGGTCCATGACTAAATTACCAATCATTTCACTCGGAACCTCTCGCTCACCCGTCGCACGCAGTTGTGATTTGATCATACTGATCGCTAACTCTATAGAATCGGCACTCACTGGGCGTTTCTCTAAAGCGCGTTGAATACCTCCAACCATTTTATCTTCATCAAATGGTTCACGGTTGCCATTCGATTTGATCACTTTAGGCATCACTAACTCTGCGCTTTCAAACGTAGTGAAACGCTCGCTACACGCCAAGCACTGACGGCGACGTCGAACTTGATGGCCATCAGCCACTAAGCGGGAATCAATAACTTTGGTATCGTTCTCGGAACAAAAAGGACAATGCATATCACCTCCATATCTATACCAAAATAACCTCATGAGCAATCACGGATAACCACGCGTTCATGGTTATACGGACTCTATTAAAGCTATTTGGGTATAACGCTTTCAAACCGAAATAAAAGCTCATGTAGTGTAGCGGAATTGGTATGTTAGACAAAACAAAAAGGGGCGCAAAGGCCCCTTTTTCACTCAAGATCTCGTCGAATGTGTTAACTGCGTGCTAAGTAGTTCGCTTTACCAACCCACTTGTAGCTAGTTAGCTCTTCTAAGCCCATCGGACCGCGTGCATGTAGCTTTTGCGTAGATACTGCGACTTCTGCGCCAAGGCCAAATTGCGCACCGTCTGTAAAGCGCGTTGAAGCATTCACATAAACCGCCGCCGAACCGACAGAATTGATGAACAGCTCTGAGTTTTCCAAGCTATTGGTCATGATCGCATCTGAGTGGCTCGCGTTATGGACACGCATATGATCAATGGCATCTTTCACATCAGACACAACTTTTACACCAAGAGTGTAGCTCAACCATTCCGTATCAAAGTCACCTTCAACAGCATCGCGAATTTGTGTTGCTTGAGCCATCAGTGCTTTTACCTTAGGCTCTGTCACGAAGGTCACTTTATCGTTCATGCGCTCTACGATCATTGGTAGGAATTGCGCTGCAATTTTTTCATGCACGAGCAGCGTATCTAATGAGTTACACGCAGATGGACGTTGAACTTTAGAGTTCTCAACCACATTCAGGGATTTCTTTAGATCAGCGGATTCGTCGACAAAGATATGGCTGATACCAAAGCCACCAATAATCACCGGAATCGTGCTGTTTTCTTTACACATTTTGTGTAGGCCAGCACCACCGCGTGGAATGATCATGTCGACGTAATCGTCCAACTTAAGCAATTGAGAAACAAGCTCACGATCTGGTTTTTCAATGTACTGCACAGAAGCGGCTGGAAGGTTCGCCTTTGCGAGCGCAGACTGAATAACCTTCACTAATTCCATATTCGAGAAAAAGGTCTCTTTGCCACCACGTAAAATGCTTGCGTTGCCGGTTTTCAAGCACAACGCTGCGATATCAATGGTTACGTTTGGACGCGCTTCATAAATTACGCCCACGACACCAAGCGGCACACGACGACGAGACAGTGACATCCCATTTTCCAGTACCTTACTGTCTATTTCGCTGCCTACAGGATCGTTCAAGCTAATGACGTTGCGAACATCATTCGCAATTGCAGTCAGTCGTTCTTCATTAAGCAAAAGGCGATCGAGCAGCGCATCGGTTAAACCCGCTTCAAGGCCAAGTTCGATGTCTTTAGCGTTTGCCGCCAAAATAGCAGCAGAGTTTGCTTCTAGCTCATCAGCGATGATGGCTAATGCTTGGTTCTTTTGCGCAGTTGACGCTGTCGCTAATTCGAAAGCTGCATCTTTAGCAGCTTTACCCATATTCGTTAAATCCACTTTGCTTCCCTCTAATTCTATTCCTGAATGACGACCAAATCATCGCGGTGAATCACCTCAGAGCCATAATCATGACCCAAAATAGAGATGATATCTTTACTGTGTTTGCCCGTAATTTTAGTTAGGTCATCACTTGAGTAGGCGCTGATGCCACGAGCCACCAACTTACCGTGAGCGTTTGTTACACGCGCCACTTCGCCTCGTGCGAAGTCACCACTAACTTTGATGACCCCTTTAGCAAGTAGGCTACTGCCCTTGCCGACCACAGCATTGACTGCACCATCATCAATAACGATGTCGCCCGATGCCGCAGGTCCCGCTAGAATCCAGCGTTTACGGTTCTCTAAGGCTTCAGCGCAAGGTAGGAAGCGCGTACCCTGAGGTTCAGCACTTAAAGAGTCAAAGATAACATTCGGCGCACTACCAGCAGCAATAATAACCTCGATACCTGCGCGGCGAG
Organism: Vibrio sp. 2033; assembly: GCF_033339735.1. NCBI lineage: Bacteria > Pseudomonadati > Pseudomonadota > Gammaproteobacteria > Vibrionales > Vibrionaceae > Vibrio > Vibrio sp. 2033. Next base: position 111,813 of record NZ_JAWOVC010000007.1, read on the forward strand.
CGATGTCTGCGGCTTGCAGCTTCGTTGCCATACCACCAGTACCCAATGTTGTACCGCTTCCACCTGCGATTTTACGCAGCGTGTCGTCGATGGTTTTTACTTCCTTGATAAGCTCTGCGTTCGGATCTTTACGAGGGTCAGCAGTAAACAGACCTTTTTGGTCCGTTAAAAGCAAGAGCTTATCTGCACCACATAAAATGCCTACCAAAGCGGAAAGGTTGTCGTTATCGCCAACTTTAATCTCGCTAGTCGCAACGGCATCATTTTCGTTTACGATAGGAACAATATCGTTCGCGACGAGCGCATTAATAGTGTCACGCGCGTTAAGGAATCGCTCACGATCTTCTAAATCGGCACGGGTTAGTAACATTTGGCCGATCTTGATACCATAAATACCAAACAAAGACTCCCATGTTTGAATCAAGCGGCTCTGCCCCACCGCGGCAAGTAACTGCTTACTCGCCATCTCGTTGGGCAATGCGGGGTAACCAAGATGCTCACGGCCTGCTGCAATCGCACCAGACGAAACCATTACGATTGAATGGCCTTGTTTTTTAAGCTCAGCACACTGGCGTGCTAACTCAACCATGTGTGCACGGTCGAGTGCCAGAGTGCCGCCTGTCAGCACACTTGTACCCAGTTTCACAACGACAGTTTGTGGTTGTGAAACAACTGCATTTTGTTGATTCGTTGTCATGATGTCTTCTGAAGTGAAAAACAAATAAAGAGAAGATGTTTTAACAATCAAATAGGGAATTAACAAGAGAAAAGGTGCGTTTTCGCACCTTTTTGTTTGGTATTAAATGAAAACAACCAAATTAAGCGAAATCGAAAGACTCCGTGTGATATTCGACTTCTAATTTGAAGTGTTCTTCTAAAGTATCAACCAGCTTTTGATGGAATGTGCTCTGCGTGAGATACACTTCCTCTACCACTTTTTTGGGAAGGGCTTCAGATACCCATTGCCCTTCTTTGTTGTACTTGCCAATATGATATTTAGCAGTAAAGCCTCCCTCGATGGATTCCAAATCCATCCACCAGCCCCAAAATTCACGCTTCTCAGGCGATTTTTTGTCGTCTACACATACAGATAAACAATCAAAATAATAGCGCCCTTCTTGCGATTGTGGTTCGCGCAGGTAAGGTCCTATCGCCTTCAACTTTGACATCAAGCGAAAGTGAGTCGGGCCCTGAGTCGTCTCTGACATATGAATCTCCGTTTTCATAGTTAAAAGTAAACACCCAAGAATGATTATTATTTTTAATTATCATGAGCTTATTTTTTGCTCAGATATATCACTCTTAACTAATTTAGGAGAATTGTCACCCTAATAATTCATCTTCTAGCCACTTTATGGCTAAATCGAGGGATTGCTCATATCCTTTTGTAATTGTTTTGGAACTGATTTTTTTCGCTCTACCATACTGGCTAAATAGAGCAACAAGTTGATTATCACTGTGTGGCGACACTGGATCGCCTTCAAGACTCAAAGCCAAAATAGGCACTTTGGTTTTTCGACTGCTCAGGAAGCCCTGAACCTTCAATGACCACGCCATCATCTGACCAGCCATGCTATTAATATCAACCGCATTTTTCCCCAAACGGGAAGCCAAAAGATCTAAGTACATCTTCGGCATTTTTTGCAACTTCTGAGGGGAAGTAAAAATATCATGTACGGGTGCGCCTAGAGCGACACAAGCTTTGATCTTTTCTTGCTCGACAAAAGAGAGTCTGATCATGGCATTACCACCAAAACGAAACCCAACTAACCCCACTTTGTGATGATCAACCCAAGGTAGCGAGTAAAGCTCATTCAATACCGCTTGATGTAGGCAACTTGAATTCTCGGTCAAGGGCCAATGAGAGCTATGCCCTACCGAAGGCATGTCCACGGTTAACATCGCAATATCTCGCGGTGCAAGACGATTACGGAACAAACGCCACATGTCGGTTTGTAGGGTATCCAAACCAGCGCTCACCATTACCACAGGCAACTGTTTATCCGTTCTTGGTAAATGGAGGTTCGCGATGATTTTGCGATTTTGGTAAGGCACTTCAATTTGCTTGATGGTGTACTTAGTTTTTTCTGCGCCGTCAGAATACGCTTTGTTTGCCAGAACTTGAGCTTGCGATGCCAAGTTGTCATTTTTTAAATGTGGGTAGCCTGCAATACTAAAACACAAAGAAGCAGTGAAGAGTTCATCCGCTGCCTCTTCTCCTTGCATTTCATTTGCTCGCTTCTGATGATCCATACCAAGCTTGATCCACTCAAATGTCCAGTTACCACTGTGATAACCCATTACAGTGTCTAACCAATCATCATTGGTTCGCGAGTGAGAAGATGAAGCAATTTTGGACAGTACGCCTTCCATTTCGATCGGAGACAATCCTTGCCAAGCCCATTGCAAGCGACGCAAATGACGATACCAAGCACGATCACCCTGCGCTTCTCGTTCATCAAGTATTTTTTTACTGGTCGGCATGTACTGGGTAAGCGCGGAGGTTTCTTTTGCTTGCTTATGTTTCACGAACAAAGTTTCGGAAAGATTTTTACTGACGTCTTCAGACATAGGAAGAACCCTAGGCTATTAGCATGATTTAATATCATAATAAAAAAAATGCCCCTATAAAGGGGCATTTCTCAATATTCTTTAACCGCGTTTATTTTTGCTTGCGGTTTACTGGCTCAGCATACTGGATTGACATATCCCAAGGCTGCTCGATCCAAGTGTCTTGAGCAATATCTACAACGTAATCATCCAGCAGCTCTTTGCCTGATGGTTTCGCACACACAGCGATCATTTTCGCTTTTGGATACATCTCACGTAGTTTGCGCGCTGTATCACCACTGTCTACTAGGTCTTCAACGATTAGGTAACCTTCGCCATCACCTTCAGGTGCTTTTAGTACCGTCATATCGCGCTGATGATCATGGTCGTAGCTTGAAATACAGATTGTATCAACGTAACGAATACCCAGTTCACGAGCCAAAATAGCGCCAGGAACCAAACCGCCGCGGCTTACCGCCCAAATTCCTTTCCATTGCTCAGCTGGCATTTGTTTTTCAGCCAGTTCACGGCAGTAAGTCTGCATTGCATCCCAAGTGATAATGAATTTTTTACTCATTGTAATAACCTAATAATTTGAAAATATGCATCCTCAAAATCTAGCGAAGTCACTCAAAAGCGGAATGCTCACTAACTTCTCCAAAATGTTTGGAGACGAGGATTTCAAGCTGCGCAAACGATTATTCTACCGAAACACACCGCTAATACCAACGGTGATATCAAAATTCTCTGCCTATTCCGCAGAAAAACCGTCTTCTGTGAACAACGTAAAAAAGAAAAAGCCAGCGTGAATAAATCCACACTGGCTTTTTGCTCGAGAAATTAACCGACGAGGTATTTAACGATGAAGATGGCTGACATCACCCATACACTCATCGACACTTCACGGCCCTTACCGCTGAATAACTTGATCGCCGCGTATGCGATAAAGCCTAACGTGATACCTTCTGCAATCGAGAATGTTAGCGGCATAACTAAACAAGTCACAACAACTGGGGACGCTTCAGTTAGGTCACGCCAATCAATGCTTACTAGCCCAGACAGCATCAAGATCGCCACATAGAATAGCGCACCTGACGTTGCATAAGCAGGGATCATACCCGCAAGTGGTGAGAACAATAGAGCAAGTAGGAAGAGTACACCAACAACCACGGCTGTTAGACCAGTACGCCCACCCGCAGCTACACCAGAAACGCTTTCAATATAAGATGTCGTGTTGGAGGTACCAAGTAATGCACCTACTGACGTTGCTGTTGAGTCTGCAAGTAACGCTTTGTTTAAACGAGGGATGTTGCCATTCTCATCAGTTAGACCAGCTTTTTGAGAAACGCCAACGAGCGTACCTGCGGTGTCAAATAAATCGACAAATAGGAAAGCAAATACGACGGAAATCATGCCTACTTCAAACAAACCAGAGAAATCCAGTTGCATGAAAGTTGGCGCAATGCTTGGTGGCGTTGACATAATACCGCTCCACTGCACATCACCAAATAGAAGACCAAGCGCTGTAACGCCAAGAATGGCGATCATCACCGCACCTTTCACACCACGGTGAACCAGTGCAATCGTAAGAAAGAAGCCAATCGCGGCCAATACAGATGGCAATGATGTGATCTCTCCCATAGAAACTAATGTCGCTGTATTATCAACGACGATACCTGCATTTTTTAATGCGATAAACGCTAAGAAAAGACCAATACCAGCTGAAATACCTGTTCGTAGAGAATGCGGGATCGAGTTAATAATCCACTCACGGATCTTAAATACGCTTAAAAGAATGAACAGAAGGCCAGAAACAAATACAGCCGCCAACGCAACTTGCCACGTATAACCCATTCCCAATACAACAGAGTAAGTAAAAAATGCGTTCAGGCCCATTCCTGGTGCCTGTGCGATTGGGTAATTGGCAACAAATCCCATGATAAAACAGCCGATTGCGGCAGCAAGACAAGTCGCGACAAAAATGGCGCCACGGTCCATACCGGTATCCGACAGGATCGCTGGGTTTACAAAAATAATGTAAGCCATAGTTAGGAAGGTCGTAACACCTGCAATGATCTCAGTGCGCACATTTGTGCCATTTTCACTGAGTTTAAAAAGCCTCTCGAGCATGATCGAATCCTGTAAAGGTAAAAAGTAAACGGTTGCGTAATCGATTGGCGGGAATTATAAAGTTATCAAATAGCAAATTCTAGATAGAATCTTCACTCTAATGCGTTTTTTTTCTTTGGATATGAAACACATTCTCTAACCCATCAAAGCAAGTAAAGAAATATATTCTTACAAAACAATAGGTAACCCAGATAACACAGTTCTCTAAAAGAGAATAAAAACTGAGCAATGTACTAAACTTTCAGATGAAAAAGGCCCATTTTAAACATGGTATCTAACAGATTTGATGGAAAAGTCGATAAAACCGAAGAATGGGGAATAGAAGAAGACTTTGATGGCAATAAGTGAGTCAGGAAGAGAAAATAGAGATAAAAAAACGCCACCCAATTTGGGTGGCGGTGAATCATGTCAGCACTATCACTGAAAAAAAATTCCAATTTATAGGGGTGAACAAACTGTTCGAGTCACATGCGTTGACTTCACTTAGTAGCCAAAGCTTGTTGGGTATACAAAGTTACCGGTGTAAACAGACTTGCTATTCCAGAACATTGTACTTGGTAAACCTTTCATAACTATCACCTTTTAAATCAATTAAACATTCGTTGATTTCTCGGTTCCTTGGAGGCGATAAAACGGACTCATCCTTTGAGCATTTCATTCTTCTCTCAGAAGCTGGTTACAAATATACCACCAAGAAATTTAATTACAAGCATTTTAGTGATTGGAATCACAAAAAATGCACAAATTGACCTTTATCAAAGTTTATGTGTAATTAAATTACAATTTTATGAATTAAAAAATAAAGCCACTTTCAGAATATATGATAGAGAACACATAGTGCTTGTTATTGTATTCACAAACTGTGACAGTTCTGAGAGAAATCCTTGTGATCGCGACTACTCGTACTCCTTATCTGGTGGTATGCTAACGGCAATTTGAAGGCCAAATCGTCTAGCATTTAATGCTACCTTGACAATATTTTTACGGTATATATTTGGCAAAGCACATCAAAAGGAGTCCTCCGTGTCTGAGTTCCATTCTGAGATCAGTACCTTATCACCTGCTCCACTTTGGCAGTTTTTCGATAAGATTTGTTCTATCCCTCATCCATCGAAACATGAAGAAGCATTAGCACAGTACATTATCAACTGGGCAACAGAGCAAGGCTTTGACGTTCGCCGTGATCCAACCGGTAACGTGTTCATCAAAAAGCCCGCGACACCAGGAATGGAAAATAAGAAGGCTGTTGTACTTCAAGCACACATCGACATGGTGCCGCAGAAAAACGAAGACACTGAACACGACTTCACCAAAGATCCAATCCAACCTTACATCGATGGCGAATGGGTAACTGCGAAAGGCACGACGCTTGGTGCAGATAACGGTATTGGTATGGCTTCTTGCCTTGCTGTATTGGCATCTAAAGATATTAAGCACGGTCCACTCGAAGTTCTGCTGACGATTGATGAAGAAGCAGGCATGACTGGCGCATTTGGCCTTGAAGCTGGTTGGTTAGAGGGTGAGATTCTTCTAAATACAGACTCTGAGCAAGAAGGCGAAGTCTACATGGGTTGTGCAGGTGGCGTTGATGGCACCATGACTTTCGATATTTCTCGAGAATCAACGCCTGCAGGTTTTGTAACACGCCAACTGACGCTGAAAGGCCTAAAAGGTGGTCACTCAGGTTGTGACATTCACACAGGTCGCGGTAATGCCAACAAATTACTTGGTCGTTTCCTTGCCGGTCATGCTCAAGAGCTTGATTTACGTTTAGTCGAATTCCGTGGTGGTAGCTTACGTAATGCAATCCCTCGCGAAGCGTTTGTTACTGTCGCGCTTCCTGTCGAAAACCAAGACAAACTTGCTGAGCTGTTCAACCACTACACTGAGCTGCTTAAAACTGAATTGGGTAAAATCGAAACAGGTATCGTAACCTTTAATGAAGCGATCACGACTGACGCGCAAGTATTTTCAATCGCCGATCAGCAACGATTCATTGCGGCACTTAACGCTTGTCCAAACGGCGTAATCCGTATGAGTGATGAGGTGGAAGGCGTTGTTGAAACTTCTCTAAACGTTGGTGTGATCAGCACAGAAGAAAATAAAGTCACCGTGCTTTGCTTGATTCGTTCTCTCATTGACTCTGGCCGTAGCCAAGTGGAAAGCATGCTGCGCTCGATTACTGAGCTAGCAGGCGCACAAATTCAGTTCTCAGGCGCTTACCCTGGCTGGAAGCCAGATGCAGATTCCGAGATCATGGCAATTTTCCGTGATATGTATGAAGGCATTTACGGTCATAAGCCGAACATCATGGTCATCCATGCTGGTCTTGAGTGTGGCCTATTTAAAGAACCATACCCACACATGGATATGGTTTCTTTCGGTCCAACAATAAAATTCCCTCACTCTCCAGATGAGAAAGTGAAGATTGATACTGTTCAGTTGTACTGGGATCAGATGGTCGCGCTTTTAGAAGCGATTCCAGAGAAAGCATAATTCAATCACGAAAAATGACAAAGGGTGCCATACGGCACCCTTTTTTTGGTTTAGTTGAACCCAACTACACACGGTTTTGCGCGTAAGCGGCTAATTCATCCATTGAGGTTTGTGCAGCAACTTCACCATCAATGTAGTAAGTAACAAACTCACCATCGCGTACACCCATGAGTGTCGCCTTTTCACCGTTACTGTAAGTAATATCCATTTGAACAGTGTTCTCATCGATTTGCTGCATTCGCCCCTGCTCAATGACACGGTTATCCGCTAATGGTGCGATTGGTGCCGTCGTTAACGACTTATCTAACTGGTGATTGACATCAATGTAAGTATCTACCTTTGTATCGAAGATATGTGGCTTACCATTTAACGGGTTCTTACCCGTCCAAAATTCTAGAGAGTTAAACACGATATAATCCGCTGCGATCGCGACACCATAAACAGGCGCTAAAAGCATATTTAGGCCACCTCGAGCGTAACGGTTGTCAACAGCTTTCAAGTTAAACCCCATGACATAACCTGTCACGGCATTACTACCTACGCAACCTGAAAGTGAAACTGCTACCGCAGTCAATGCACCAATTTTAGCAATTGCCTTTTTCATCAAAACCTCTAGTTAGAAAGTGTGAAACCTCAAATTCGGCGCGGATATTATCGGATAAAAAGTAGGGTTAAAAGTCCGTTTTTTTGTCCTCCATGAACAGTATTATTTTTAATACAGTCACATTTTTTAAGGCTATTATTGCGCTCTCTTCTCTATGGCTTGTTATGTATTAAACTGATAGAAAAGATCATATTGAAAACAAAAACTTCACACATACCAAAATTTCACGCATGACGATTAAAGTAATTTGTCGTGTCCTTAATGAGAATGATTAGTGCGATTTTGCAGCAATTGTTACATTGCTGATGACGCATTTGACAGAGATGGTTTATGGCCAGAAGTAAAAAAAGCAAAGTGTTTGAGCTCTTAGGACATCAAATACAACCAGGACAACGATTAGAGATCGAATTTGAAGCAGCGAAGCTATATACACATTCGCCTTTATCTATTCCTGTGGAAATCATCCATGGGAAACAAGAAGGACCAGTGTTAATGGTGAATGCCGCTATCCATGGTGATGAGCTTAATGGCGTAGAAATCGTTCGTCAGATCATTAACCAACTGGAACCACAAAAACTGAAAGGCACTGTCATTGCAGTACCTATCGTTAACGTTTTTGGTTTCATCCATAAATCTCGTTACTTGCCCGACCGACGAGATCTCAACCGTTGCTTTCCTGGCAGTGAAAAAGGCGCACTTGCATCTCGTATGGCACACGGGTTCTTTAACAACATTGCCAAGCGTTGTGACTACATTTTGGATCTACACACAGGGGCAATTCATCGCACGAACTTACCACAGATCCGCGCAAACTTAAGCAACCCAGAAACTCTGCGTATTGCTCAAGCATTTGCAACGCCAGTGATTGTTGATTCAGCATTGCGTGATGGCTCTTTACGCAGTGAAGCAGAAAAATGTGATATTCCAGTGCTCACCTACGAGGCTGGCGAAGCATTGCGCTTTGATCCACTTTCGATAAGCGCTGGTGTACTCGGGGTTCGGCGCGTAATGCAAGCCATTGGTATGTTGCGTGCGAGCAGGAAAAAGCTGCCTGAGCCTATCATAGCGAAGTCCACCAGCTGGGTTCGCGCGTCAGGTAACGGCATTTTGCGTACTGTCGTTAATCTGGGAGACAAAGTAGAACAGGGGGAAACGCTCGCTTATATTAGCTCTCCTCTTGGTCATGATGAGATAGAACTAAAAGCCCCGAAGCGTGGTTTGGTTATCGGTCAACAAACATTACCATTGGTGAACGAAGGCGATGCAATTTTCCACCTTGCCTATTTTAACCAAGGTGATAATGCTTTAGAGCAAGCAGTCGAAAGCTATATTGAAGGCCTCACTGAATTCGATGCCGAGCCGCTGACCACCGGACAGATACCGTTAGAAACTCAGTAATTCCTACCAAGTAGGCGCCTGATTAGCTCAAAAGGAGCAACAGTGCTCGCACTATCTTGTTTAAAAGCCAATAAGCTCAGCATCCATGATGCTGGGCTTTTTGTTTTATGTAAGCTAACGATACTTATCGTAGTTTCCACGAATGGATAAAAAACTTTACAATCCATCGCAAAAACACATTTGATAATTAATCTCATTATCATTTATTAATCGTAATAATGTTCTTATAATCCGAGCTTCATAAAAACACTATAAATCATCAATATGAAACGATTAAAAAGTCATCCATTCAAAGTAAATCTCATTTCACTGGCTTTGCTCTTCCCTCTTTATTCATATGCCGAGACAGCGCCAAATGAAGAGCTTGAAGTCATAGGCGTTCGTTATGCCAAACCTATTACCATTGCTGAGCCTGCGCAAACCACCATTAATTGGTCAGAGATTGAAGAGCAACAGTACTCTAATTTTGCCTCAATGATCGATGCCGTTCCCGGTGCATCAATAGATGGTGGCGGTCGTTCTGGTGGCGAACGTATTAACATTCGTGGTTTTGATGATCCAAGCGATATCGCCGTCTTTGTCGATGGCGCTCCAATCGGCTTTCAACAATACCGCTACGGTACCTTCTTTTTTGATCCGTTCTTAATTGGCGAAGCAGAAATTATCAAGGGCGCGCACGACTATCGAGCACTCAACGGGAAGTTTGGTGGCTCCATTCGCATTAAAACCAAAAGTGTCGATGATCTCCTGTACGGCGAAAGAAACTTTGGTGCTCGCATCTCAAGTGCATACAACACCAACGGCGATGAGAACGCCTACACGCTAACACTCTATGGTAAAAACGATACTGGTTTTTATTTTCTAGCGAATGGCTCGGTAAAAGATTCTGATGACATTAAAGTCGGAGGTGGTGAAACGCTGGATTACTCAGGTTATGAGCAAGAAAACATGCTCGTAAAGGTCGGTTATGAAAACAACGATCACGAGTTTGAAATTAGCCACACTCGCTACAAAGATGAAGGTCGTAAACCTTGGGCTAACCGCCGCGGAAAAATGCCTAACATCACCGAATACAATATCAAGAAATACGGCTCATTAGAAAAAGCCCAATACGCTTACACCGTCGATAACAAATACACGGACAACACCACGACCATCTCTTACCACTACATGCCGACTAACCCGTATATTGATTTCAATATCAAAATGGCACGTTCCGAAAACGATCGTCATTGGGTTCGCCCTGACGTAGCATTCGAGAAAATGTTCGTTTCTGTTGGCAGTTACGGTCATGAGTCATGGCTGAGTTACGAGCGTGATTACGTTGATGTGTTTAACCAAGCGCAATTCGGAGATCACACTCTAGTCACTGGGCTTCAATATCAAAAAACCGATAGAGACTCGTTAGTATTCAACGCATCATACGACAGTAATGAAGCGAAAAACTACGGTTGGTACACCCCTTACTACGAACCATCTGGCACGCAGTCAATTTATGCCGCTTACATTGCTGATCACTATCAAGCAACAGACCGCCTAACAATCACACCTTCTCTGCGTTACGAATACATCAAGAGTGAAGGAAAAGGGAACGCTGCGCCGGATTATAATGATCCAGCTGCCGGACATAACTACGGTGAAACGACGCATAAAGGCTTTAGCCCACGTTTGGATATCGACTTTGATGCGAGCAATAATACGCGTTTAAACGCCTCCTACGCCTACGCTTTAAAAGCACCAACCGTTGATAACATCTACTCAGTGCAATATGCGCGAGCTACCGCTACGGCTACTGCTTTGAATCTGGACGTGTCTCGTATCCATGCTTATCAAGCAAGCGTTATCAACTTAACGGAAGGGCTGGTGAACTCTCGCGATAACCTCGCAACAGAGTTAACTATGTTCTATAACGATGTTAGCGACACAGTTGATATACGAACGGGCGAAAACCTCGACAAAAATACTACTGAGTTACAAAGCTGGAATACAAACCTAGATGGCTTTAAAAACTATGGCTTTGAGCTAATTTCACAATACCGGATTGAAGATTTCTACAGTAATTTCTCAGCAAGTTACATTCGCGGCAAAAACAAAGGTAGCCTATCTGACTCTACAGGTTCAGATGATGATCATCCTGATGTACCGCCATTAAACATTAATCTGGGTTTAGGTTACGAATGGATTCCTGGTTTACGTACGGGCTGGGAAGTCCGTTGGTATGATGCGCAAACCAAAACCAAGGCAAGCGGTAACAATTTAAAAGTGAAATCGCCAAGTGAGCAATACACGCTACAAAACGCTTACGTGGTTTGGGAAATACAACAAGTCGAAGGCTTGAGCGTTGGCGCGGTTGTGAAAAACTTAACCGATCGTTACTACGAAGCATACCTATCTAATGGCGTGCCTTCGCCTGGTCGCGAAGTCAAACTGCACCTCACTTATCAATACTAACCATACCTAAAAGATGCAGGGCAGACATTAACTGCCCTGTTATATCGTATCCAATGGCCATAATTGCACGCCGTTTTATTTATCAGTATTATCATTTCCTTTTGCTTGCATACACATTATGAACAATCTAAAAACACGGCTTCTTCTGATTTGCTTCTTCCCTGTAGGTAGCCTAGCGCAAGCTTCTGAGAACATTGCAGACTACTTACAAGAACAAAGCAAGCACCAAGTTTCAGAAGATTTTTACGCACAGCCAACAGCAAATAACCTGAATCTAGATGCAAAAACTAACTCTTTAACTTGGCACGAAGATGGTAAGCCGGATCACTGTCGTTACGCCAAGCAGCCCAAAGACGTCGCAACACATTTCGACTACGGTGAAGCAAACGATCTATCTGACGGCTTACAACACTTTGATTTACCGGAAAGACATTCTGCAAAGGTCAAATCGACACATCGCACTTATGCTAATAACCCTCACCTTCTTCCTGGCAATAAACAATTTGCAGCCCCTGAAGACGGCACGTTTAGCCTGTCCGTATCATCGGATTGTTTTTAGCCGATATAAATAAAAAATGCCCTGAGACAAAACTCAGGGCATTTTCACTATTTGTTTGATGGGTAACGTCACCATCTCACCGATTTAAACTTATTCTTCGTCAGTGTCTACTTCGGTTTCACGTGCTTTGCGGGCTTCTTCTTTACGAACTTTTGCCGCTAGTTGTTCTGCTTCACGCTCTTGACGTTGCGCTGCTTTACGCTCGTTACGAACCACTTGGTTTTGGATAAACCCAGCCAGTTCTTGTTCAGCCCAAGCTTGTGCTTTCTCTTCGCTGTCAAAGCCTGTTTCACGCTTTGATACTACAGTCTTACGAGATGTCACTTGGCGAGTGATTTCTGCGCTCCAGCCGTTACGTTTTTCAGTGACTCGGATAGCAAATTTTGGATTCTTAGACATTTCTTTCATTTCCTAAGGGATTTAGGGATCAATCAGGGATTCGGTCAACTTGATAACTCCATCTAAGCTGAGCTGTTTAACACCATCCCTTGGTAAGCGCGGTATTAGAGCATAAAAGTAATCTAAACGCTGCAAGTTTTTTACGCTAGATAATAGATGACAAAGAAGAGGCAGAACAAAGCAACGTTTCGCCAAGTCACTAGAAAGAGTGACGAAGAAAAAAGAGTGATAAGAAAAAAGAAAGCGCTGATCTCTCAACCAACGCTTTACTTAAGCTAGATTAACCTTTGGTTAATTAACCGATATTCTTACGAGCATTTTGGAACATACGCATCCAAGAGCCATTTTCACCCCAACCTTCCGGAGCCCAAGAATTTGCAACTGTGCGGAATACGCGCTCTGGGTGAGGCATCATGATAGTTACGCGACCATCTGCTGTTGTTAAACCGGTAATCGCGTTTGGCGAACCATTCGGGTTGTTCGGGTATTGTTGTGTTGGGTTACCGAGGTTATCCACGTAACGAACCGCAACCGTACCTGATGCTTCAATCGCTGCTAGGTGCTCTGCATCACGTACTTCTACACGCCCTTCTCCGTGGGAAACCGCGATTGGCATACGCGAACCAACCATGCCGTCGAAGAATACAGAATCAGATTTCTGAACTTCAACTAGACTAAAGCGCGCTTCAAAACGCTCAGATTCGTTGCGCACAAAACGTGGCCACAAGTCTGCACCTGGGATCAGCTCTTTCAGGTTTGATAGCATCTGACAACCGTTACATACACCTAAAGAGAACGTCTCTTCACGGTTGAAGAAGGCTTGGAACTGTTCACGAGCTTGTGCGTTAAACAGGATAGACTTAGCCCAACCTTCACCCGCACCTAGTACGTCGCCGTAAGAGAAGCCACCACAAGCTACTAGGCCATGGTATTCATCCAGTACCGCTTGGCCTGTTAGGATATCGCTCATATGGATGTCGGTTGCTTCAAAACCAGCTCGGTCAAACGCTGCTGCCATTTCGACGTGGGAGTTAACGCCCTGCTCACGTAGAATTGCCATCTTAGGTTTAGCACCTTTCGCAATGTACGGTGCTGCTACGTCTTCATTTACGTCGAAGCTGAGCTTAACGTTTAGACCAGGGTCAGAGTTGTCTTTCTTAGCTTCGTGCTCTTGGTCTGCACACGCTGGGTTATCACGTAGACCTTGCATCTTATGCGTTGTTTCAGCCCAGATAACGCGTAGTTCGGTACGTGAACGTTCAAGCACAACTGCATCACCAGAAGTGATAACAAAGTCGTCTGAAGCTTCAACAGAACCAATCACATGTGAGCATGCCTCTAAGCCGTTTGCCGCCAGAGTAGATAGAACTGAATCTAGATCATCATTCTTAACTTGAACAACCGCACCTAGCTCTTCGTTAAATAGAACGGCTAGCGCATCGTCACCCAGCTCTGCGATGTTCGCTTTTACGCCACAGTGACCCGCGAACGCCATCTCAGCCAGTGTAACAAACAGACCGCCGTCGCCTTTATCGTGGTAGGCCACTAACTTGTCATCACGTACTAACGCTTGCATTGCATCAAAGAAGCCTTTTAGCTGCTCTGCATTATCTACGTCAGCAGGTTTGTCACCCAGCTGTTTGTATACTTGTGCCAATGCTGTCGCACCTAAGCGGTTTTTGCCGTTACCCAAGTCAACAAGAACTAGAGAAGTATTTCCTTTGTCAGTGCGTAGTTGTGGAGTCACGGTCTTACGTACGTCTTCCACACGACCAAATGCCGTGATAACTAGCGACAGTGGAGATGTGACTTCTTTGCTCTCGCCGTTTTCTTCCCACTTGGTTTTCATCGACATGGAGTCTTTACCAACTGGGATAGTCAAACCTAAAGCAGGACACAATTCTTCACCAACCGCTTTCACTGCTTCGTAAAGACCCGCATCTTCACCTGGGTGACCCGCTGGAGACATCCAGTTCGCAGACAGTTTAATGTGTTTAATATCACCGATGTCTGTTGCCGCAATGTTAGTTAGTGACTCACCAACGGCTAGGCGAGCCGATGCTCCAAAGTCTAGTAATGCCACTGGCGTGCGCTCACCCATCGACATTGCTTCGCCATGGTAAGTGTCGTAGCTTGCCGCTGTTACTGCGCAGTTTGCTACTGGTACCTGCCAAGGGCCAACCATTTGATCACGAGCAACCAGACCCGTTACTGTTCGGTCACCGATAGTAATTAGGAATGTTTTTTCTGCAACAGCAGGAAGACGAAGTACGCGATCCACCGCTTCATTAAGCTCAATACCATCACGAACAATGGCAGGGCTTTCCACTTTTAGTGTGGTTGCGTCACGGTGCATCTTCGGTGGCTTACCAAGCAGGATATCCATTGGCATATCGATTGGCGTATTGTCGAAGTGAGAATCTTCTAGCGTTAGATGACGCTCTTCTGTCGCCACACCCACCACTGCATACGGTGCGCGTTCACGCTTACAGATGGCGTCGAATGCTTCCATGTTTTCTGGCGCTACCGCTAGAACGTAACGTTCCTGTGATTCGTTACACCAGATTTCCAGTGGGCTCATGCCCGGCTCATCGTTTGGTACATCGCGTAATTGGAACTTACCGCCACGCTCACCGTCGTCGACAAGTTCAGGCAATGCGTTAGAGATACCGCCTGCACCCACATCGTGGATAAATGCGATTGGGTTGTCGTCGCCTAACTGCCAACAACGGTCGATCACTTCCTGACAGCGACGTTCCATCTCTGGGTTTTCACGCTGTACTGAAGCGAAGTCCAGATCTTCTGCTGACTGACCAGATGCCATGGAAGATGCCGCACCACCACCAAGACCGATGTTCATTGCCGGACCACCAAGTACGATTAGGCTCGCACCCACAGGGATCTCTTTCTTCTGTACGTGTTCATCGCGGATGTTACCCATACCACCAGCAATCATGATTGGTTTGTGGTAACCACGAATTTCTTCACCCGCATGAGAAGTGACTTTTTCTTCGTAAGTACGGAAGTAACCCAATAGATTTGGACGACCAAATTCGTTGTTGAATGCCGCGCCTCCTAGAGGGCCTTCAAGCATGATGTCTAACGCATTTACAATACGACCCGGCTTGCCGAAGTCGGTTTCCCATGGCTGTTCAAAACCAGGAATACGTAAGTTAGAGGTTGTAAAACCAACCAGACCCGCTTTTGGCTTACCGCCGATACCCGTCGCGCCTTCGTCACGGATTTCACCGCCTGAGCCAGTCGATGCGCCCGGCCATGGAGAGATTGCCGTTGGGTGGTTGTGCGTTTCTACCTTCATCAAGATGTGCGTATCTTCATGGTGGTACGTGTATTGACGAGATTTAGGGTCAGGGAAGAAACGCCCCGCTTTAGAACCTGTCATAACGGCTGCGTTGTCTTTGTATGCAGACAGTACATAGTCAGGTGTCGTTTCAAAAGTGTTTTTGATCATTTTGAACAAAGACTTAGGTTGATCTACCCCGTCGATAGTCCAATCTGCGTTAAAAATTTTGTGGCGACAATGCTCTGAGTTCGCCTGAGCAAACATCATCAATTCAATGTCGTTTGGGTTACGCCCAAGCTTAGTAAAGTTCTCTACCAAGTAATCAATTTCATCTTCTGCGAGTGCCAAGCCAAGGGAAACGTTTGCCTCTTCAAGCGCAAGACGACCGCCAGCTAAGATATCAACATGTGCGACAGGCTTAGGCTCTGCAACAGTAAACAATGCTGATGCGGCTTCAAATTCTGTGAATACTGTTTCCATCATGCGGTCGTGAATTAACGCTTTAACAGCGTCAGCTTGAGCTTCTGAGAGAACAACTGAAGATTCGACATAATAAGCCGTACCACGCTCTAGACGTTTTACTTTATCCAAGCCACAGTTAACAGCGATATCGGTAGATTTAGAAGACCAAGGCGAGATAGTGCCAGGACGAGGCGTGACAAGAAGTAGAAGACCTTCAGGCTCATGCTCTTCGATGGTTGGACCGTAAGTTAGTAACTTTTCAAGTTTTTCTAACTCTTGGTCATCAAGGTCTGACTTTAGATCGGCAAAGTGCATAAACTCGGCATAAATGCCAGTTACAGGCAGATCTTGTTCACGACAAAGTTCCAGTAGTTTATTAACACGAAACTCAGAAAGAGCTGGGGAGCCACGCAAAATTCTCATGTGCTTAGGTCTCTTATGCAATTGATTAAGGTGATATTGGAATAAATTCAGACACTTAAAATAAGCCCTGTCGAACCTATGCCGATTCCACCTCGTCATTGCGAGCGCATTATATAGTAATTGTTTTTGTGATGTAACACCAAAAGCAACCGTTTGCGTCATTTTTTTTGTCAAATTTGAATTACAACTAAAATGTCGATAAAACACACAATGTCACGTTATAAGTGTGTGATTCACTTTGCCCCATGAGCTCGCTTTGATATAAAGGCAAATAGAAATTTTCCAAGATGTACCTATTAATGCAAATAAGTCACTTCAACCGGCTCAAGCGCAGTGCTCTAATTTTAGTTTCTGTTCTTTTGCTCTCAGCTTGCCAGATTGAGTCGGAGCCCAAAAGTGAATTTGAAAAAATTCAAGAACGTGGTGTGCTTCGTGTTGGCACGCTAAACAATCAGCTTTCCTACTACATAGGTCCCGATGGTCCCGCAGGGTTGGATTACGAATTGGCGCGTCAGTTTGCGGAACAGCTCGGCGTCAAACTCGAGATTAAACCAGCCTTTCGCCAGGCTGAGCTTTTTCCTGCTCTTAAGAAAGGAGATATCGATATCATCGCTACGGGTTTAAATCAAACGTCACAAGCAGTCAAACGATTTAGACCAGGCCCTGCCTATTATTATGTAAGCCAACAAGTGGTATATAAAAAAGGGCAACTTCGACCACGTGATATCGAACAACTCATTGAATACCAAGCCTCGAAAGACGACGAGTCCGACGAAGATACAAATGCAGGCGCTCAAACATTAAAGATCGTTGAACAATCGCAATATGTTCCGACCCTAACAGCGTTAAAGAAGCAGTATCCAGAACTTCAGTTTGAAATTGTTGGTGATGCTGACACGAGAGACTTACTCAAATACGTATCGACGGGTGAGTTACGTTTTACTGTGACTGATTCGGTGGAACTTTCCCTTGCTCAACGCCTTTACCCCGATCTTGCGCTCGCGTTTGAACTTACAGAAGATCAACCAGTATCTTGGTTTACTCGACGTTCTGAAGACGAAAGTTTGTATGCGATGCTGATAGAGTTTTTCGGTAACATCAAACAATCAGGAGAACTGTCCACCCTCGAAGAAAAGTACATTGGTCATATTGAAGCATTTGACTACGTTGATACTCGCGCATTCATTCGAGCTCTGGATGACAAATTGCCTAAATGGGCACCTTTATTCCAAAAATACAGCGAAGAGTTCGACTGGCGCTTAATTGCAGCATTGGCTTATCAAGAGTCACATTGGAAACCAACAGCAAAATCGCCAACGGGTGTTAGGGGGATGATGATGCTTACTCTGCCAACAGCGAAAAGCGTCGGGGTAACAAACCGTTTAGACCCTGAGCAATCTGTTCGTGGTGGTGTCGAGTACTTACGTCGCATTGTAGGTCGCGTGCCTGATAGCATCAACGAGCATGAAAAAATATGGTTTGCGTTAGCTTCATACAATATTGGTTACGGCCACATGATGGACGCACGACGACTCACCAAAGCACAAGGTGGCGATCCGAACGCTTGGGCCGATGTAAAAGATAGGCTGCCTTTACTGCGTCAGAAGCGCTATTACAGCCAAACTCGCTATGGGTACGCCAGAGGCGATGAAGCGCGTAATTACGTAGAAAATATTCGACGTTACTACCAATCCATCATTGGTCATGTCAGCCAACAGCCAGCGATTGATGAGAATAGCGATGACTTGCAAGTGATTCCGCCGCTCAACCCCGACATTTTGATATCGGGCGCAGTAGAGACCGTCGTAGAACAAGTCTCTGGCGCTTCTGACGTCACGGTTGAAGAAGACACCGAACAAGAAAGCATTGAAGAATAAACCCGCGGTAAACTAAAAAATGACGAGCCTATGAAGCTCGTCATTTTTGTTGAGTCCTAACGAAAACTTATCTAGACTCCAATATTCTGAGTGACACCAACCACACTCAACCATTCCTTTGGTTGGTCGCCTTTTCTTCATCGTTAGTAAAACTGATTGCTTTGTAACAGATTACTTTACAACCACATGGTTTAGCTCACTTGATGAAGCGGCGCTTTCGGCTACACTCTGCCGAAATAACGTCACTCCTATTATTAAGCATCGTATTGAAATTGTTTGCTGGCTCTGTGCAATGCAGAAGTCAAATGAAGAACGTTTAAACCATACAATGTTTAGTGCGATTATCGAGCCTATTGCCAAGCATCGATGAGCCGCACTTTACTGGTATAAGTCTTGTCTGCAGGAGGTTTTGAATATGAGAAGACGTAGAGTGCAGTCAAAGCGTTTAAATAACACAGTAGCTGCTATCCGACGTAAACGTAAACTGACATGTATGAAAAAGAAAGTAAGTTCACGTAATCGTGTTTTTGTACATTTAGTCAATCACTAGTGCGTCCAAGCAAACATCTACCACGTTG
Organism: Vibrio sp. 2033; assembly: GCF_033339735.1. NCBI lineage: Bacteria > Pseudomonadati > Pseudomonadota > Gammaproteobacteria > Vibrionales > Vibrionaceae > Vibrio > Vibrio sp. 2033. The sequence goes on from NZ_JAWOVC010000007.1 coordinate 131,044, forward strand.
TAGGTGTTTGCTAGCCCTCACTACTCCTACTACCTTGTTCGCTCTCTCCATTTTCTAATGCTTTTTGTGCTTGCTTCTTCGCTTTAATTTCCTTTCGGCGGCGCTTAAAAAACGCTTGTAGCTGAGTACGGCACTCATCTTCTAGCAGCCCCTTTTCAATTAAGGCGTAATGGTAAGCGGCTTGACTTTCAAACAAATTAAGCACTGTTCCTGCTGCTCCAGCTTTTAAATCTGGCGCTCCAAAAACAACCCGCTTAACGCGGCTATGCAATAAGGCTCCGGCACACATTGGGCATGGCTCAAGTGTTACATATAACGTCGTATCCAGAAGGCGGTAATTTTCTAGCTTTTGGCCTGCTTTACGCAGTGTTTGGATCTCAGCATGTGCGGTAGCGTCATGGGTGCCAATAGAGCGGTTCCAGCCCTCAGCGATAATTTCACCATCTTTGACAAGCACTGCACCGACAGGTACTTCCCCCTCAGCTTCTGCTTGCTCAGCAAGCTCCATCGCTCTGCGCATAAACAATTCATCTTGAGGGGTAAACGGATGGTTAGACAAAGGAGGCTCCAAAGAAACAAAAATGATTGAAGTCGGGAATTTTATCACCAACTTCGGTTTCACTACAGCGACACATCACGGGACAAAGTTTGCAACTCCAAAAAACTAGTTACAAGACCTATCGATGTTCGTTGTGCGAGAACAAAAAAAGCGCAGATCGAAGACCTGCGCTTTTCGGCTGCCAATTAGTGGCTTTCACACCCTACACGTTTTTACATGGTGTAAGTGTAAGGAGCTTGAATGCCTAGTGGGATACCTACCATCCAATAAGCAACTAGGAAGATAGACCAACCGATCAGCATTGCGATCGAGAATGGCATCATTAGTGACGCAAGCGTACCGATACCAGCCGACTTCACATAACGCTGACAGTAAACCACTACAAGAGGGAAAAATACCATTAGAGGCGAAATGATGTTCGATACAGAGTCACCCACACGGTAAGCCGCTTGAGACAGCTCAGGCGAGATACCAACCGCCATTAGCATTGGCACTAAGATTGGACCAATTAAAGCCCATTTTGCCGATGCCGAACCAATAAGTAGGTTTACAGACGCGGTTAGAAGGATCATACCGATGATGGTCACTTCACCTGGTAGGTTCATCGCTTTTAAGCCTTCTGCGCCATACAACGCTAGCATCGTACCGATGTTTGACTGAGCAAATGCAGATAAGAACTGAGCACAGAAGAACGACATTACAATGTATGCGCCCATGGTTGACATGGTGTCAGCCATCGCTTTGATAATGTCGTTGCTGGTCTTGAACGTTCCAGACACTTTACCGTAAACGTAACCAGGAATGATAAACAGAATAAAGATCAGCGGAACGATAGACTTCATGATCGGTGCTGAGAAGGCCGTAATTTCACCTTCAGGCGAGCGTAGTGCTGATGTTTCTGGAATTAACGCTGCAACAAGTAAAGCAATACCCGCCATCATTGCCCAACCTGCATAACGGAATGCTTTTGATTCCAGTTCAGTAAATGAACCTAGGTTTGGCGCAGTTTCCGCATCGTCATCAATTGGCATTTTTGACAAACGAGGCTCAATGATTTTTTCTGTCACGTACCAACCAATCGCTACAATAATGATGGAAGATAGGCCAGTAAAGAAGATGTTCGCTAATGGGTTAACCACGTATTCAGGATCAAGAACCTGCGCCGCAGTTTGCGTAAAGCCTGCTAGTAGTGGATCTATACCTGAAGGGATAAAGTTTGCAGAGAAGCCACCAGATACACCTGCAAATGCTGCCGCAATACCTGCTAGAGGGTGACGACCTGCCGCATGGAAAATAATACCGCCAAGAGGAATAACCAGAACATAGCCTGCATCTGCCGCAGTATGCGATACAATGGCAACCAAAATAAGCATTGGAGTAAGAAGCTTAGCTGGCGTGAAGTTCAGCATCTTCTTAAGACCCGTCGTAATAAAACCCGAAGAATCTGCAACACCCACACCTAGCATTGCGACAAGTACGATACCCAGTGGCGCAAAGCCAGTAAACGTCGTCACCATATTAGCAAGGAAACTTGCTAGCGCTTCGCCCGTAAGTAAGTTGGTGATAGTAAGAGCTTCGCCCGTTCGAGGGTTTGGAAGATCGAATGATACATTCGACAAAAGTGCTGACGCCGCCCAAGTAATGATCAATGCCCAGAAGAACAAAATCGCAGGATCAGGAATTTTGTTACCTGTCCTCTCGATAAAGTTTAAAAAGCGCTCCATCCCGCTCGGCTTCGATGATGGTGCCTTATTTACAGCTTGGTTACTCATGGTAACTCCATAGTGAATGATGTTGGTGCCAAGGCCTATTTGAATAATTATAACGACCTACTATCCAACGAGTATTCTAGTAAACACTAATGGAGAAAGCACAAGGTTCTAGATTTTTTTTCATAATTGGAGACATATTTTGCAAAAACACCACTTCAATTAAACATAATAAAAACAGTAGCACATCAACTCGATTAACAGTTCAAAAACCATTTATTAACCGTGACAAATCCGGTATCAAACAGGAATTACACCCGCATTTGTCTCAGCCCATGTATGCAATTGAACTTAGTTTTCGAATTCACTGTACTGTGAAATCATAGTTTTCAGCTGAACGGATTGCGTCTGCCCCATTCTATCTTCCCAACTTGTTGTGATGATGATCGTCTTTAGTGAACCTGATACAGTAGCAGGTGGCACATCCCACTCCACCGTGTACGCTCCAGTGGCGGAAGATCCTGTCACGATAGAGGCAAAACTGGCAGTAGAAATCGTAGAAAGCGCATCCGAAGCACCACGCGTTCGGAACCATTCAAGCTGGTTCTCTGTTAGACGCAGTGCTTCAATACTTTTTATGGCATATTCGGATTCGCGTTCTAGATACACGTTTAGCTTAGTTAAACCTAGAGCCCCAACACCGATAAGTAGAAAAGAAATTAGAACTTCAAGAAGGTTAAAACCTTTTTGTTTAGAGATCATTCCAGGAGCCTCGCTGCCACTTTAGTTTCTCAATGTACTTGCCGCTCTTTCCACCATTGTAGGCAGGTATCAAAGATCCATTTAATTTTATAGTTCTATCTTCTGCATCTAACCCTATCCCGCCATCAAGCTTCAATGAACCATCTAGCAAAAAAGCATATTTATTAAAGTCATTATTAATATCATGCTTGTGAAAAGAAGTAGGGATTACACCTATATCATTTTTAGAATCAAAAAGATCAATCCATATTTCTTTAACATCCAACACAGTTGGCTTTGAAAGGTATTGGTAAAGAAGTCCATCAAAATAACTCATACTTTGACTGTAGAGAACACCATCATAAATAATAAGCTGAATAGCATTATCTACAGGCTGAGTAGTAGAACCAAAAATGTTTCCTGATATTGCGCAACTGCCATCGACCCAAAACCTTCGTTTTCCAGCAGCGTAAGCATTAGCTAACTTAGTATGGCATGACTTAACCCAACCTTTAGGTGTCTTACCGCTAGCAATTACAACGCCAACAGGATCCGCTTTAATCTCGTTTTTGAGTTTTGCTACATTAACTGCGTTGAAATCCATAGTGAATAAGTCTTTGAAAACCGAAATATTTGCAACATTTTCTTTGATATCTTCATTTTTATTCGAAGTGCTAGTAGTAGCTAGGTAGGTTGGACGTTTGGTTTCTTCAAATAAATTGGATTTGTGCGAATTCTTACAAGTAAAGTTAGGAGCCCCTAAAATCCCAGTAGCATGACTACTGACTGAACTGTCCACCGTCAGAAAGTGCTCATCAGAACCACTTACACTTGCTACATAACTCACGGTTCCACCAGCAATAATAGATGTACACTCACTGTCAGACGACAAACCTTTTGCTTTAGGGACAAAGTGCATTGAGCCAGTAAGCTCTACCGACGCACTCGTTTTTAGTACAGCACCAAGGCCGTTCCCTGTCGAAATTATCACTTTACTTAAATTTGTATTTCCCTCTTTAGATGTAACCAAATATTCATAATCGCTGAGTTTTTTTATCGTAGTAGATACTGTACAGCCTAGTAAAGTAATTGTTCCGGAAGGAGGAAGAACTAACATCTTCTCCTTTATTTGTGCAAAAGCACATTCCAGTCCTCCTTCAGCCTTCCAATGTTCTTGTCGAGCTTTTAGTTCATTCTGAGCCACTTTTAATTGAAAAAATACTCCCTTTGATGATGCGAGAGATGTAATCAAAGCAAACAATAATAGTATGGATGTTACTAACAACGTCGTGTACCCAGAACATCCAAATTTAGATCTCATTGCCAATTCCTTTGCTTAATTGAAAACTCTGCAACTTGATTAATTACGCCATCTACAGTTTGTAAAGCCAAAGTAACATCCGTTACAGCGCTAATATTTGTGCCATTCGTTACGACATCAGAATTTACTGTAAAACTCGTCACTTGAAAAATATCTTCATCAAATAAAGAACGACAAAAATCCACACCATCAAAAGACAGTATTTTGGCTTGGGATACTACGCCATTTTCACAGATTACAAGTTTGCTATCTCGCTTCTCATACTTAATATTTCTATAGTTTTTATTTAGCGGAGAGTCATCTCTAAAATAAACAAAACCAATAGAAGATGCACCACTGATTGTAATTGTTTCCAAGGCTCCGGATAATTTAAGAGACATACCATGACCACCATCATAACCAGCCCTTTGAATATCTTCTTTCATAACAGATAAAGTGATATTAAGACTTTGCAATAAATTTAGCTCTAAGCTTTTTTCTTTTGCTGTTTTTTGTAAACTCAAGAATATAGAGCCCACTACACTAAGAACAATTAACCCAATTAAAGAACTAATCATTAATTCAATTAAAGAGCTACCTATTTGATAGCGTTTGTTAGCACTGACGGTAATCATATAACTTCGCTCCAGAATTACTACAAATCTTAATCCTCCCAGGAGGGTTTGAGATCTTTGCTTGTAGTTTTATGTTTTGAGCATTGGTTGGGAAAAACTCTATATTTCCTCCTTGGGGCCGTCCACGGACCTCATCGAAGCTTATTTTTTGATTATCGTAACTGTGCTTCAAAGATAATTCAGAGTATGCGGAGCCGGAAAGGTTTAAGATTACTCCCCCTGAGCCGCTAGATGAGTCAGTTAACTGTAGAGACCATGCCCCTTGACTGACAACAACGTTTTTAGCCATGGAGAAATGTATATATAACTTTTGATTTCTCATTACCGCCTCGGACTTACTTTGGCTTAGAAAACCAGCTAATTCAGTTGCCAATCGCTGCATTTGCACAGTTTGTGAAACACGGCTAAAGCTTGGAGCTGCAAACGCCAATATAATACTCAGTACAGCAACAGTAATAAGAAGCTCCAACAACGTAAACCCGCGAGGCATTTCCCAAATTCCTATGTAAACGGCAAAAGGGCCGTAATTCATCTTGCACAGATGCTATCACCTGCCAAAAATAGGCGGAAAAGTGAAAAGGAAACTACTCGTGATGATTCGAATTTCTCGTTGTAACGGCTACAAAAAAGGATTGAGAGGGATGACATTGATCGAATTACTGGTAGCTGTAGTGATTGTCGGGATCATTGCTGCAGTCGCATACCCCTCTTACACTAATCATGTAATCAAGTCTCATAGGACGGTTGCCTTGAGCGATCTTAGTCGAATTCAGCTAGAGCTAGAGACATCTTATGATGGTGGGTACGACTGGAGTCATATTCTCTCTGGAGGCACATGCACTCTATGTGACTCAGACACAAATAGATTTTCTTTCGATATTGCGAGCTCTGCAAGTACGGCCTATACCATTACAGCAACAGCAAAATCGGCTCTGGGACAAGACGACGACGAGTGCTTGACTGGTTCTAAAACGATTACTTTAACGTCAACAAATGTCGAAGAACCAAGTGATTGCTGGAATTAGGAAGAACACCGAGATGCAAAAAGGCCTGCATTTTAGCAGGCCTTTGTATTTGTGCTTTTCACTAACGTCTTAGCTGGTTAAATCATCAAAGAACTTTTTCACACCGTTGAAAAAGCCTTCTGATTTAGGCTTGTGCTTTGTCGCCGCTTCACCACCACAAGACTCTTCAAACTCTTTGAGCAGTTCTTTTTGGCGTGAGCTTAGGTTTACTGGTGTTTCAACAACCAACTTAACAATAAGATCACCAACACCGCCACCGCGAACGCCTTTCACACCTTTACCACGCATACGGAACATACGACCTGTTTGCGTTTCTGAAGGCACTTTTAGGCTTACGCGACCATCTAGGGTTGGTACTTCAACTTCACCACCTAGAGCTGCCATCGCAAAGCTTACTGGCACTTCACAGTATAGGTTGTTGCCATCACGCTCGAAGATATGGTGCTCTTTCACGTGCACTTGTACATACAAGTCACCCGCTGGTGCTCCCATTTCTCCCGCTTCACCTTCGCCAGATAGACGAATACGGTCGCCAGTATCAACACCTGCTGGGATCTTAACGTTAAGTGTTTTTGTTTTCTGCTTACGACCTTGACCATGACACTCATTACAAGGGTCTTTAATGATTTTACCTTTGCCGTGACAGGTAGGACAGGTTTGTTGCACTGCGAAGAAGCCCTGGCGCATCTGTACTTGACCATGACCATGACAGGTACCACATGTTTCAGCAGATGAACCTTTCTTCGCGCCACTACCATCACAGGTATCACAGTGTACTAGTGTCGGTACTTCGATCTCTTTCGTTACACCACGAACCGCTTCTTCTAGCGTCAATTCCATGTTGTAACGTAGGTCAGCACCTCGCTGGGCACGGTGGCCACCACCGCCACGACGACCACCACCAAAGATGTCACCGAATACATCGCCAAAGATGTCGCCGAAATCAGCACCGCCGCCGCCAAAGCCGCCGCCACCGAAACCACCGCCGCCTTGTTCAAAAGCTGCATGACCGTATTGGTCGTACGCCGCTTTCTTTTGAGGGTCGGTCAGAACTTCGTACGCTTCTTTTACTTCTTTAAACTTGTCCGCCGCAGAATCATCACCCTGGTTTCGGTCTGGGTGGAATTTCATCGCTAGACGCTTATACGCCTTTTTGATATCGCGCTCTGAGGCATCACGGCTTACGCCTAATACTTCGTAAAAATCACGTTTTGACATGTTCTTCGTCACCAGTTAATTACTACAAACGGCATCGATTCACCGCTTGGTGTTTGTATCGTTCTAGGTAAGTGCACTTGTCTGCAACATACTTAACTAGAAAGACAGCGTTTACAAACAGACGGGCGTAAGAGTTGCCCCAAACGCCCGCACACGAAGTCTTATCGACCCCAGATGGCTATGCAGCCATCTGGTTAAGAAATATTATTTCTTGTCGTCTTTAACTTCTTCGAACTCAGCATCTACAACGTCGTCTTCTTTAGACTGTGCACCTGCGTCAGCACCTTGTGCTTGCTGCGCTTGAGCTTGTTGTTGAGCGATTTCCATCAGCTTTTGAGAAGCAGTCATTAGTGCTTGAACTTTAGCATCGATAGCTTCTTTGTCTTCGCCTTTACGTGCTGTTTCTAGCTCAGAAATTGCTGCTTCAATCTTCTCTTTCTCTTCTGCAGGTAGCGCTTCACCAGCTTCTTCTACTTGCTTACGAGTACCGTGAATCATTTGGTCAGCTTGGTTACGTGCAGTCGCTAGCTCTTCGAACTTCTTGTCCGCTTCTTTGTTAGCTTCTGCTTCTTGAACCATTTTCTCGATGTCTTCATCGCTTAGACCGCCAGAAGCTTGGATAGTGATCTTCTGCTCTTTACCAGTCTGCTTGTCTTTCGCAGACACGTGTAGGATACCATCCGCATCAAGGTCAAACGTAACCTCGATTTGTGGCATACCACGTGGTGCAGGCTGGATGCCTTCTAGGTTAAATTGGCCTAGAGACTTGTTGTACATCGCTTGCTTACGCTCACCTTGTAGAACGTGGATAGTTACCGCGCTCTGGTTGTCTTCCGCTGTAGAGAAAACTTGGTTCGCTTTAGTTGGGATAGTTGTGTTCTTCTCAACTAACTTAGTCATCACGCCACCCATTGTCTCGATACCTAGAGACAGTGGAGTTACGTCTAGTAGTAGTACGTCTTTAACGTCACCAGCAAGTACACCACCTTGAACTGCAGCACCCATTGCTACTGCTTCGTCAGGGTTTACGTCACGGCGCGCTTCTTTACCAAAGAACTCAGCAACTTTCGCTTGAACCATCGGCATACGAGTCTGACCACCAACTAGGATTACGTCAGTGATGTCGTTTACTGATAGGTCAGCGTCAGCTAGAGCTACTTTTAATGGCTCAAGAGAGCGTTGTACCAGGTCTTCAACTAGAGATTCTAGTTTTGCACGAGTCACTTTAATGTTCATGTGCTTAGGACCAGTTGCATCTGCAGTAACGTAAGGTAGGTTTACGTCTGTTTGAGAAGTAGAAGAAAGTTCGATTTTCGCTTTCTCTGCTGCTTCTTTAACACGCTGCATTGCTAGTGGGTCGTTTTTAAGGTTGATGCCTTGCTCTTTGTTGAACTCATCAACCAAGTAGTTGATTAGACGGTTATCAAAGTCTTCACCACCTAGGTGAGTATCACCGTTAGTTGCTAGAACTTCGAATGTTTTCTCGCCTTCAACTTCATCGATTTCGATGATTGAAATATCGAATGTACCACCACCAAGGTCGTATACCGCGATAGTGCGATCGCCGCCTTTCTTATCAAGACCGTAAGCTAGCGCAGCTGCTGTTGGTTCGTTGATGATACGTTTAACTTCTAGACCTGCGATACGGCCAGCATCTTTTGTCGCTTGACGCTGAGCATCGTTAAAGTAAGCAGGTACTGTGATAACTGCGCCAGTTACTTCCTCACCAAGGAAGTCTTCAGCAGTTTTCTTCATTTTCTTAAGAACTTCAGCAGAAACCTGAGGAGCTGCCATTTTTTGGCCTTTCGCTTCTACCCAAGCATCACCGTTGTCAGCCTTAACGATTTTGTAAGGCATGATTTCGATGTCACGCTGAACTTCTTCGTCTTCAAAACGACGACCGATTAGACGCTTAATTGCAAATAGCGTGTTTTCTGGGTTAGTTACTGCTTGACGTTTCGCTGGTTGACCTACTAGCGTCTCACCGTCAGTGTAAGCAATAACCGATGCAGTAGTACGTTCGCCCTCTGCGTTTTCAATTACACGTGGTTTGTCGCCGTCTAATACAGCAACACATGAGTTAGTAGTACCTAAGTCAATACCAATGATTTTACCCATCTGGCTATCTCCGAATAAATTCTATTTTCGTTTGGTTATAACCCCAATGTGGGGGGAGGAGAATCGGGTTTCAACCCTTGCTCACAAACAAAAATAATCAATGTTTGCTTCTCTATGCCACATAGATAAGGGCGGCAAAATGCTTTTCAAGGGCAGAATTAAAAAAAAGCGTCTTTTTTCGAAATTTATGTGTTTCTTTCTGATTAGTTGGGAACTCGTCACACTGCTGTAGCGCAACAAAACGTCATTTCCCAGATAAATTTATGAATGTCCGACTCTTCCTAAATAAAAAACGAGCTCATAAGAGCTCGCTTCAATATTAGGGTTAAAATAAATTATTCAAGGTATTAGGCGTTCGCTTGAGCAGGCTCAGCATCAACACCTTCTTCTTTACCTATCTCACCTTCTGTTTTTGCAACAATGGTGTTCACTGCCGTATCGCCGACAACGTTAGATGATGTACAGAACATATCATTGATACGGTCGACCGCTGCAATGATTGCTAAACCTTCAGGTGGTAAACCTAGCTGGTGAAGCAAAACGCCTACCATTACCACGCCACCCCCAGGAACGCCGCCCGCACCAATAGATAACAGAAGAATAGTTAAGCCAAGTGTGAAGATGTCTGCGGTGTTAATTGGCTGGCCAAAAGCGTTCGCAACAAACATCGTTGCTAGAGCAATATAGATAGACACACCAGACATATTCATCGTTGCGCCCAGTGGTACACCGAAGCCAGCAACCGATTTAGAGACCTGAAGCTTTTCTGTCAGTGTGCGCATCGTTACCGGGATAGTCGCGTTTGAGCTCGCGGTAGATAGAGAGAAAAGAATCTGCTCACGAGTTGCACGTAGGAAAGTCTTTGGAGAGGTTCCTGTCGCAATACTCACTGCCATTGGGTAGAAGAAGAAGATCCAGAACACCAACATCGCAACCACCAAAGCCACGTAACCGGCAACGGACATTAATGTATTGGCGTTTAGCGTTGCACCTAGTTGAATCATTAGTGCGAACACACCATATGGTGCAAGACTCATCACTAATCCAACCAATTTCATCATGATTTCATTTGCCATTTTGAATGTGCGAATAGCTGGGCCACCACGAGAATCCAAAGCTTGAATTGCAAGCCCCGTCAAAATTGCCATAAAGATGATTTGCAACATGTCGCCGCTAGCAAACGCTTGTACAGGGTTGCTAGGAACAATGTTAACAACTAAAGAGAAAATGTCCGGCGTCTCTGTCGTTGTCAGCTGTACAGCCTCAGATACCGTTCCTGCTAGATTAGCGCCCGCTCCTGGCTGGAAGATCAAGCCGACAGTCAAAGCCGCCGTAATCGCAATGATGGTGTTAAGAATGTAAAGGGTAAAAGTTTTTCCACCAAGACGACCAAATGCACTGATGTCTTTCAAGTCAACAATGCCGCATACGATTGAAACGTAAACTAAAGGAACAACAAGCAATTTGATCAGTGAGACGAACATGCCGCCAACACCTTCTGCTGCTCCAAGTAGGTATGTATCAAAAATCGCAATACCGCTAAATAAGTACTGAATTGCTGTCCCCAGCACAAGGCCGGCAAACAAGCCTATAAAAATCTTACTAGAAAGCGATTTATCCATTATAAATCTCCGATATGTTGTGTTTGCTATTTACATTTTTGTAGTTATATATGCTTACTTTTAAAGCATTAGTCGCAAATCATACACACCGAAGTTACAAAATAAAGTGATAATTTACATTTTTGTTAACGAAATTATTTTAGAAAAAATGACTATATTTACATTCCTATGCAGAATAAACATTCACACAGCGAATGATTACAATCACTTATAGTCCTTTCCGTTAATAAACACGCAGCGAGATGAGAGAAAATCTCCTATAGGAAAATAATTAACCAATAGGAAAAAATATGAAGGGGATCAAATTTTCATTTATCGATATACAACGAAGTTCGATGCAGTCATTTATGTTTAAAACAAAAAAGCGCCCATCAAAAATGATGGGCGCTTTTATATTTAAAAAAAACAGGTAGTTAAAGTTACTTAGCAACCATTACCATTGCCGGACGAATCACACGGCCGTTTAGTTCGTAACCTTTTTGCATAACAAACATAACAGTGTTTGATTCATGATCAGGGCTCTCCTGAATCGACATCGCTTGATGGAACTCTGGATTGAATGCTTCACCTTCAGGGTTGATTGCTTTCAAGCCAAATTTCGCGACAACGTCTACAAACGTTTTATGTGTTAGTTCAACGCCTTCTAGGAACGGCTTCACAGTTTCATTCTCTGTATCTGCCGCTTGAATTGCACGCTCTAGGTTATCAATAACAGGAAGCAGCTCTTCTGCAAACTTGTTCAACGCAAACTTACGTGCTTTATCGATCTCTTGCTCAGTGCGACGACGCATGTTTTCTACTTCAGCTTTAGAACGCAACACCGCATCTTGTTGCTCTTTTACTTTTGCCTCGCTAGACAATAGTGCCGCTTCTAGTTGAGCAATCTTAGCGTCTGTCTCATCACCAAGCTCTTCAAGCTCAGCTTCAACTTCTTGTGCTTCAGCTTCTACTTTTTCAGCCTCTTCGATGATTTGATCAAGCTCTTCTTCTGTAACTTTGTTTTCTTCGTTGCTCATGATATCTCCAGAATTCAACATAATGCCCTTAAAGCCATGCGCGTTTTTGCGGGCTTTAACCACATAAAAATTCGCATATTTAGGTGACTTGCCATTATTATGGGGATGAAGATTCCTGATTCAAGCCTCTTTAATGCGGAAATGCTATGAAAAATCCATGTAACGTGATCGCGATTATCGGAAAACCAAGAGATCAACAAGCAATTCAAACTCATAAAGAGTTGTACCAATGGTTGACCTCTGAGGGCTATAAAGTATTCATTGACGATCGCCTTGCCGCAATACTGGATGATATCCCACAGAGTCAGTTTGCTAGCTTAGTTGAACTAGGAAAAAATGCCGATCTAGCCATTGTGGTTGGTGGCGATGGCAACATGTTAGGTGCGGCAAGAATTTTATCCCGATTTGATGTGCCAGTTATAGGCGTGAACCGTGGAAATTTGGGCTTCTTAACTGACTTGAACCCAGACGACTTCCAAGCGTCTCTGCAAGCGGTACTCGACGGTGAGTATATTGAAGAGGAACGTTTTCTTTTAGAGGCGGAAGTACACCGCCACGGACAAATAAAGAGCCATAACGCTGCGCTAAACGAAGCCGTACTTCACCCAGGGCAAATTGCTCATATGATTGAATTTGAAGTGTACATAGATGAAAGCTTCGCCTTCTCTTTACGGGCCGACGGTTTGATTGTCTCCACTCCGACTGGCTCGACGGCATATTCACTTTCTGGCGGCGGCCCAATTCTTTCTCCTAGCTTGAATGCCATTTCACTCGTGCCAATGTTCCCTCATACATTGTCGAGTCGACCTTTGGTGGTTGATGGAAAACGTCGAATTAAATTGGTGGTATCACCAGAAAACCGTGGAACACAAGAAGTTAGCTGTGATGGACAAGTCTCGCTTCCAGTTACCCCTGGCGACGAAATTCACATCTATCAAAGTCCAAATGTACTAAAGCTCATCCATCCAAAAGACTACAGCTACTATCACGTCTTACGGAATAAGCTTGGCTGGTCTAGTAAATTGTTCTAACACTTGTTACTCAGGGCAATAACTTCAATAAAAAAGCCAGCAGCTCAATTGCTACTGGCTTTTGGCTTTCTTAGACAAGAAATAGACACAAAGTAGTGAGGCGACACGATATTTGTCATCATTAAAGAGAAGCTTATAAATTTTGATCCTGTGGGCAAACTTTACACAAAAGATAGAAAAGCAAATTCAATGATCTATGTCCGGTGATATTCTCACCATGAATAGAGTATTAACTCTATTTCATAAAATCAATAAAGGACATATTATGAAGAAAACCATCATTCTGTCTGTTCTCAGTACATTAGCACTTATTGGCTGCCAATCAGAGGAAACGCAAGTCAACAGTGTATCCAACGCAAAAGCGGAAGATATCACTAAGACGAAGCGTGCCCTCGCTCAACAATTGAGTGAGAACTATGCTGCCATTGAACCCATGTTGAGAAGAGATATTACTCCACAACAGACTAACGTGTCTGTATCAGCATTTGTTAAGCAAAACCCTAACTCAGAGTTCAGCCGCCAGCTTGTACAAGCTGACACTCAAATTCGTAGCTGGAAAGGTATTTCTGAATACTCAGATCAGTTGTTAGAAGTTCGCTTGGCAAATGAAGCCATGATAACAGCATGGCAAAGTGGCGAGGTCGAGCCATTATTTGCGTTTGAACCAAGTGGTGATGATGAGAATTGGCAATACATCGAAGCATTTGATGTTTATGGCAACATCCATCAACTCGATGTTTACCAGCTCCCTGAGGTACCTGTACTTGTCGTTGATAACAATAGCTCTGCAGAGCTAAAAGCAGGCTTGCAAGCTATGCAAGCTGAGATGAAAAAACTCGGTCAACCAGCTTTAGTTCAACCATATATTGCTGATGAACAACGCCAAAATACACCGTTATTGTCAAGTAGCGCAGTGGGCGAAGCGGCTCCAATTCAAACCACGCAGTTGAAAAAGATCCGTCTAGCCGATGACAAAGAACCTTGGATCTCTGGCAAGGCAGAAATCTACGCTATCGTAACGGGCGTCAATCCAAGTCGTGATGAACCTACTCTCGATTTGGTGGAGCTTCCATACTTAGACTACGATAACCAAGATTACTATCCAAATCAGATCATTATTCACTGGTCTCGTTACCGCTGGGGTGCGGCAGACATTGTGCTCATGGAGCAAGATGACGGCACAGACTATAAACAATTGGCAAAACTCCTTGTTCAAGTTGCCGAAGAAGTATTGAAAGCGATTCCAGATCCAGAAGTTCAGGCTTACGCGATTATTCCGCAAATCACGAACAAGATCATCGACACTATCCCCGATGGTGTACTCACGAATGATGATGACTTCGTCGACGTATACTACACTCTAATGCAAGACACTTCATACGTGGATCACCCAGGTGCGGGTGTGAATGCAGTCGTCACGCTAGAACCACTAACGATTAACCCAACTCGTCCGTAACCTGTTCAATTTTAATGAGTCGTTGTAATCACATCGGCTCATTTTTCCCACTTCATCACAAAAAACAGCCTACAAAGAAAATTTTCCTCACCTGACTTTACTGTATAAAGAAACAGTATATACTGTTCTCTTATACAGTATTGTTCAGTTATACAGGTAAATAAAATGCTGGCTCATCTAAGTGTTAATAATTTTGCGATTGTTAAGTCTTTACAACTCGAGCTTTCTAAGGGCATGACCACCATTACAGGTGAAACAGGCGCGGGTAAATCCATTGCTATCGATGCTTTAGGGCTCTGCTTAGGCGGACGAGCCGATGCCGGCATGGTGCGACAAGGTGAAGAGAAAACCGAAGTTAGCGCCGCTTTTTTATTGGACAACAACTTACATGCAACACGTTGGTTAGAAGATAACGATCTGCTAGATGGCAGTGAGTGTATTTTGCGTCGTATTATCACAAAAGAAGGCCGCTCAAGAGCCTTCATTAATGGCAGCCCTGTTCCACTATCACAACTCAAATCTCTAGGGCAGCTACTTATCAATATCCATGGGCAGCACGCTCATCATCAATTGATGAAAAGTGAGCACCAAATGGCCATGCTCGACCAATATGCTGGGCATTTAAACCTACTAAAAAGCACACGAAGTGCTTACCAGCATTGGCGTCAGGCAGACAATAACCTCAAGCAACTAAAAGAAAATAGCCAGCAAAACCAGGCGCAAAAACAATTGCTTGAATACCAAATCAAAGAACTAAATGAGTTATCGCTAGGTGAAGAAGAATTTGCAGAGCTCGAGCAAGAGCACAAACGACTATCCAACAGTGGTGAACTCGCCACTACCTGTCAGCAAGCCATCGAACTTATTTACGAAGGTGAAGAAGTCAATGCGCTTGGTATTTTGCAATCGGCCAATCACTCCCTAATTCAATTAGCCGAATTAGATGAAAAGCTATCTGAGCTACCTAACATGCTGTCAGAAGCGATGATTCAACTTGAAGAAACGAAGAATGAATTACGCAGCTACTTAGATGGCATCGATGTTGATCCAGCTCGTATGGCTTATGTAGAAGAACGTTTTTCTAAAGTGATGTCTGTAGCTCGTAAACACCACGTAATGCCAGAAGAACTCTACCAGCATCATCAAGATCTTCTGGCCCAAGTAGAAGCGTTAGATTGCTCCGATGAACGTTTAGATGAACTTGCTCAAGAAGTAGAACACAAGTACCAAAGCTTTCTAACACAAGCAGAAAAACTGCACAAATCACGCAGCCGTTACGCAAAAGAACTGAACAAACTGATCACACAAAGCATGCACGAATTGAGCATGGAGAAAGCAGTATTCAGTATCGAAGTTAGCAATGACAACACGCACCCATCGCCGCTTGGCATGGACAGCGTGTGCTTCTTAGTATCGACCAACCCGGGACAACCATTGCAACCTATAGCAAAAGTTGCGTCAGGCGGTGAGCTATCACGTATCTCTCTAGCTATCCAAGTGATCACCGCTCAGAAAGTAGATACACCAAGTTTAATCTTCGATGAAGTGGACGTAGGTATTAGTGGCCCAACAGCTGCCGTAGTGGGCAAAATGCTACGCAAGCTTGGCGAATCTACTCAAGTATTGTGTGTCACTCACCTCCCTCAAGTTGCCGGATGCGGCCATCAACAAATGTTTGTTGCTAAGCAAACCAAAGCAGGCCAAACCGAAACCCAAATGCACGCATTAGATGAACAACAACGTGTGGCAGAATTAGCTCGCTTACTTGGTGGTAGTCAAATAACCGACTCAACGTTGGCAAACGCAAAAGAACTGCTTATCGCCGCTTAATAAATCGACAAGGGATGAGATATGGATATCAGAGCAATACACAAAACCAACTGCTTAGATCTCATCCCTATTTTTATTGAGTTAGAACATTACTACTTCAAAGAAAAAGCTTCATCAAAACACGATCTGGTCCATTATCTAAAGAGCCAAGTCTTCTCTGAACATTCTGGTGTTAATATCATTGCGGTTTACGATAATGATGACGTCGTAGGCTTTGCATCTTATACCGTCATGTTCCCTGCCCCAAAACTCTCAGGGCAGATGTACTTAAAAGATCTGTTCGTATCTTCGAAGGTTCGAGGAAAAGGGGTTGGTCTCAAGTTAATGAAGTATCTGGCATCTTTGGCGATCAAGTGTGGATGCCAAAGGTTGGACTGGACAGCTGAAAGTAGTAACCCTACCGCAGGTCAGTTTTACCGCTCAATTGGTGCAACACTAATTCATGAAAAAGAGTATTATCGTTTTTCAGGTGATGCATTACGCGAATTCGCCAAAACCGACTAACGAGTCACTAGGCTTGGCTCACCGCTGAAAGCGTCCATCACCCTATCTCCGATTGAAATGTGCTCTTCGTCACCTAACTAATACGTCATGTGGTGACATTTACCGCCTAATATCGGTGAATAAATGCAACTCAACTCAAAATTCGTTGTCAGATTGTCTACCATACGACGCATAGCTTTTTACATCTGCGTCGAGCTTGTTTATTATCAGCGCAGTATTTTAAAGGTTACTAAGAAATTATTATGCAATTAAAGAAGTGGTTAGTTGCCGTACCATTAGCAATGACATTGCTGACAGGATGTTCGGTATTGGAAAGACTGGTTTATCGTATTGATATCAACCAAGGCAACTATGTAGAACAAAGTGCGGTTGATAAATTAAAGTTTGGGATGACTAAAGCACAGGTTCGCTTCGTATTAGGGTCGCCAATGCTTATTGAAAACGGCTATCCAAACACTTGGTATTACATCTATCATCATACTCCTGGCCATGGCGAACCAGTACAGAAAGATCTGATTGTAAACTTTAATGACCAAGGCACACTCGCAGACATCAGTGGTGACTTTCCAAAAAGTGACGCATTTTACGAGCAAATTCAGTAAACTGACTTTTGCAAAAAAACCTCCCGTTTGGGAGGTTTTTTATTATATAGAAATCACGTTAGTCAAACTTTGAGTAACTCACATGAGCTATTGGGTTTATATTAATCCTGCTTATTTTTACGTACAGAACTAGGCTTGCCACCGGTGACTGGGTCTGCACTTCCCTCGGCTTTAGCCTGCTCCGCCCTTTTACGGCGAATCTCTTTCGGATCGGCGAGTAACGGACGATAAATCTCTATTCGGTCTCGATCTCGAACGGTCGCATCCAACTTCACGTTACGACTAAACACACCCACTTTGTTCTTGGACAAATCAATTTCAGGGTACAACTCCAATACACCGGATTGTCGAATGATCTCTTCTACCGTTGCGTGATTATTTACCACTAAGTTAAATACACGCTGTTCATGAGGAAGAGCATAGACAACCTCAACGTGAATCATATCTGACTCAATACTCATAACACTCGTAGACCTGTTTTGCGCGTTTAGTAAATGCATTTACCATATTACTAGTAAGCTCGTTAAAAATCTTACCGAAGGCCATCTCAATCATTTTACTTGAGAATTCAAACTCAAGCTTTAGTTCAACCTTGCAAGCTTGCTCATCTAGCGCGGTAAAAATCCAACCACCACGCAACGTCTTAAACGGGCCATCCACCAAGTTCATCATAATTGCCTGACCGGGGATCAACTCATTTGAAGTCGTAAACGTTTTGCTGATTCCAGCCTTCGCCACATCGACAGAAGCCACCATACCATTCCCCGAAGACTCAATGATTCTAGAGCCCGAGCAACCAGGCAGAAATTCAGGGTATTTAGCAACATCATTAACCAGATTGAACATCTGTTCGGCGCTAAAAGACACAAGCGCAGAACGGCTGACTTGCTTCATACATACTCCTATCGATACATGTACAGATTTAAAGCTACTCGCCAATTTTACTTTTATTCCACGATTGCGCAAATAAAAGGATTTCCTATCCGATATCCAACCCGTATAATGACGCTATTATGGCAAAGAAAAAAACGAAACAAAAAGCGGGTAGCAATACTATCGCGCTGAATAAAAAAGCTCGCCACGAGTATTTCATCGATGATGAAATCGAAGCTGGCTTGGAGCTCCAAGGTTGGGAAGTGAAAGCCCTTCGCCAAGGTAAAGCCAATATTTCTGAAAGTTACGTATTTATGCGTGACGGTGAAGCCTTTGTGAGTGGCATGACAATCACTCCTTTAAATCAGGCATCGACACACGTTGTGGCGAATCCTACACGTGTGCGTAAACTACTAATGAGTCGTCGTGAGCTGGATAATCTATTCGGACGTGTAAACCGTGAAGGTATGACATTAACGGCCCTCTCACTGTACTGGTCTCGCTCTTGGGTGAAACTAAAAATTGGCGTAGCAAAAGGTAAAAAGCTGCACGATAAACGTACGGATCTAAAAGAAAAAGACTGGGCAAGAGAAAAAGCACGCGTAATGAAGAGCGCGCTGCGTTAATCTTGACCACTTAAACGCATAGTACTGGACAGCCAATGCTTTTCTGTTACTATGCGAATATTACCTGGGGCTGATTTAGGATTCGACGGGAATTCAGAAGTCTGAGGTGCATGCCGAGGTGCGGTAGGCCTCGTTAACAAACCGCAAAAAAATAGTCGCAAACGACGAAAACTACGCACTAGCAGCTTAATAACCTGCTAAGAGCTCTCTCGCCCTAGCTTCCGCACGTAAGACGGGGAACAACGAGGGATCAAACCCAAACGCGCTAGCCCGGATTCTCCCGCCTGAGAGATGAACGGCGAATTTTAATTCAGGCTAGTCATTCATTAGCGTGTCGGTTCGCAGGTGGGTGGCGAAATTAAAGATCGACTAAGCATGTAGTACCAATGATGAACGGTTTTCGGACGCGGGTTCAACTCCCGCCAGCTCCACCAAACGTTTGGAAAAGGCCACCTTCGGGTGGCCTTTTTTGTATCAACTAAAATAGTCTCTTTTTTCAAACATTCATGCTTTCTGAAATCTTACTACATAAATTACCGCATACCTTTGGCCCATGTAGGTTTACAAACTCGTTGAGTATTAATCAGTAAACAAGAAGTTCATAAGTACTAATCAAAAAGGCAGAGAGCATGGTACTAAAAGCCCTGCAACTTAAAAGTTTTCTGCTTACCTATCCTTTCTAAGAGATAACTAGATCTAAGTCTAAAGCCTATACTCATCTCCCTCGATGAATTGATTGATGCATTTATTGTTAGTCCCTACTCGCTTGTTTCATTACAACTCTATAGATGTAATGACTACAAATAGTAGTTACAAAAAATAATGTAACTCTAATCACAAAGTTAACCTTAGATATTGAACAGAAACACAACATATATAGATTTTTAAATTTCAAAATGAAAGTATTGTTGTGAAAAATTAAGTTGCTGGAATTATTACAGTCATATTAGTGAGCATTGTAATGAATTTTGAAGAAAGTAAATTGAATGACGAACACGTTAATCAATACACACCGAAAATCAATGGTGTGTTAACAAAGAAAGGAAAACCACTTAGTAGCCTGAAGGTTAGCCTTAGTATTGGTTTAAGCACGTCAGGGAAATCAATAGACTTATCAACATTCACAGACAGTACTGGTCGCTTTGAATTTTCTCCAGTCTATGAAAATAAAAACATCATAAGCACTCCTCTTATTGAGCACTATGTAACTATTGTTTTAGTCGCAGAACTCAGTAATGATGAAAGTACTATTATTTGGGAAGGAAGCTTTGATGGTTATAAAATAGAGGATTACGTAAAAAATAACATGGCTAACCTTTCTTGTGACACTGAGAACCCTCTTAAGTACTTTGCTTTTTCAATTGATGATGAAGAAAACGATGACTACTACGTAAACAGCCAATGTAATTTATTTGGTTATATAGACTCTGACTTATATGGAAATTAAACAATGCACTCATGATACAACTCCAGTTCCTATGTCTCCTCTTTGTCCATTTATGGGGGATATTGAGTATCGGTTAGAAGGAGGTTCTGGTATCGACTTCCACGCTCATGGACTGGGAAAAAATCTGTTCCGGGTTATGTCAATAACGCTACAAGTAATGAGTGATCGGCACTACAATCTAAGCCTTAAACTTATCTAGAACGCAACGTATTTCTTGACTTCAACAATAGATATAACGCTCGGATGACTGATGGTTGGGTAAGTAAAATAGTCTCTTCAACTTTGACTTTACTAAGAATTTCAGGTCTGGGTCATATAATACAACAGATGCGACCGTAGGCCTTGCTACTTGGGCTCAATTAGCTAATTTCAGAGCTAAAAAATGAATGTAACGAACACGTGCGCGGTATTATAGGCCACATAAATGTAATGTCAGGCAATGCGGAAATTAACCTATCTAATATTACTTGTAGAGCAATAAAGCTTTGTTTTTCAAGGTTAGTAAAAAGGCTAGACAGTCATGCTAGTAACGTATTAAATACCCTGGAGTAACAATAAAATAAATTAGCCATCGTTTTATATATACGCTTCATCGGTCTTAAATTATTTGAATGATAAATAATAAAAGTGCGAAGCTATTTTGCTTCGCACTTTTATTGAGTCCAGCACGGCTAACTATATTAGAAGCGATACTCTACACCTAGTGATGCTTGGTTAAAGTCTGTTTCCGTGTTTGCACCGTTCGCGACATTCTCCGCATTGAGTTCTACGTCGTACCACATATATTCTGCGTTAACTAAGAAGTTATCAGTAACTTTAAAACCCACACCGGCACCAGCGAATACACCTTCATCATCTTTGTTGCCTTGGAAGCCCGCAACGTTGTAATCCGTCGAGTACCACATTTGACCGCCTTTTGCGTAAAGGTCGACACGATCAGCAATGGGAGCGGTAACTTTTAGAGCCGCTGTATAGCCGTCCGTTTTGGCATTTGCTAGGTTATTACCATAGCTACCGAAATCAATGTAACCACCTTCCAACGCTAAGTAAGGATTAAAACGGTAACCAACTAAACCTTGAATAACATCGCTGTCATCATCAAAGTCATCTTGTCCATCAACTTTTAAGTAACCGTAGTTGGCGCCAACATATACACCATGATCGTTGGAGTCCGCAGCATGTGATAAAGTACTAAACGTTGCTAAAGAAAAAAGGCTAATCAAAGTAACAACATTGCTTTTCATTTCGTTCTCCTAATATAAGTTCCATTGAAGGTTCGAATAGTAAAGAGCAAATGCAATGCCAACTTTAAATTAATGAAAAATATATTTAATTTTATAGAATACTGACAATACTCTAAAGATCGCCGAACAAAAATAGAAAAAAAGAGCTGTCTGTTTACTTTATATAAACAATACTAAATTGAGGTTAATCGCTGATGTGAAAAAGATTCTTGTTAATTTGTAGATTTTTCAAAGAAATTAAATAAACATCTAAAATACTCTTGTAGATTAATCAGTCAAAAAAATGCTTAGCTAGTTTTTATAAGAAAGGAAGCTAATCACACATACGTTGCATCTTACTTTGCTTCAAGCCGTGAATATTCTACTCTTTGCCTAAGCAGAGTTTAATGGAACTGAAGTATGTTAAAAGGCAGTGAATACCCTTCTATTCGAGCATTAAGGACGTTTGTCGCGGTCTCTAATTACCTCAGTTTCTCTAAAGCAGCGGATGCCCTATGTATTACGCAAAGCGCAGTAAGCAAACAAATCGCATCGCTGGAGCAATTGGTGGGTTTACCTTTAATACAAAGATGGGCGAGTGGTATTGAGTTAACCGAAGAAGGCAAGCGTTATCTGCCGCAAGTCACAGAAGCTTTGGAGCTTATTCAGCATGCAACTGCCAACTTAATCCAGTCAGATTCAAAGCAAGAATTACTCACCGTGGACGTAACCCCTTCTTTTGCCAGTCTTTGGTTGATACCTAATATTGATGACTTCCACCAGCAACATCCTAACATCCGAGTAAGAGTCTGTACTGGGGATGGGAACGTCAAAGATTCGAGCAACGAAAGTGACTTACATATTCGCTGCCTTCCATTATCCACGCATTATGAATACAGCCACTTACTATGCGAAGAAATACTACTATTGGTCGGTACTAACGCTCCTGCACTCAAGAATGTGCACGCTGTTAGCGACTATCCGCTGATACCTCAAATCACTCGTCCTCAGTTGTGGGAGCAATTTAAGGCGGCACATGCAGTAGAATCAACCGTTACCTATCACTCTGTAGGCTTTGAACATTTTTACCTAGCTTACGAAGCCGTCAAAATGGGAAAAGGACTCGCCTTACTTCCTGATTTTATGGCGCAGAATTCTATTTTAAGAGGGGATATCCAACATATTCTCAACCTAACTTTACAGAGTGATTATGGTTATTACGTGATGATCCCGAATTATCGCCTATCGGCTAAGAAAGTGGCGGCGTTTTACGAATGGTTGAAGAGCAAGCTAAGTTAATGTTGTTTCTTTAAACTCGTTTAGGTAAACCAAAACAACTCAAAGACTTCGGTATCTGTCTGCTCAAATTTATGGCATTCTCATCCATACTATTTAAAAAGGATAAATGGATAGTAGGATATGGACAGCAACACGCCAAGACTCTCTTTACGCACCATTGAGCCGACCGATTACCCAGAGCTCGCGGAATTAATGGACCTTGTTTTTCCTGATGTTGGTGGCTCATGGCCACGCCTGACCATCATGGATCTCATTCATCAGTTTCCTGATGGACAAATCTGTATTGAGGATAACGGAAAAATTGTCGGCGCAGCGCTAACAATCAAAGTGGACTACAACCGATTTTCACTTCCTCACCTGTACACCGACATCATCACCGAGAACAACGTCATCCAAAACCAAGTGACCGGTGACGCCATGTATGGTCTCGATGTATTTGTTCACCCGGACTACCGTGGGCTGCGTTTAGGTCGCCGTCTGTATGATGCGCGTAAAGAACTTTGCCGGAGTAAGAATTTCAAAGCAATTTTAGCCGGTGGCCGCATCCCGAATTACCACAAATATGCTGACGAATTGAGCGTGGCTGAATACATCGACAAGATAAAACGCCGTGAGCTTCACGATCCTATTTTGTCTTTTCAGCTTGCAAATGACTTCGATGTAAAGCGTATTATGCGTGGTTACTTGCCAGAGGATAGTGCTTCTAAAGGCTACGCAACTCTACTGGAGTGGGATAACTTCTTCTACGAAGAGGATATTCAATCCGTCCATGATGTAGAAAAAACGCTGATTCGGATTGGTGTTGTGCAGTGGCAAATGCGCGCCATGAATGACTTAGAGGACTTGCTCGATCAGGCTGAGTTCTTCATTTCTTCTCTTGCGAACTACAAAGCCGATTTCGCCCTATTCCCTGAATTCTTTAACGCGCCGCTGATGGGATTGCAAAACGACCAAAATTCCGTCGAAGCAATTCGCTTTTTGGCTAGCTTTACAGAAGAGATCAAAAACCGCTTCTCGCAGATGGCCGTCACCTACAACATCAACATTATTGCAGGCAGTATGCCCGTCATCGAGGATGGCAAGTTGTATAATGTGGCCTACTTGCTGCAACGAGATGGTGAAATAAACGCTCAATATAAGATCCACATCACGCCCCATGAGCAAAAAGACTGGGTGATCGACGGTGGTGACAATGTTCAAGTGTTCGAAACCGATGCAGGCAAAGTCGGCATACTGATTTGTTATGACAGCGAGTTCCCAGAGTTGGGAAGAATGCTCGCCGAGCAAGGCGCACAAATTGTGTTCGTTCCTTTCTGGACAGACACAAAAAATGGCTACCAACGAGTACGAATCTGTTCCCAATCACGAGCCATCGAAAACGAATGCTACGTTGCAATTGGGGGCAGTGTCGGCAACTTACCTCGTGTTGATAATGTCGATATCCAGTACGCACAATCTGCCGTATTTTCACCGTCGGATATCTATTTTCCACACGATGCGACCTTGACAGAAGCAAGCGCCAACACCGAAATGATAATCTTCGCTGATGTTGATTTGACTAAGTTGAAACAGCTTAATACCGAAGGCTCTGTCACCAACTTACGTCATCGCCGCCTTGATTTGTATGGTGCATTCACCAAAGCCAAAGAGTCATAAGGATCTCCCTAATTCGCCGCTACCAAAGAGCGTGGCGGCGAATAAAGCCTGCTGCAGGTTGATTCTGCGCAATTATCAGAGGCATGTCAGTTTTTCTCAATGGTGAGAAACAAGAATTGACCCAATAGGACATTCGGAGTATCACTCCAACTTCGTTCCGCTTTTATTAGGGGAAAGCTTTTGGAACATATTAACGAACTTCTCGTGTCAATGAAGCCTTTGCTTGAGCAATACGGCTACGTTGCGCTGATTGTCAGTATATTTCTAGAAGGGATAGGTATCCCGATGCCTGGTCAATCACTGATGATCGCGGCATCTTTGCTCTCGTCAGAACAAGTCATGAACCTAAGTATGGTAATGATGGTATCGTGGCTGAGCTGCTTTTTGGGTAATACCTGTGGTTACCTAATCGGCTATTACTTTGAAGGCTGGTTGGATAAAAAAGGCTACATTTCCGGCCCGAAGATGCAAACGCTTCAATTGACTATCCAGAAATACGGCCCTACGTGCTTGGTCGTCAGCCGCTTTATTGAAGGAATGAAGCAATTTATGCCTCTTGCATGCGGTATCGCGAAAATGCCACGTAGAGAGTTTTTGCTCGGTAACGCCCTCGCGGCGACGGTTTGGGTATTGGTATTCAGCTTGTTAACTCACTTTGCATTTGAGCATTTAAGCGTGTTGAGCAACCTGTACACCGAATACAAATATCTGGTATGGGCATTTGCTGCTGTCTTATTTACGTGGATGGTTTTAGGTATTGTTAAACGCAAAAAAGCCAAATCAATGCAATAACAACAGTCTCTTCATTAACGCATAACTAAAGCTCGTGGTATCAGTGAGATACGCAACACGAGCTTTTATCTTTTTCTTTACGTGTAAAATTTAAACAGCCATTTAGACGTCTAGACGTTGACAATGTAGAAGTGTGATATTAGTCTGCTCTTCTCTCTTATCATTAACATTGTCGTTTACATGTCCGGTTCCCAACAAACTACTAAAACAGTTGCACCGTCTGCGGTCGCACTGATCCCATTAATTGTATTCCTTGCGCTATTTATTGGCGTAGGCACTTACTTATCTTTGCAAGGCGTGGAATTTGCCTTCTACCAGCTGCCTGCACCCATAGCGGTGTTACCAGCCATCATCATTGCGTTTCTTTTAAGTAAAGAGAAACTTAACCGCTCAATCGAACACTTCATGCGTGGTGTTGGCCACCCAGACATCATCGCAATGTGTATGATCTATCTGCTTGCAGGTGCCTTTGCTGCGGTAGCAAAAGCCTCTGGCGGTGTTGATGCAACAGTGAACCTTGGTTTATCCGCTATTCCAACCAGCATGATTTTACCGGGCATTTTTCTGATTTCTGCTTTTATCGCAACAGCAATGGGGACTTCGATGGGTACCATCGCAGCCGTTGCCCCCGTAGCGTTGGGTATTGCTGAATCAGCAGGAATGAGCTTACCGTTAACCGCAGGCGTTGTACTGAGCGGCGCTATGTTTGGTGATAACCTTTCTATCATCTCTGACACCACCATCGCGGCGACACGCTCTCAAGGTTGTGAGATGAAAGACAAGTTTAAAGAGAACATTCGTATTGCTTTACCTGCGGCGTTGATCGCGATTGCAGTGTTCGCTTTCAACAGTACTGCGACTCAAGTGCCTGCAACTGGCGATATTGAGTGGCTAAAAGTCTTGCCGTACATCACTATTTTGATCCTAGCGGTATCTGGTGTGAATGTGTTTGTGGTTCTGTCGATTGGCATTCTTTTGGCTGGCGGCGTGAGCTTGGCATCGATTGACAATTACGGACTAACTAATCTAGCCCAAGACGTATACAAAGGCTTTGGTAACATGCAAGAGATCTTCTTGTTATCCATGCTGATTGGTGGCTTGAGTGAACTGATGCGTCGCCAAGGTGGTCTTGCTTTTCTAACAAATTTCGTTAGTAGCCTTATCCACGCGTTTGGCTCTAGCCATTCAAAACACGCGAACAGCCGCGCAAGTGAGCTAGGTATCGCGGGCTTGGTTTCTATGGTGAATGGTTGCACGGCAAATAATACGGTCGCCATCATCGTATCGGGTAGCGTGGCGCGTCAGTTGGCGGAAGAGAACAATGTCTCTCCTCGTCGCTCAGCAAGCTTGTTGGATATTTTCTCGTGCGTGGTACAAGGCATTTTGCCTTACGGCGCGCAAGTATTGTTGCTAGGCTCAGTATTTAACCTTTCTCCATTAGAAGTGGTTGCCAACTCTTACTACTGTTTCGCGCTGGCAATTGCAGCCATTGTGGCGGTGTTTATCAAACACCCAGCACGCCAACCTGCAGTGCAAACCGAAAACTAACGACAAATACCAAAAAGGCTCCGATGGAGCCTTTTTGCTTTCCGTTCTTCTTTATTTTCCTTGCTTCAAACAGATTCACTTTAAAACTGAACGCAAACTTTGCGCACTGTGTAAAGGAATCGCGAAGCAATGCGCCACATCGCGTAGAGCTTCCACCTGAGCCGCGTTACTGATTGCTAATTCGCCTGCCACATCGAAGTGGTTATTCTCAAACCCCACTCTCACATCGAATCCAAGTAACATCGCACTCGCTAAACAGTCTTGCTCTCGCGCACCAAAAGCACAAATGGCACATCGAATTTCTTCCTCGTCAAAACGCGCCAAATTCAAACCTCGTAAATCCCATGGCGAAGACTGTTGAGTTTGGTGATAACGCCCTAACACCACTAATGCATGCTGATACGTTTTAGGTAACACGCCCGCATCGCGTAGTTGGAAATAACGTTCAATGTCGGTTGTATCGTAGAGAATAATTTGGCTCACGATGTTGTGCTCTGCCAACCAATGGAAAAAGACATGCCCTTCTTTCTCACTTGCGCGATCGGGGATTAACTCCCTCAATGCGAAAGAAGCCGCTTCAGGTTTCACAGCTTTGACTAACGCCCTCTGTTGTGGCGGAGAATATAAACCCACCGCTTCTGTGGTGAGCTGAACCATCAAGGTTTCTCCCACCGCTTCTTTCACGGCATGGTAAATTGCCATGTTGTCGTCGATGTCTAATGAATGACATCCGTTGGCGTCTCTAGCATGCAAATGGATCATGGCAGCCCCTGCCGTTTGACAAGCGATAGCCTCTGCAACCAGTTCGTCTGTTGTCATGGGTAAGCTGGCGTGATCGTGCTTAGTTTTTCTTGCACCGTTTGGGGCCACGATAATAGCGATAGGCTCTCGTATACATCGATTTTCTAATTCCATTCCTTCGCTACCTCTTTTAGCGTTAATGAGAGTTTGCCAACTAGCTCATCAATATGGTGAGGCTGAATAATGAATGGCGGCGCAAGCAAGATATGGTGCCCATTAACGCCATCAATCGTTCCGCCCATTGGATAGCACATTAAGCCATTTTCCATTGCTCGCTGTTTGATGCGTTTGTCTGCCAATGTGGCTTTACTCAGAGGCGCCTTGCTTTCTTGATCCGCCACCAGCTCAATGCCAAAAAACAAACCTTTACCACGAATGTCGCCAATGTACGGTAAATGGGCCAATGCAGAAGTAAGCTCATTACGCAGCAAAGCACTTTGCCGATTCACCGCCGTTAACAAATTATCTTGGAAGATGGTTTGAATGGTCGCCACGGCAGCAGCGCACGCCACAGGGTGCGCCATAAAAGTATGACCATGTTGGAAAAAACCGCTTCCATCAGCAATAGCTTGATAGACTCGATCATTCGCAACCACCGCGCCAATAGGTTGATAACCCGCACCAAGCCCTTTAGCCATACACACCAGATCGGGTTCTGCCTCTTCTTGCTCAAACGCAAAAAAACTGCCACTGCGTCCAACGCCACACATGACTTCATCCAAGATCAATAACACATCGTATTGGTCGCATATTTCGCGAATACGCTTGAAATAGCCTTGCGTTGCAGGCACAGCTCCAGCGGTGGCACCCACAATGGGCTCGGCGACAAAAGCCATGACATTATCAGCCCCCAACTCAAGAATTTTTGCCTCTAGCTCATTCGCCGCTCGCAATGAGTAATCCAATTCCGACTCATGACTCTGCTGATAACGATAAGCATAGCAAGGGGCGATATGATGGCTCGGGTGTAAGATGGGTTTGAACGGTTCACGTCGCCATTCATTACCTCCGACAGCCAAAGCCCCCAAGGTATTGCCGTGATAACTTTGCTGACGCGCGATGAATTGCTTTTTCTCTGGCTTACCTGATTCCACGAAATACTGCCGCGCCATTTTTAGTGCCGACTCCACCGCTTCTGATCCTCCACTGACTAAGTACACATGGTTGAACTGTTCAGGCATGTGCTGACAAATCAATTCTGCTAGGCGCTCACTGTTGTCACTAGTAAAAAATCCAGTATGAGCAAATGGCACTCGCTCGATCTGTTCCAACATGGCTTTTTTAACGGCGTGATGACTGTGGCCAAGGTTTGATACCGCAGCACCACCACAAGCATCGAGATACTGCTTTCCATGCTTATCGAATAGATAAACACCTTCACCTCTATCGATGATTGGTAGCGTGGCATGGCAATGACGGTGAAATACGTAAGACATTTGAGTCCCTTCCAATGTGTAATACTTGCACACATAATCAGGAACAAACCCAAACGTGACAAGAGAATAAATCTCACCCTCTATGAGCTTTTGGAATACCACAAACCAAAAACACCAAAACCCTTGATATTTAAACAATAAAATAAAAATAGGCCAGCTTTTTTAAAGGCTGGCCTATGGGTAACCCAAAGCTAAAAACAGAATCGTTTTACGAGTTTAGTGCCTGTTCTAAATCGGCTAGAATATCGTCAATATGTTCAATACCCACCGATAAACGAATCATCTCTGGAGACACACCAGCTTGTTTTTGTTCTGCTTCGCTCAATTGACGATGAGTCGTCGATGCTGGATGGCAAGCCAATGATTTTGCATCGCCAATGTTCACCAAACGCTTAAAGATTTTCAAAGCATCATAAAAACGCACACCAGCGTCATAACCATCTTTTAAACCAAACGACAAAATCGCAGAAGGCTTACCTTTCATGTATTTTTCGGCGAGATGGAAGTGTTCAGAACTTGGCAATCCGGCATAACTTACCCAACTGACTTTGTCATTCTGTTCCAAGAATTCAGCTACTTTGAGTGTGTTCTCGGTATGGCGCTCCATACGCAGCGGTAACGTTTCTAACCCTTGCATAAGCATAAATGCATTCATCGGTGATAATGCTGCTCCGGTATTACGCAGTGGTACGGTACGCGCACGCCCGATAAATGCCGCCTCACCAAACGCTTCGGTATACACCACGCCGTGGTAAGAAGGTTCTGGTTGGTTGAAAACAGGAAAGCGGTCTTTGTGCTGTGCCCAAGGGAATTTACCGGAATCCACAATCACGCCACCTAATGTGGTGCCATGCCCACCAACGTATTTAGTGAGAGAGTGAACTACGATATCCGCACCAAATTCGATGGGTTTGCAAAGCACTGGCGTCGCAACGGTGTTATCCACAATCACAGGTACGCCTTGTGCATGAGCAAGCTCCGCCACACGTTCTAAATCGATGATATTGCCCGCAGGGTTCCCAATGCTCTCGCAGTACACCGCTTTGGTATTTTCATCAATTAATTCGGCCAAACTTTCTGGCTTGTCATCTTTAGCAAACTTCACCTGAATACCTTGATTTGGGAGCATGTGCGCAAACAAGGTATAAGTACCGCCATAAAGTTGCGGCGTAGAAACGATGTTATCGCCCGCTTGCGCTAACGTCAGAATCGCATAGTTAATCGCTGCACTCCCCGCACTCACGACCAATCCAGCAATGCCGCCTTCTAACGCTGCCATGCGTTTTTCCAGCACGTCATTAGTCGGATTCATGATGCGAGTGTAGATATTCCCCGGCACTTCCAAGTTAAACAGATCAGCACCATGCTGCGCGTTATCAAACTCGTACGCGACCGTTTGATAAATCGGTGTCGCGACAGATTTGGTGGTCGGGTCAGTTTCGTAACCAAAATGGATGGATAGCGTTTCGTCTTTCATGTTCTTCCCTGTCTTTCATCACTCAAATAGCGGCAAGAAAAGCACTTACCTTGCTTAAAACTTATATTGCCCAATTTTTCAACAAATAACGTAGGGATGAATCACAGAGATAAAACGCTATTTCAACTGTCCAAGTAACCAGTGACGAAACGTTTCTGTCGCATTCGTACGTGTGTTCATGATCAAGTAATACCCTGCATTAGCAGGAATCGGTTTGAATGGAGAAACCAAACGCTCTGTCGTCAATTCATCCTCAATCAGTGCCATTCGTGCCATCGCAATCCCAACGCCTGCTTCGGCTGCAGACATTGCCATATCCGTTCGATTAAAAAAGTGTCCGATATCGGTTTTAAAATCCAACCCCATCGCTGACGCCCAATATAGCCACTCATAGTCACGCGTCGCTTTTTCCCATGGCATCGCATCGTGTAGTAGCGTCGCCTCTTGCCATTGCTTCACTGGCATTGAGTTTTTTTGCTCACCAAACAACGTTTTTAGCCAGCCATGATCCTCAAGGTATTTTGGACTCATCACCGGCAGCAGATGCTCATCCAAAATCAGCTCCGCGTTAGCATTTCTATAAGGATGAAGACCATAGTCAATTGCGACGTCATAGTCTTTTATCTCACTGTTTACCAGCGCACCTTCCGCAAAGATTTGTACTTGGATATCCGGATTATCATGATGGAAGCTTTCGAGCTTTGGGACTAACCATTTGAAAGCAAAAGAAGGCGTCAACTTCAAACGAATTTCATTGGTTTGCTTTTCTACTTTGAGCTCATCAAGCAATTTGCTCAGTTCCGAAAAGTGAAACTGCGTCGCTTGGTGTAACTGAGTGCCTTTTACGGTTAAACGAATACCGCGAGAATGGCGTTCAAATAAAGTAAAACCTAATAACGCTTCCAAATGAATAATTTGTTGGCTTATGGCACCAGTGGTGAGGTGTAAATGTCTTGCAGCACCAGTAAAGCTGTTGTACTCCGCGACTTGGCTAAATAAACACAAACCACTTATCAGATTACTTTTCATCCTTGAGCCTATAGTTTTTCTAAACGCTGTGTGTAATTTATATCGATTGTTAACAAAAGGTAAAGAAAAGAAACTGAGCACTCTGATAAATGTGTGGAGTGCATCAATGGAAGTCATCGTATTAGGCAGCGGCGTTATCGGCTTAACCTCTGCTTGGTATTTATCTCAAGCAGGCTATCAAGTTACCGTCATTGACCGCCAAGCAAGCAGTGCCATGGAAACGAGCTTCGCCAATGCCGGGCAGATCTCATATGGCTATTCTTCGCCTTGGGCTGCGCCTGGTGTTCCTGTTAAAGCCATTAAGTGGTTAATGGAGGAGCATGCTCCACTTAAAATCAAACCCACTCTGAATGCCGACATGATCCGCTGGGCAAGTAAAATGGTCGCGAACTGCACCCTACCTCGCTATCAAGTTAACAAGGCTCGCATGCTTTCGATCGCCAACCACAGCCGTATTTGCTTAGAACAGTTACGCCAAGAACACGCCATTGAGTATCAAGGACGTCAGTTTGGGACCTTGCAAGTATTCCGAACACATCAACAGCTGCAAGCCATTGAAAAGGACATGCAGCTCCTTGAACAAAGCGGAACCCGATTTAAGCTAATGGACGTCGAACAATGTATTGAACAAGAGCCAGGGCTTGCACTTGTGAAAGACAAACTGGTTGGTGGCTTGCATCTACCTGATGACGAAACGGGCGATTGCCATCAATTTTGCCAACAACTAACGGAGCTTGCTAAGGCACACGGTGTCCGATTTGAGTTCGATACTGAAGTAAGCAATTGGGTTACAGTAGGCAAAAAGATCATAGGTGTCCAAACGAACCGAGGACAATTTAAAGCAGACCAATATGTGGTGGCCTCTGGCAGCTACTCTACAGCGCTACTCAAGCAACTCGATATTGATATTCCGGTCTACCCTGTCAAAGGCTATTCACTCACCATCCCGATGGAAGATGAACACTTCTCTCCTCGATCTACTGTGATGGATGAAACCTATAAAGTCGCTATGACTCGATTTGATGACAGAATTCGCGTAGCTGGCACCGCAGAATTAGCAGGGTTTGATACTTCCCTTCCACAAAAGCGCAAAAACACCATCGAAATGGTCATCCGTGATCTTTTTCCTCGTTGTGGTGACTTCAGCCAAGCTGAGTTTTGGAGCGGCTTTAGGCCAATGACGCCTGATGGCACACCAATTATCGGCGCGACTAAATACGATAACCTTTTTACTAACACCGGACACGGAACTCTGGGCTGGACGATGGCTTGTGGTTCAGGTCAATTGCTAGCAAGCGTAATGAAAGGTGAAAAAGCAAAAGTGATGGATAATGCGGAGCTTAACCTTTGTCGTTACTCCTGAGGACATGACTGAACAAAAAACAGGCAGACACTTACTCCACAAAATGCATAACCACTGGTATTTTTAACTCATCAAAATCGCAGCACATTTAAATGACAATGTGCTGCATAATTAATCATCAGACAAATCTTCTACCTAAAAGGAGCAAATAAGCAATAAGAACCAAATTTTAACAACTGCTCTCCATTCTGTGTTCATCATCACGCTACAAAGGATTTGTAGCTAAAAAAGTTAACAATTGCATTACATAAAGGGTAATGTATTGTGTGAAAAACAACCACAAACACAACTAACAGGGAAAATACTCATGCAGTCATTAGTTGATTTTCTGAATGGAATTATTTGGAGCCCGGTACTGATCTATTTGTGCCTTGGCGCAGGTTTGTTCTATTCAATCATGACGCGTTTTGTACAAATTCGTCACTTCTTTGAGATGTGGCGCTTATTACTTTCAGGGAAGAGTTCAACAAAAGGGATATCATCATTTCAGGCACTTGCCGTTTCACTGTCTGGCCGTGTAGGTACAGGTAACATTGCTGGTGTTGCTGCTGCTATCGGTTTCGGTGGCCCAGGCGCCGTATTCTGGATGTGGGTCGTAGCCTTCTTTGGCGCTGCAACCGCATACGCAGAATCAACACTTGCACAAATTTATAAAGAAGAAGACGAAGGCGAGTTCCGTGGTGGCCCTGCTTACTATATTGAGAAAGCAATGGGACAAAAATGGTACGCTTGGATCTTTGCTATCGCGACCATCTTTGCTTGTGGTGTTCTACTTCCTGGCGTTCAATCGAACAGTATCGGTAACGCAGTAGAAGCCGCATTTGGCTCAGGTGACATGATTGAAACCGCTATTGGTACCTTCAGTTTTGCTAAAATTTTCACTGGTACGGTTGTTTGTGTCATTTTGGCTTTCATCATTTTTGGTGGCGTAAAGCGTATCGCGAACTTTACCCAAGTCGTTGTGCCATTTATGGCGTTAGCTTACATCATTACTGCGTTTGTCATCATCCTTCTAAACATTGGTGAGGTTCCACGCATTTTCGGCATGATCATTGGTGACGCGTTCACACCAATGGCAGGCGTTGGTGCAGCAATCGGCTGGGGTGTAAAACGTGGTGTCTACTCCAACGAAGCAGGTCAAGGTACTGGTCCTCACGCAGCAGCAGCAGCGAGTGTTGATCACCCTGCTCAGCAAGGTCTTGTTCAATCTTTCTCTATTTACATCGATACACTACTTGTGTGTTCAGCAACCGCGTTCATGATTCTTATCACTGGCGCGTACAACGTAAATGGTGCGATTGAAGGTACATTCCTGGTTCAAAACCTACCAGCGGATATTGGTGCAAATGGCCCTGTGTTTACACAGATGGCGATCGAAAGCGCACTACCTGGCGTGGGTAAGCCATTCATCGCAATCGCTCTATTCTTCTTCGCGTTTACGACCATTCTGGCTTACTACTACATTGCAGAAACGAACATTGCTTACATTCGTCGTACGTTCAAAGTAAATGGACTGATGTTTATTCTGAAAGTCATCATTATTTCATCCGTGTTCTACGGAACCGTGAAAACCGCCAACTTAGCATGGGCGATGGGTGATGTAGGCGTAGGACTGATGGCGTGGCTAAACATCATCGGTATTTTGATCATTTTCTTTATGTCGAAGCCTGCACTCAAAGCACTGAACGACTACGAAGAGCAACAAAAACGTGGTGTGACCGATTTTACATTTAACCCTGTTGCACTGGGCATTAAAGGCGCAGATTACTGGGAAGATAAGTACCGACGTAAAACGGGTAAAGCTCCAACGGCAGACAGCAATAGCGCAGAAACTGTTGAGCAACCATCAACATAGCGTTATCACATAAATAAGAAAAAGCAGTGGTCCGATTGAGGACATAAAAAAGGGGGATTAACCAATGGTTAATCCCCCTTTCTTCATTATGAGTAACAGCTTAGGCGATAACCGCTTCAACTTTACGAGCGATTTTTGCTTTACCGACAGGTAACACTTCACGACCAAATTCGTTGTTCAGTACTTGCGCCATTGCGAAGTAAATTGCACTTGCGCCACAGAAGATACCCTCGAAGCCAGCGATAGCACCGATCACTTCGCTACCAGTGAAATCACGAGCAGCAAGCAAGAAGAACAGGATAGTTAGAGAACCAAATACCACTTGCTTCGCTGTTGGGTAACATAGAGAACCAATGAACATGAAACCAGTGAAGATGCCCCAAAGCGCTAGGTACCAACCCATAAAGCTTGCAGGGCTTGCAGGAAGACCCATGTGAGGCATTACGATTAGACCAACCAATGTTAGCCAAAATAGACCGTAAGAAGTAAACGCAGTTGTGCCGAATGTATCACCGCGTTTAAAGCACATGATGCCAACGATTACTTGGCTAAGGCCACCGTAAAAGATGCCCATCGCTAGAATCATAGAGTCAATTGGGAAAAATCCTGCATTATGAATATTGAGCAGAATAGTGGTCATACCGAAACCCATTAGACCTAGCGGTGCTGGGTTAGCCAGTTTTGTCGACATGTACAAATACCTTTTTTCAAAAATGTTGATAAAAAATGCGCGCGAATTTTAATGGGCTGCAGAACAAAAGAGAAAAGCTGTTATTGAAAACTTAGATTCCATAAATAAACCACTACATATATAAAAAAAGACCCTGCAAAAAAGCAGAGTCTTTATAGATGGTTAGGTTGTTTTTTACTCGATCACTGACAAGAAATCTCGTCCCAGAACCAGTTGCTTTGCGTTGGGCTTTCCCATACTCCAGGGCCATTTTTTGCGACAAAACATTTGTTTTGGTACGTCACTTTATCGCCGTTAGCGACTTGCGTTACACCCGGCTCCCACTGAACAAAATTGCCTGTCACTGGTGGTTCTGGCTCGGTTACTGGCGGCTCAGGTTCTGTGACGGGCGGCTCTGGCTCAGTCACCGGTGGTTCAGGTTCCGTTGTAGGCGGCTCCGTAGGAGTGCCTGAAACCAGCTTCCACGGGTCTCCTTTCGTTGGCTCATTACCTTGTGACCACCATTTCGCTTCGTAAACAGCACCTTGGTAAGAGACTTGTTCCCCCGTGTTATATACTTTGCCAGAATCCCAAGCTGCCACACCACCTACAGGCGGATCGACCGGATCCACTGGATCTAACTTGTCAACTACACGAACTTCTGGCCAACCCGCATGAGATTGGTAGAAGTTAGTTACACATTTCTCATAATCACCTGCAACTAGCGCAGAGTAAGCCGTTTGGAAACCAACAAGTTCACATTCAAAAGAGTGGCCTCCCGGACGATCTGAGTAGTATTTCCAGTTTCCATCCCAGTTGGTGTACAACACGTCTGTCGCACCATTCAGATTTAAGCTACCGTAAGGCGTCTGCTGCCAACAGGTATTGGTCTCATCGGCTTCAATTGGAATTTGATAATGAGCGGCAAGTCCTTCCCAATAGCGAATACGGTTAACAGGTTGACCTTTATCTTTGTTTTGCTCCCCACACTCAATACCACCATTGATCACGTTGATGGTGGTACCAAAGCCGTAACCAATGCCAGCATCAAGCTCACGCTGTGAAGGCACCCAAGTACGGTCAATCACATGTAGCATTGCAGGTTTCGGTGCTTGTGGGGTTAGGAAGAACCAGATAGCCGATGCCAAGTTCAGCCATGAATCCGCAACCAAGCCTGGATTTTTTAGCAATACAGATGCATCACCATCAAACATCACTTCAGAGAACGCGCCATAGTTAAAATGGTAAGAAAGCTGTTTAGCACCACGTCCAAAATAACCTTGTCCTGGTTCACATGGCCAGCGTTTGTTTTGCCAGTCATTTTGACCACAACCTGTTGTGTAACCTTCTTGCCCTTCAGACCATCCCATTTCTCGCACATGAACCAAAGCTTGCTGCCACTCTTCCAACCCTAGCGGATTATCCGATACGTTATCGATCGAAATATGGCCACCGGTTTCCTGTGCAAAGTGAGCAAACGCTGTCACGATCGATTTTTTACAAATCGCATCCGAATCACGACCGTCTGTGTACTCACCACAGAATGCTGGGAACTTGCCAATTGCACGTAGGAAACGCGTGTAAGTGTATTCAGGTGCCGCCATTTGAGTCAGGAAGTCCCACTCACTTTCGGGGAATACACGCTCTACACGCTTCACGTTTTCTGGGTTGGTTGTCGCCCCTGGAACAATCGCTTCAACCACTGAGTTCGGGCGTGTCTCTAATGCTTGTGACCAAATGGCATACATAGGATCAGAAGTTTTGCTTTGCTCTACGGCTTGAACGTCACCACGAGCAATAACATAACCATTCGGATTTTGCGGATCGGGCTGAATATTCATACTCGCATTCACTTGTGCTGCTAAGACACAACTCAATGCAAGAGGAAGATGTTTGAGTGCAAACATGTCTAGTCTCCGGATTTCAACAATACAATATACGAGGAATAACTAGACATATAGTGGATCATATATACGAAACACCGAGCCAAGTACGTTGATTCTGCGAGACAAAATGAATAAATAGGTCCTCACACACATTTTGTCACAAGAAAAATGTTACCTTGACTCAAAAGAAAAGCGGAGACCCTGTGAGCCTCCGCTTTGTGATGTTTCTCTCTTTATTGTTCTGCCGAAACCACCTCTAGCTTCGCGGTTGACTTTTGTTTAGACAGCACAAAATAAACCACACACTGAGAAATAATTGCGGCAAGCACAATCACTGGTGAGGCGTTGATTCCAGCTAAAAGAAAACACCCCAATGCGATCATTCCATTGAGTAATGCGTAAGGTAATTGTGTACGGAAGTGCTCATACTGTTCACACCCCCCTCCTGTCGACGACAAAATCGTAGTTTCAGAGATGGGAGAACAGTGATCGCCAAACAAGCCACCAGATAATACCGCACCAATACAAACCAACAGTGGTGCATCAATCGCGACGGCAGTTGGGATCACTAATGGCATCATGATGGCAAACGTCCCCCAAGATGATCCCGTAGCGAACGAGATAATACCGGCCAGTAAAAACGCAACCGCTGGCAATAACCAGTAAGGGAAACCGGCTTGAGCTTGTTCAGCAATGTATGCAGCTGCACCTAATTCTTTCCCAACCGAGCTAAGCGCCCAAGCCAATACCAGAATCACCGCCACTGACATCATGTTTGACATCCCTTTCAGATAAACCTGAATACCATCCGAAAGCTTTCTTACGCCATAAAACGCCATCAGCGCAATTAAAGTGAAGGCCGCGAAGAAATATGCAGAAGAAAGTGCAGCCCTAAACGTTGATCCTGCCACTTTTTGAAATGGAAAACCGTGTGGCACGAGGATGGTACATAGAACCACCAGCATAACGAGCAAAGGCGCCCATACAAAACTGGATTTTGCATTTTTATGCGTAAACACATTCATAGACTCCTGTACTTTCCCAAAGTCGGAGCCCTGTTCTGCTAACTGCCCAGCCTTCGCCATCGGTCCGAAATCTAATTTGAAGAAAGAGACAATCGGCACAATCGCGATCGCAAGAAAGGCGTAAAACTGATACGGGATCGCGCCAATGAAAGCATCCCAATCACTCATACTGACATTCAGGGCAGTAAA
This sequence comes from Vibrio sp. 2033, assembly GCF_033339735.1. Taxonomy (NCBI): domain Bacteria; kingdom Pseudomonadati; phylum Pseudomonadota; class Gammaproteobacteria; order Vibrionales; family Vibrionaceae; genus Vibrio; species Vibrio sp. 2033. The sequence goes on from NZ_JAWOVC010000007.1 coordinate 169,605, forward strand.
CTCTTTTTGAATCAATCCCATGATGTAAACGCCCCATCCGATAAAAGGGATCAAGATTGCGACGGGAGAGGAAGTAGAGTCGATAATAAAAGCTAATTTTTGGCGTGATACTTTTAACTTATCAAATAAAGGGCGAAAAACAGGACCAACAATCAACGGTGTACCAAGGTCAGAGAAGAAAATAACCACACCACCGAACCATGCGGACAGTTGAGCTTGGCACTTACTCGCCACCCATTGAGTGACCTTTTTAGCAAACGCCACACCACCGCCAGATTTCTCCATCAAGGCAACAAAGCCACCAATAAAGACCAAGAGCAAAATGACGCCCGCATTGTAGCTGTCAGTTAATTGCGGCAGTAGATAGCTTTTCATCAATGCACTAAACGAGTCTAGTGGCCCTTTTTCGACAAATGTCCCTTCAAGCATAGCGACACCACTCACCACACCGGCGAATAAACCAACAACGACATTTCTTGTGGTCAGCGCGAGGAAAAGAGTAATAAGGATGGGAATGAGAGAGGTAACGTCAGCCTGTTCCATAGCAATACCATTTATGATAATTAAACAATTAAAATGAATATATATTTAATTTAACCGCATGTATATATCTCTCACAAAAAAGTTGAGCCACCTCTTCACAAACTTGAAGTACAAAAAAACCAGCCCGAAGGCTGGTTCTTATAAACTCAACTGTCTAGAGGAAAATTATTCCCACTCGATAGTCGCTGGTGGCTTACCTGAAATGTCGTAAACAACACGAGAAATGCCATCAACTTCGTTGATAATACGGTTAGAAACCTTACCTAGGAAGTCATATGGTAGGTGTGCCCAATGAGCAGTCATGAAGTCGATAGTTTCTACCGCACGTAGAGACACAACCCAATCGTACTTACGGCCATCGCCCATTACACCAACAGAACGTACTGGTAGGAATACCGTGAACGCTTGAGATACTTTGTTGTATAGATCAGCTGCGTGAAGCTCTTCAATAAAGATAGCATCAGCACGGCGTAGCAAGTCACAGTACTCTTTCTTGATTTCACCAAGAACACGAACACCTAGACCAGGACCTGGGAATGGGTGGCGGTAAAGCATGTTGTAAGGCAGGCCTAATTCTAGACCAATCTTACGAACTTCATCTTTGAACAGCTCACGTAGTGGCTCAACAAGACCCATTTCCATGTCATCTGGAAGACCGCCCACGTTGTGGTGCGATTTGATCACGTGCGCTTTACCAGTCTTAGATGCAGCTGACTCGATTACATCAGGGTAAATCGTACCTTGAGCTAGCCATTTCGCGTTTTTCAGCTTCTTAGACTCTTCATCAAATACATCTACGAATACGTGACCGATAGTCTTACGCTTCTCTTCTGGGTCAGACTTGCCTTCAAGTGCTTTTAGGAAGCGTTCTTCAGCGTCAACTTTGATGATGTTCAAACCAAATTGGTCGCCGAACATATCCATTACTTGTTGACCTTCGTTTAGACGAAGTAAACCGTTATCAACAAATACACACGTTAGCTTGTCGCCGATTGCACGGTGAACTAGCATCGCGACTACCGATGAATCAACACCACCAGATAGACCTAGGATAACTTCGTCGTCACCCACTTGCTCTTTAATACGAGCAACCGCGTCTTCGATGATAGATTCAGAAGTCCATAGACGTTCACAGCCACATACGCCAAGAACAAAGTTCTCAAGCATTTGTAGGCCACCTTTTGTGTGTGTCACTTCTGGGTGGAACTGAACGCCGTAGTATTTCTTCTCTTCATTCGCCATCGCAGCGTAAGGACAAGTGTCTGTCTCACCAACTTTTACGAAATCGGCTGGGATCTCTACTACTTTGTCGCCATGGCTCATCCAAACGTCTTGAGTTGCTTCAAGATCTTTAAATAGAGCACATTCACCAGAAACTTTAACCTGAGCGTAGCCAAACTCACGTTCGTTAGAGCCCGCTACTTTGCCTCCTAGCTGTTCCGCCATGGTTTGCATGCCGTAACATACGCCAAGCAAAGGAACACCAGAATCAAACACATATTGAGGCGCGCGTGGAGAGTTCTCTTCCGTTACGCTTTCTGGACCGCCAGATAGGATAATGCCATCTGGGTTGAATTCGCGAATATCCGCTTCTTCTACATCCCAGCTCCATAGTTCACAGTAAACGCCGATTTCACGTACGCGGCGAGCTACTAATTGAGTGTACTGAGAACCGAAGTCCAAGATCAGAATACGTTGGTCATGGATATTTTTAGTCATTTTGAGCAGTCTTTTTAAGGCTAAGTGATTAAAACCGAGGCGAGTGTACTCGCCTCTTCTTAATGCTTCAAGGAAAAAGCAAACGTTTCCGCTGGGTAATTAGTTCCCTAGACGGTAGTTCGGCGCTTCCTTAGTAATTTGAACATCGTGTACATGAGACTCTTGCATACCTGCACCAGAGATACGTACAAATTCAGCTTTCGTACGCATATCTTCGATAGTTGCAGAACCAGTTAGACCCATGCTTGAACGTAGACCACCCATTTGTTGGTGTACGATCTCTTTTAGACGGCCTTTGTATGCGATACGACCTTCGATACCTTCTGGTACTAGCTTGTCCGCTGCGTTGTCAGACTGGAAGTAACGGTCAGAAGAACCTTGAGACATAGCACCAAGAGAACCCATGCCGCGGTAAGACTTGTAAGAACGGCCATTGTATAGAATCACTTCACCCGGCGCTTCTTCAGTACCAGCAAACATAGAACCAACCATCACACATGATGCGCCAGCTACGATTGCTTTACAGATATCACCTGAGAAACGGATACCACCGTCAGCAATAACCGGAATACCATAATCATTAGCCACTTCTGCCGCATCTGCGATTGCAGTGATTTGTGGAACTCCCACACCCGTTACAATACGAGTTGTACAGATAGAACCAGGGCCGATACCAACTTTCACTGCGCTTACGCCAGCTTCGATTAGTGCTTTAGCACCAGCACCTGTTGCTACGTTACCACCGATGATGTCTAGATCTGGGTAAGCAGCGCGAGTTTCGCGGATGCGGTTTAGTACACCTTCAGAATGTCCGTGTGAAGAGTCGATAAGTAGAATGTCAACGCCTGCTTCAACTAGAGCAGCAACACGCTCTTCGTTACCCGCACCAGCACCAACTGCTGCGCCAACACGTAGGCGACCACGCTCATCTTTACATGCGTTTGGTTTACGTTCTGCTTTGTGGAAGTCTTTCGCAGTAATCATACCGGTTAGTTGGAACTCATCATTCACAACCAATACTTTCTCTACACGAGCTTCGTGCATTTTCTCTTGCACTTCTTCTCGTGTTGCACCTTCTTTAACTGCTGCCAACTTCTCTTTTGGCGTCATTACTGAAGATACTTTCTTAGAAAGGTCCGTCACAAAACGAACGTCACGACCAGTGATAATACCAACAAGCTCATTGCTCTCAGTGACAACAGGGAAACCTGCAAAACCATGCTTTTCAGTGAGTGCAACAACATCAGCGATGGTCGCGTCAGGGTTTACAGTAACCGCGTCAGTTACCATACCAGCTTCGAACTTCTTAACTTTACGAACTTCGGCTGCCTGCTGCTCAATAGACATGTTCTTGTGGATAAAGCCAATGCCACCCTCTTGCGCTAGCGCAATTGCTAGACGAGCTTCAGTAACAGTGTCCATAGACGCTGAAATCATTGGGATGTTTAGGGTGATGTTCTTAGTTAGCTGAGTGCGAAGATCAGCTGTGTTTGGGAGAACGGTGGAGTGTGCTGGCACAAGTAGTACGTCATCGAATGTCAGCGCTTCTTTGGCAATTCTTAGCATTTGCAATATCTCACAATTAGAGGAGTAAAAAGACAATCCAATCTCATCGTTTCGCATAATGAGGGTAACCAGTTTTAGGTTGTTGGCTACATTTGGATTAGATATTGCGGAGGGATTATACGGTTAACGCAATCGCTTGACCACAAATTTTTTAATTTTTTTCTTGCAATTACCCCCTTGCTATGTATTATATTGCCGCTAATTTCCATACTCACGTCTAAGAGATTAGCTGTGCTCTCCAAGACCAATCAAAACATCTTTACTGTTTCTCGTCTCAACGCAGAAGTTCGCTTACTCCTTGAAAACGAAATGGGGATCGTTTGGCTCGTCGGAGAGATATCCAACTTTTCAGCTCCTGTCTCTGGTCACTGGTACCTCACTCTTAAAGACTCTCGCGCTCAAGTTAAATGTGCCATGTTTCGTGGTAACAATCGCCGCGTTACTTTCAAGCCCGCTAACGGTAATCAAGTCCTAGTAAAAGCTCGTCTTTCTCTTTATGAGCCTCGCGGTGACTACCAATTGATCATCGAAAGCATGCAACCGGAAGGTGATGGCCGTCTTCAACAAGAGTTTGAAGAGCTGAAAATGAAGCTTGCAGCAGAAGGGTTGTTCGCGCAAATCAATAAGCAATCTTTGCCTGAGCACCCTAAACGTGTTGGCGTCATCACATCGAAAACTGGTGCCGCGCTTTACGATATCTTAGACGTATTGAAACGTCGTGATCCTTCCCTACCTGTTGTGATTTATCCGACAGTGGTACAAGGTGAGGACGCAGCCATTCAAATTGCACAAGCCATTGGTCGCGCTAACAGCCGTGATGAATGTGATGTGCTAATTGTGGGCCGAGGTGGTGGTTCATTAGAAGACTTATGGTGCTTTAACAACGAGATATTAGCTCGCACGATTGCAGCAAGCCAAATTCCTATTATTAGCGCCGTTGGACATGAAGTTGACGTGACAATAGCTGATTTTGTCGCCGACGTACGCGCGCCTACTCCATCAGCAGCCGCTGAGCTAGTAAGCCGTGATAACAGCCACAAAGATCAAGCTTTAGTTACCCGCCAGCATAAGTTAGCGAGCGCGATGCGTTACTACCTAGCACAACAAAAGCAGCAATCTGCTCAATTAGTGCACCGTCTAGAGAGACAGCACCCAAGCTATCGCTTGCAACGTCAGACGCAACAGTTAGATGAGTTGGACATGCGCTTACAGCGAGCGATGAGTCGTTTTATTGCCTTGCGTCAACAGCGAATCGAGCGTCAACATTATCGGCTGCAATTAAATTCTCCTGTAACACGCCTTGCCGAGCAGAAGTCGAAGCTAGAACGTGTTGAGCAAAAGCTCATGGATGCAATGGATCGCAAGTTACTGACTATGCGCCATCAACTCGCGATTGCTGCAGAGAAGTTAGACACCGTCAGCCCACTAGCGACATTGAAACGAGGTTACTCAATTACTCAAACTGAGCAAGGAAAAGTAATTACGCAATCTTCAGATGTAAAATCGGGAGATGTATTGATTACTCGATTAGCCGAAGGCGACGTTCGCTCTACCGTTAACTGAATACAAACTCTGGTTAACTGATTTTCTGGAACTCAAATCGGACACGTGATTTTGACTTGAGTTCATTACACACATTGCAAAAGTAACTCGCAGCACCGCATGCTTGCAGCTTCTCCAGCTCCGCCTCACAATCAGGGCAAAAACCTACTTTTTTAAAATCCGATTCACACTGTGCACAATGGTATTGTCCTGTCCATTCCAGTTCGACATTGCAAGTCGGGCAAATGTTCTGCTGCATATCCCGTTCCTCTCTCTAAACTAAGCAATTTCGAGTAACGCATGCTACTCAAAATAACGAACAAGTATGTTGATCTTCATCACCGCCCCAACAAGTTTCACGAGGCGTTAACCATACTTGATACGTAGGATCTTATACTGATCGTCTGATATTTACTCCTTGATCAGCGATCACCCCTTAAAAGAATATTTATATAACCACACACCGAAAGCATAAGTTACATATTCTGCATTCCAATTTAAGACAGAATAAAAAACCTTAGAGAGATTTAATTAAACGAAAAATCAGAATTTAATAAAAAGATCTTATTCAAAAAGCAGTGTTTACATTGGTGTGCATTTCGATAGTTTGAGCGTCGAGCTCAACGAGTTTAACTTGGATAAAAGCAAACTCATTTAAATGGCTCGCATGCGTTCCACCACAAGGGATTACCGCTAATTGACCTTCCCCTAAATCGCACTTCCAATAGCGAGAATCCGTTAATCTATCGCCGTGGCATTCCATGGTGATCATCGCATCTCTTTGAAGCCATTCAACCAGTTGGCCATTCACTTTTTCTGCAATCGCCTGGAGGTCATTCAGCATATCTGCACTGTTTAATCCTCTTTTACGGAGTGTTTTGCCTAAACGGTACGTATCGAGGCACTTGTCTGGAGTGACATAACTCGTGACTTGCGCATAGCTATTAAAGTCATAATAACCATGTGGGTCTTTGCGGTCTGCGTCTTTTCGCCAATAGTCTTCCGCTAGTACTTTATTCAACGCCAAATACGCTAAGTGTCCTGCTGTGTGGCCTCGACTCAAAGCATTTTGATAGTCTTTATCTACCGCTAATGTTACCAAGTCATTAATTGCAAATGATTCCGTACGTGATAAAACATGCACGACGACAAACACCCAACCTTCAGCATCACGCTTTACAGGGATGTCACTACCCACATACAAAGCACCACTCTCCTGCTCCACTGCTCCAACTTGGCAATCTACTACGTCATGCTCAGCCCCATTCACCTTCAACGTTCCTTTGTCTGCAGGGTGATCCGGCCATATGTGACTAACGGGATGGAACGGCGTGACATCTGTAATAACGTAAGTCACTTCTTCCGTAGATTGAACGAGCTGTATTTGTGCTTCTAATTGCCATGTTTGATGACAAAAACGAGTCTTTGTTGCTGTGATAGTCATTTTTACGATTACTTTTGATAAAAAAATACCCAAGTAGAAACTTGGGTATTCGAATTTCATTATTTATTGCGGTTTTTCACCATCGACATCATACGCTTACGTTTACGCTCTTGTGATAGCGTAAGCTTATTCGTACGGTTCTCGTATGGGTTATCACTGTTGTGGAAGTTAATGCGAATCGGTGTTCCCATAATTTCCAGAGACTTACGGAAGTAGTTCATCAGATAACGTTTATACGAATCTGGTAATTCACGAACCATGTTACCGTGGATAACAACGATCGGTGGGTTGTAACCACCTGCGTGTGCGTATTTGAGTTTGATACGACGACCACGAACCATTGGCGGCTGGTGATCATCCACTGCCATCTTCATGATACGCGTCAGTACTGACGTACCCACACGCGTTGTCGCCGAGTTATATGCTTCTTGAATAGATTCAAATAAGTGACCAACGCCAGTACCGTGCAGCGCAGAGATAAAGTGGATACGCGCGAAATCGACGAATCCTAGACGGCGGTCCAGTTCTTTCTTCACGCTTTCTTTCACGTCACTGTCTAGACCATCCCACTTGTTAACGGCGATGACAATTGAGCGGCCAGCATTCAGTGCAAAACCAAGCAAGCTTAGGTCTTGGTCTGAAATATTTTCACGAGCATCAATCACCAGTAGAACGACGTTTGCATCTTCTACCGCTTTCAGCGTCTTAACAACAGAGAACTTTTCAACCGTTTCATTGATACGACCACGACGACGAACACCTGCAGTGTCAATCAGTACGTATTCGCGTCCATCACGTTCCATCGGGATGTAGATAGAGTCGCGCGTTGTACCTGGCATATCGTATACAACTACACGTTCTTCACCCAGAATACGGTTAGTCAGTGTCGATTTACCTACATTCGGACGACCGATGATCGCCAACTTAATCGGCTGCTCTTGAAGGCGCTTGAATTCAGCTTCTGCGTCTTCTTCAGTGTAATCTTCAACAAGAGGCTCTTCGTCTTCGAATCCAGTCAGGTCTTCAATCTCACCTTCTTCAGATTCACTTGTTAATAGATCATCAAAGAATGGAGATAAAGCACGCTCAAGCAAAGCGGTCACACCACGGCCATGAGCGGCCGCAATCTGGTACATATCATCCACGCCGAGCTGCCAAAAATCAGCACACGCCGCATCGGCATCAATACCATCGATTTTGTTTACTACCAGCATCGCTGGCTTTTCAATTTTACGCAGATGAGCAGCAATTGCTTCATCTGAAGGTGTCAGACCAGCACGACCGTCAACAAGGAACAACACAACATCAGCCTCATCAATCGCGGCTAATGACTGTTCTGCCATCTTTGTTTCCACGCCTTCTTCTGTGCCATCGATACCACCAGTATCAATCACAATGAATTCGTGCTCTTCACCAAGTCTCGCCTGGCCATATTTACGGTCTCGCGTTAGGCCTGGAAAGTCCGCAACCAACGCGTCACGAGTGCGAGTCAATCGGTTAAATAGTGTAGATTTACCTACGTTCGGACGCCCTACTAGAGCTACAACAGGTACCATAACAACCTCTACAATAATCTTTCTTCTGTAGTTATAGGTAACGACTTGCTCGATGCCAAATCAAACCAGCTTTTTACCTATAACCACGTCAGGGTTAATAAATTCAAACAACAAAACGGCTCCTAGCTGTCACCAGCCAGGAGCCGAATGTGAATTATATCACGATATTATTCGTTAATGGTTAGTTTCTTTACATCGCCGTTGCGAGTTGTAATCACATAACCATCCGACAATAACGTCGGGCCAACAGCCAAGCCGCTATCATCGACAAACTGCTGCGCAACAAATTCGCCCGTTGAACGATCCATCCAGTGAAGGTAACCAAGCGTGTCACCGACAACGAGATAATTGCCAACAATAACTGGCGCTGTAAGTTGTCGGTGCTCAAGCAAGCTGTTTTCCCACAACTCAGTCCCGCTTCGTGAATCAACGGCAACAACATGATCTTTTTCCGTTATCACAAAGATGCGACTACCATCTGTAGAAATGTCTGTCGCAGATGAGTAATTACGCTTCCAAATCGGGTTCGCTGAACGCAAGTCAATGGCGATAAGTTGACCATTGTATCCAATGGTGAAAAGAGTACCGCCTAGCACAATTGGCGATGAATCAACGTCAACCAAACGATCAATTTCTGTCGCGCCTTTTGGCGTACCAACAGGCTGTTGCCAAATCAACTGGCCACGCTCAACAATAGCAGCTGCGAGTCGGCCATTTGCCGTTCCCCAAAATACACCGCCACCAATTGCAGTCGGAGTACTATCGCCACGTAAAGTTAAGTTCGGCACTTCTGTACTCAATGCCCAGCGTTGCTCACCTGTACTCTCATTAAGGGCTATCAACATGCCTCGGCTAGTATTGATGATAATAAGGCCTGAATCTGCAACTGGCTTCGCCAGTACCTCACCTCCAACTTTTACACGCCAAACAATTTCACCTGTTTCTTGGTCAAGAGAGATGACTTCACCATTCTCAGAGCCAATGTAAAGGTTTCCGTATGCCGCTGTGATACCACCAGAGAGACGAGCAATGACATCTTCTTCTAGGTCCGTTTGCCAACGTTGTTTACCGTTTTCAGGATCCAGCGCTTTTACTAAGCCATCACGACTTGCCACGAACAATGTATCATTCGCAAATACAGGGGATAGTTTTGAAAAGTAATGACCAACACCATCGCCAACCGATGTGCTCCACTCACTACTGGTTGTAAACTGACTGTCTACCTGAGGTAGTGGCGCCATTACAATGGTGTCTTTCTCACCTGCACAACCGGCAAGTACTCCCATTGTTAACGCCCCTAGCAAGGCTTTCTTAAAGACTCTTTTCATCCAATGCGGTCCTTATTTCGCCAGATCGTCCAATTTCATTTGTAGTGTCGGGCTTGCATCTGCCGCTTGCTGAGCTTCAGTATACGCAGCGTACGCAGCATCTTTGTCACCTTGGCGAATCGCAATATCGCCACGAAGTTCAGCAATACGACCTGTCCATGCTGTATCAGTGACGTTACTTAGCTCTGCCGTTGCAGCGTCGAAGTTACCCATTTCCGTCTCAATACGCGCAATGCGGTAACTAATCAATGGTAACAACGCAGCATCTTGAGTGTTGCTTTGCGCCCACTTCAGTTGCTCCAATGCAGCAGAAAGGTCTTGAGCTTCAACTTGTGCTTTGGCAAGTTGTAGCGCAGCCAATACTGAATATTCTTTTACTTCATTTGACTCAATGAAAGCTTTCACGTCAGCTTGAGCATCAGTGCCTTTGTCTTGCAAAGCATTCATTGCTGTCGTGTAGCTTTGAGAAGCTGCTTCACTCGCCTGAATCACAGAATCCTGGTAGTAACGCCAGCCGAATAGACCACCTAAACCAACAACCGCACCGATGATGACGGCTTTGCCGTTTTCCTTCCACCAGTCTTTAATGGCTTCAACTTGTTGTTCTTCAGTATCGTAAAGTTCCACTTCCTGTCCTCTTAAAACATGTAAATGGCAGCTTAGCTGCCATTGTTCCTATTTCGTTTAAAGGCTCCACATTTGGGAGCCTTAGCTTACGAACTAGGATGTAATTTTGTTAGATTACTAAAAGACTTAAATCAGTGCTGCGATCTTTTCTGCAACTTCTGCTTGGTTGTAAGTCTCTTGCTCACCACCAGCTAAGTCTTTCAGTACTACGGTATTATCCGCAACTTCGTTTTCGCCCAGAACCAATGCTACAACAGCACCAACTTTGTCTGCGCGTTTAAACTGTTTCTTGAAGTTACCGCCACCGAAGTGATTCATCACACGAACGCCTGGAACAGACTCGCGAAGCTGTTCTGCTAGCTTCATTCCTGCCATCATGGTGCCTTCACCCGCTGTGACTACGTACACGTCAACACTGCGACGAACGTCTGTCAGTTCCAACGTTTCTAGCATCAGTACTAGACGCTCTAGGCCCATTGCAAAGCCAACCGCTGGTGTTGGTTTACCACCTAATTGCTCTACAAGGCCATCGTAACGACCACCGCCACATACAGTGCCTTGAGCACCTAGGCTCTCAGTGATCCACTCAAATACCGTGCGATTGTAGTAATCCAGACCACGAACTAGACGTTCGTTAACTGTGTATTTGATACCTGCGGCGTCTAAAAGTTCACATAGACCTGCGAAGTGTGCTTTAGACTCTTCACCCAAGTAATCTGAAAGGCGAGGTGCATCACCTAAAATAGCTTGAACGTCTGGGTTCTTCGTATCCAGAACACGCAGTGGATTCGTGTGCATGCGACGCTTACAATCTTCGTCTAGCACATCAATATGTTGCTCAAGGAATGCAACCAGTGCAGTACGGTAGTCTGCGCGGTCTTCTTGAGAACCGATAGAGTTCAGCTCAAGACGGACATGCTCATTGATACCTAGCTCACGCCATAGACGCGCCGTCATCATGATAAGCTCTGCATCAACATCTGGACCATTTAGACCAAACACCTCAACACCACACTGGTGGAATTGACGGTAACGACCTTTCTGCGGACGTTCATGGCGGAACATAGGCCCCATGTACCACAGACGCTGTTCATCACGGTTGATCAGGCTGTTTTGGATACATGAACGTACACAACCCGCCGTACCTTCTGGGCGAAGTGTTAGGCTGTCGCCGTTACGGTCATCAAAAGTGTACATTTCTTTTGAAACGACGTCTGTTTCTTCACCAACAGCGCGGCTGAATAGGTTTGTTTCTTCAACGATTGGCATGCGCACTTCGTTATAACCGTATGCGCTAATTACATTTTTCACTGTGTTTTCTAATTTTTGCCACAGTGGCGACTGAGTTGGGAGGCAATCGTTCATGCCTCGAATTGCTTGAATTGTTTTTGCCACAATACTTACCGTAATTCTCGTTGAGATTAATCTTGTACTTTAACTTCGATGCGGTTTTCGCCATTCATCATAGCTGCTTTCGCACGGATCTTAGCTTCTAGCTTATTCACAAGGTCATCGTTATCAAAGCGCTCTTTCTGGCGTTTACCATCTTCGTAGAATGCGCTCTTCTTGTTACTACCTGCTAGGCCTAAGTGAGAAACTTCTGCTTCACCAGGGCCGTTTACCACACAACCGATGATAGACACATCCATTGGCGTGATGATGTCTTCTAAACGTTGCTCCAGTGCATTCACCGTACCAATCACATCGAATTCTTGGCGTGAGCAGCTTGGGCACGCAATAAAGTTGATGCCTCGAGAGCGAATGCGCAGAGATTTAAGGATGTCAAAACCGACTTTGATTTCTTCAACTGGATCGGCAGCCAAAGAGATACGCAGCGTATCGCCTATCCCTTCAGATAACAGCATACCTAAGCCAACAGATGACTTAACAGCGCCAGCTCGAGCACCACCCGCCTCTGTGATACCTAAATGAAGAGGCTGATCGATTTTCTTCGCCAGCAGACGATATGAATCCACCGCAAGAAAAACGTCTGAAGCTTTCACGCTAACTTTAAATTGGTCAAAGTTAAGACGATCGAGATGATCTACGTGACGCATCGCCGATTCAACCAAGGCTTCTGGCGTAGGCTCACCGTATTTCATCTGTAGATCTTTTTCCAAAGATCCACCATTGACACCAATACGGATCGGGATATTTTTATCGCGAGCGCAATCAACAACAGCGCGAATGCGCTCTTCATTGCCGATGTTACCTGGGTTGATACGTAAACAGTCAACTCCGTACTCCGCCACTTTCAGCGCGATACGATAGTCGAAATGAATATCAGCCACTAATGGTACAGAAACTTGCTGTTTAATCAGTTTGAAAGCTTCTGCTGCGTCCATCGTAGGTACAGAAACTCGAACGATATCTGCGCCGACTTTTTCTAGTGCTCGGATTTGAGCGACTGTCGCTTCTACGTCAGTCGTGCGAGTGTTAGTCATTGACTGTACTGCAATTGGCGCACCATCACCAATTGGCACATCACCCACATAAATACGCGTCGATTTACGACGAATAATTGGAGATTCGTGTTGCATAATTTTTTATAACGGTAGAGTGAATCTAGCTACTTTGCCTGAAGTATACCCAGAAAGGTCGACAGGTTCACTTGCAAATGTCATTGTAACCCCTTCCGGTGCGCCTAATATCACTTTAAATGGCGCTTTTCCGGTAAGTTCTACATCTTGTCCTGGCTTATGAGTACCACTTACCAGCGTTTTACCATTGGTGTCTTTTACTTGAATCCAACAGTCCGCTTTAAACTTCATAGTAAGAAGTGTCATGCCTTCAGGTACTACTGGCGCAGGCTGTTCCTCTTCCGCCGCTTCAATCACGGCAACAGGTTCTTCAGAATCTACGCTTGTTGTATTTTCAGTTTCAGTCAGCAAAGGATCCGCCCCTTGCTCAACGGGTGCTTCAGTCAATTCAGCAACACCTTCATTAGTTGAAGCCACTTCTTCAGGAGTGCTTGCGATTAACTCTTCAGCCGTCATCAAATCGATATCAGCTAATTCTTGAGCTGTGGGCTGCGGCGCTTCAACACTTGAATCCGTTACTTCCTTAGTTAGGCTATTCTCTTGTTGGTTTTGCCACCACCATGCAGCTGAAATGCCAATAATGACTAGCCCGATAACCCAAGTAAGGAGCATAATACGGCTATTGTGCTTCTCGTCTTTTGTTTTACGAGAGAAGCTTTGCATTTCAATTTCTTGCTCTTGAGGCTGAGCATCGGCAGTCTGCTCTAACGCCGTCAAAACCACCTTCTCATCAAGACCTACGAATTTAGCGTAAGAGCGTAAGTAACCACGCGTAAATGTCGCGACTTGTTGAGATTCAAATCGGTTATTTTCAATATCTTCAATCACAGAAATGCGAAGCCTCAGGCGGTCGGCAACTTGCTTTTGGCTCATTCCCAAGGATTCACGTTTGTTTTTCAGTAATGTGCCAGCTTCAATAGAGAGTGGCACTTCATTCGTATTTTCGTGTTCTGTCATAATGGCGGTATTTAATCTGTTTTAGTGGCTAACGTGGTCATGTATTTTCGTTATTGTTCTTAAGCCTCTTTAAAGATAGCTAGCCAAAACGCGTTAACCAAAAATAATAATTTTAAGAAACTCTCAGCGATCTGAGTGCGAATACCCGTTTTGCAAAAATCAGCAAAACGTATGTGAGAAAGTGCTGAGAATTATCGGTGTCATCGTTAGTGTTACATATCATGATAAGCGAATGCGCAACGAAGACAAAAACTCTTTACACTCAAACTAACAGATAGCTCAAGCTTTTGTCCAAACTTTGACAAAGGAATTCGAAATTATACCCAAATAACCTTAGGTTGAAGAGTGATAGTCCCAAATCTTGGCGAAAATGTCCTAAACAATAAACAAAATAGCCAGAGCGAATGGCTCTGGCTATTTTTGAATTCCGGTCGTTTATACAGCTTTCACTTCAATGGTATCGGCACCGCGTGACGCTTTCAGCATTGCCGTACGTTTAGTTCGGTCAATTACATCACCGACCAACTGACCACATGCGGCATCAATGTCATCACCACGTGTTTTACGAACCGTAACTGTGTGCTCGTATTGCATCAATGTTTTTTGGAAGCGATCAATACGTGAGTTACTTGGTTTCTTGTAAGGTGAACCTGGGTACGGGTTAAACGGAATCAAGTTAATCTTACATGGTGTGTCTTTCATCAATTCAGCCAGCTCGCGTGCATGGTCCATGTCATCGTTCACATGATCAAGCAACACGTACTCGACTGTTACCTTGCCACGGTTTGCATTCGATGAAGCAATGTAACGACGAACGGATGCTAGGAAATCTTGAATATCCCAACGATCGTTAATTGGCATGATTTCACTACGCAGCTTATCGTTTGGCGCATGAAGAGAGATCGCTAACGCAACGTCGATTTTGCCCGTCATCTGATCAAGACCAGAAACCACACCTGATGTTGATACGGTTACGCGACGCTTCGACAAACCAAAGCCAAGGTCATCCAGCATTAACTCCAATGCAGGAATCAAGTTCTTCATATTAAGAAGCGGCTCACCCATGCCCATCATCACGACGTTCGTAATTGGGCGACGGCCTGTTTCTTTCTCAAGACCAATTTCACGTGCAGCACGCCACACCTGACCGATGATCTCTGAAACTTTCAAGTTACGGTTAAAGCCCTGCTGTGCTGTTGAGCAGAACTTACATTCCAATGCACAACCTACTTGAGAAGATACACAAAGCGTTGCGCGATCATCTTCTGGAATGTAAACCGTTTCTACATCCTGATCACCAACCTTCATTGCCCACTTGATCGTGCCGTCTGAAGAATGCTGGGCTTCTGCTACAGTTGGTGCTTTAATTTCACACTTGTGTAAAAGCTTTTCGCGCAGCTTCTTGTTGATGTTTGTCATTTTTTCGAAGTCATCTACACCGAAATGGTAGATCCACTTCATAACCTGATCGGCACGAAACGCTTTCTCGCCAAGTTCTTCCGCGAAAAACTGACGCATGCCTTTGCGATCAAAGTCGAGTAGATTGATTTTTTCAGTGGTCATGTTGCCTCTCAATGACTGAAACAAGAATAAGGGCGCGAATTGTACAGCCTTTATGCAGCTACAACAAGGGGTGTAAGACCCTGAGTTTGCTAAGGCATTAAAATAAAAACGATTAAATTTTAAACAGACTTTGCGGTGAGAATAATGATTAGACAACCGACAGCAAAAGCGTAGAAGTGATACAGAGAAAACAGTGAGAACAAACACACTTAACTAAGCTTTCCCCCCTGTAAGATGCTCAGATTAGCCAACGTCTTCGCGAATAATTACGAATGAACTCGCCGGTGAAATGGAGAACGCGGAATAAAAAACCTCGGACAAATCCGAGGTTGTTACGAACTAGATCATCACGCAAAAGTGATGCATGAACGAGTTAGCGAGAGAAAACTTCTGATTCAGGGAAGAAAAACTCAATTTCACGAGCGGCAGACTCAGGGCTATCGGAACCATGAACTGAATTGTGACGCATGCTGAGTGCGTAATCAGCACGCAAAGTGCCGCATGCCGCTTCCTCTGGGTTGGTTTTACCCATTAGCTCGCGGTAACGTGCAATCGCATTTTCACCTTCCAATACCTGAACCATAATAGGACCAGATGTCATGAACTCTTTTAGAGGAGGGAAAAACTCTTTACCTTCATGCTCTGCATAAAAGCCGCTTGCCTGATCTTCTGTCAGGTGAACCATTTTGGCAGCGATGATACGTAGGCCAGCCTTTTCAATACGATTGTAGATTTCACCAATTAGGTTTCGCTCTACAGCATCAGGCTTAATGATTGAAAATGTTCTTTCTAGAGCCATAAAATTTCCTTTCTGTACTTGTAATAATAGTTGTGCTTTTAAAGTGACTTACTGGGTAAGAGCAGCACTCAAACAAGAGAGTGCTGCAATCAATCTTATTTTCCAGCTTGCTCATTGAGGAAACGAGCAAGTGTACGAACACCCATACCCGTTGCTCCCGCAGCCCATTTATCAGAAGCGGCTTTACGATACGTACCCGCACAGTCGAAATGTAACCAGCCTTTTTTGTAGTCCTCAACGAAGTAAGACAAGAATGCAGCTGCAGTGCTTGCACCTGGAGAATAATCACCAGAGCTGATATTAGATAAATCGGCAAAATTAGATGGCAGCATTTCTCGATGGAAGTCAGCAAGTGGTAGCGGCCACAAGCCTTCTTTTTCCTGGTTTGCCGCCGTAAGCGCTTGATGCGATAGCTCATCATCAAAGCTCATTAGCGCATGGTAATCGTTACCTAACGCATTCTTCGCTGCGCCTGTTAGCGTCGCGCAGTCAATAATTAACTCAGGCTTTTGCTCACTGGCGTAGATAAGACCGTCGGCAAGCACCAAGCGACCTTCCGCGTCGGTATTCATAATCTCAACGGTTTTGCCGTTTTTGTAAGTGATGATGTCGCCAAGCTTAAGGGCACGGCCAGAAACCATGTTCTCAGCACAACACAAGATCAGTTTTACGCGCTTGTTTAAACCGCGCAAGATAGCTAATCCTAGGCCACCAGTTATAGTACCCGAGCCACCCATATCTGCTTTCATTGCACTCATGAAGGTAGAAGGCTTCAAGCTGTAACCACCGGAATCAAAGGTGATGCCTTTACCCACAAGACATGCGAATACAGGTGCGTTTTCGTCACCAGTTGGGTTGTAGTCTAACTGAAGCATCGCAGAAGTACGCTCAGAACCACGGCCTACTGCGTAAATACCTTCCCAACCTTCTGCCAACAAGTCTTTGTCTTTGACGATACGAGCTGTCACCGTGCCTTTCGGCGCAACAGATTTGATGAATTCAGCAGCCATTGTCGCTAGCTGACGAGGAGCAACTTCTTCTGCCGTTTTGTTGATAATATCGCGGGTAAAATCAGTCGAAGTAATACGAGCTTGAAGCTCTGCTTGATCTTCATCAGACAATGCTGCCCACTCAACTGAGCCATGTTTTTTAGGGTTACGGAACCCTTGGTGGAAAGCCCATACGCTCTCTAGATCCCAGTTATCACCAGAAAGAAAAATAGAACGAATTCCTTGGCCATCTAGCTGACGAGCTGCACGTTGAATTGCGCCGAGATCATGACCTTCACCTAAGTGAATAGTTGCGCCGTTTTCAGCGAATGAAAGCAGTGCTTTTTCACCCCAATGTGGTGCTGCCGACTCTTGACTTAAAAATACAGACATCTGTGTAGACATGGTTTCTCCTTGTCTTATAGCAGCGTTGCCTACGCTGCTTCTTTTAAATAACTCACGGATGTTAGCATTATGTAGGGCAAAAATGTCAATTGGATAAAAAAACGGACCTAAAGGTCCGCTTTTTTTAGTAAGAATTGTTAACTAGGCTGTGTTTTACAGACTTAGTCTGCTTCGTCCATCCAGCACATGATAACGGCTTCTAGAATCTTTTCATTAGAACGGTTTGGCTCATCGTCAAACTCATCTAACTCCATGATCCATTGATGAAGATCGGTAAAACGCACTGTTTTTGGATCGACATCTGGAAACTTGTCACAAAGTTCAATCGCGATATCGCGAGAATCTGTCCATTTCATTGCTCATCTTCCTTTTGCTTCTTCCCTATATTGGGAAGATAGTTTTAGTGATCTTCTGAAGCGTGGTTTAATGTGTATTTAGGAATTTCTACCACCAAGTCTTCATCAGCAATTCTCGCCTGACACCCTAGGCGTGACTCAGGCTCTAGACCCCACGCTTTATCTAGCATGTCGTCTTCTAGTTCTTCACTTTCTTCGAGTGAATCAAAACCTTCACGGATGATTACGTGGCAGGTAGTACACGCACATGACTTCTCACACGCATGTTCAATACCGATACCGTTTTTTAGCGCTACGTCTAGAACGGTGTCACCAGAGTTTGCTTCCAACACTGCACCTTCTGGGCACAAATCGTCGTGTGGTAATACAATAATCTTAGGCATAACTACTTATCTCTTATATATCGTCTACTGATTGACCTGACAACGCAGCTCGAATCGATTTATCCATACGGCGTGATGCGAAATCTTGGCTCGCTTTATCGGTATCTTTAATGCCCTGCTCTATCGCATCTGCATCATCACCATTACGCAGCTCAATCAAGGCTTCGATGGCTTTAATCAAGTTTTGTTTCTCTTGTTCTGATAGTAAGTCATCACCATCAGCTTGCATCGCTGCAATCAAACCTTCTATCACTCGGTCGGCTTCAACACGCTGCTCAGCTAAGGCACGAGCTTGCATGTCTTCTTTTGCGTGCGTCATTGAATCACGCAACATATCCGCCACTTCATTGTCACTTAAGCCGTAAGAAGGTTTTACTTGAATCTCTGATTGAACACCAGTGCTCTTCTCCATTGCCGTAACAGAAAGAAGGCCATCTGCGTCAACTTGGTAAGTCACGCGAATATGTGCCGCACCCGCTGCCATCGGAGGAATACCTTTTAACGAGAAGCGAGCAAGTGAACGACAGTCATCAACCATTTCACGTTCACCTTGTACCACATGAACACTCATCGCCGTTTGGCCATCTTTGAATGTGGTAAATTCTTGCGCACGCGCAACGGGAATCGTAGTGTTGCGGGGGATGATCTTCTCGACCAAACCACCCATGGTTTCAATACCGAGCGACAGTGGAATCACATCAAGAAGCAACATCTCAGAGTCAGGTTTGTTACCCGCTAGGATATCAGCTTGAATACCCGCACCGATTGCAACAACTTCATCTGGGTTAATGCTTGTCAGTGGTGTACGGCCAAAGAATTCGCCAACCATTTCTCGTACAAGCAATGTGCGTGTTGAGCCACCGACCATGACGACCTCGAGTACTTCATCTGCGTCGACATCCGCATCTTTTAATGCGCGGCGGCAAGACATCAGGGTTTTCTTCACTAGCGGACGAATCAGATCTTCGAACTGCTCGCGAGTCACGGTGCTTTTCCAACCAAAAACGTCAACGTCAACACTGTCTTGCTCAGAGAAAGCAATCTTAGCTTCAGTAGCAATGTTCAACAGTGTACGGTTCTTTTCTGCAGAAAGCGGCGCTTCTAGACCCGCTTGCTCCATTAAATAATCGGCAAATAGATGGTCGAAGTCGTCACCGCCTAATGCAGAGTCGCCACCTGTTGCTAATACTTCAAATACGCCTTTCGATAAACGTAGGATAGAGATATCAAAAGTACCGCCACCTAGATCGTAAACCGCAATCACACCTTCTTGACCAGAGTCTAGGCCATAAGCAATTGCCGCAGCGGTTGGTTCGTTAAGTAGACGGAGAACATGAAGACCAGCTAATTTCGCCGCATCTTTTGTACCTGCACGTTGCGCGTCATCAAAGTAAGCAGGAACGGTAATAACGACACCAGCTAACTCACCACCTAACGTATCTTCAGCTCGCTTACCCAATACTTTTAGGATGTCCGCAGATACTTCAATCGGGTTTTTGTCACCTTGAGGTGTTTGCAGAATTGGCAGGCCGTTTTCACTCTCTTTAAAACGATAAGGAAGTGAAGAGTAACGGGACTGAATGTCCTTTAATGAACGACCGATCAAACGTTTTACAGAGATAATCGTGTTCTCTGGTTCAAACTCTGCTTTGGCTTTGGCTTCGTGGCCGACCGTTAACGTTTCCTCAGCGTAATTAACGACTGAAGGTAAAATAGTACGGCCCTGCTCGTCCGCAAGTGGAGTTGCATCGCCGCTACGTACAGAAGCAACCAAAGAGTTGGTAGTACCTAAGTCGATACCCGCTGCTAACTTATGCTCATGAGGTGCCGAGCTTTGGCCCGGTTCTGCGATTTGAAGTAGTGCCATGATAGGTCCTTGTCACACTTACTAGCCGAGGAGTTTGTCTTCGACTAGCTCAATTTCGTTCTTTAGTTTGGCAATGAATTTTAGCTTACGAACTCGGTCTGCGGCTTCAGCCCATAGACCATCATCAAGCTCTTGCTCGACGCTTGCCAGATGCTGTTTGTACATTTTGCTGACCTTAGAGTCGAAGTCAAAAAGCGCCGATTCAGGATCGGACTTGTCAGCAATCTCTTCCAGTTCTTCGCGCAGTTCCATTTGCTCCATTAAGAACATCGGATCTTGCATTGTTTGCTGTTCACCTCGGATCTCAACACCTTGCTCTGCGAGGATATACTCGGCGCGAGAAATAGGATTTTTCAGAACTTGATAGGCATCGTTGATTTGCGCCGCCTTTTGCACCGCCATCAAACGGTCACGTTCTGAGCCCGTTGCAAAGTTATCCGGGTGGAAGCGTTTTTGTAGTTCTCGGAACTGAGAAGAAAGAAGGCTACCATCCAGCTTAAACTGACTTGGTAGCCCAAATAATTCAAAGTGATTCATTAAGTTCGGGTCCTAGTAAAGCCTTCCGGACTCGTTTGCCCAGAAGGACAATCAATTAGACGTTGAAGCTTTCACCACAACCACATTCACTTTTCGCGTTAGGGTTGTTGAATTCAAAACCTTCATTCAACCCTTCTTTCACGTAATCCAATTCAGTACCATCTAGGTACACTAAGCTCTTTTGATCGATGATAATTTTCACTCCAGAGAGTTCAAATACTTCGTCTTCTTCATTGAGCTCATCAACAAACTCAAGTACGTATGCCATGCCGGAACAACCAGTCGTCTTCACTCCAAGACGTAAACCGATACCTTTGCCTCGGTTATCTAGGAATGCTCTTACGCGACTTGCCGCTGATTCTGTCATTGTGATGGCCATACTGCACCTTAGTCTGTCTAAATTTCGATTGGAATGGGAGCGTCAAAGCTCCCATTATATTACGGAATAATTATTCTTGGTGTTTTTTCTTGTAGTCAGCAACCGCTGCTTTGATTGCATCTTCAGCAAGAATAGAACAGTGAACTTTCACTGGTGGAAGCTCTAGCTCTTCAGCAATCTCAGAGTTTTTAATTGCTGCCGCTTCATCAACTGACTTACCTTTTACCCACTCAGTTACTAGTGAGCTTGATGCGATTGCACTACCACAACCGTATGTTTTGAACTTCGCATCTTCGATGATACCTTCAGGTGTCACTTTGATTTGAAGCTTCATTACGTCACCACACGCAGGAGCGCCAACCATGCCGCTACCTACTGATGGATCTTCTTTATCGAATGAACCAACGTTACGTGGGTTTTCGTAGTGATCAATTACTTTTTCGCTGTATGCCATGATAAATTACCTCGAATCCTCTATTTCAATCCCTGAGATTAATGGTGAGCCCATTCAACAGTGCTCAAATCAATCCCTTCTTTGTACATATCCCATAGAGGAGACATGTCGCGTAGCTTAGTCACTGCAACGCGGATTTGTTCAATTGCGTAATCAATTTCTTCTTCAGTCGTGAAACGACCAAACGAGAAACGAACCGAGCTGTGAGCCAATTCGTCATCCATGCCTAGGGCACGAAGAACGTAAGAAGGCTCAAGGCTTGCAGACGTACAAGCACTACCAGAAGATACCGCTAGATCTTTAAGCGACATTAGTAGTGATTCACCTTCTACGAATGCGAAACTGATGTTTAGGTTGTGTGGTACACGCTGCTCAAAGTCACCGTTTACCGTCACTGCTTCTAAGTCTTTCACGCCATCAAAAAGACGGTTACGAAGCGCTAAAGCATGATCGTAATCTTTTTGCATGTCTTCTTTTGCAATGCGGAATGCTTCACCCATACCTACGATTTGGTGAGTAGCAAGTGTACCAGAGCGGAAACCACGCTCATGACCGCCACCGTGCATTTGCGCTTCAAGACGAATACGAGGCTTACGACGTACGTAAAGTGCACCGATACCTTTAGGGCCGTATACTTTGTGAGCAGAAAGTGAAATTAGATCAACTTTCATCTCTTGAACGTCGATTGGTAATTTACCTGCAGATTGCGCTGCATCCACGTGGAAAACAATTTTACGCTCACGGCACAGTTCGCCGATCGCTGTAATGTCTTGAACCACACCAATCTCGTTGTTTACATGCATAATAGACACAAGCACGGTGTCATCACGCATGGCTGCTCTAAGCTTCTCTAGATCGATCAAGCCATTTGATTCTGGCTCAAGGTAAGTCACTTCAAAGCCTTCACGCTCAAGTTGACGACATGGGTCAAGAACGGCTTTGTGCTCTGTTTTACAAGTGATTACGTGCTTGCCTTTCTTCGAGTAAAAGTGCGCTGCACCTTTAATCGCAAGGTTGTCTGATTCTGTCGCACCAGATGTAAATACGATTTCGCGAGGATCTGCATTTAGAAGATCAGCAATTTGCTCACGAGCAGTATCGACCGCTTCTTCTGCCTGCCAGCCGTAACGGTGCGAACGTGACGCTGGGTTGCCAAATGTGCCATCCATTGTCATGTACTGAACCATTTTTTCAGCAACACGTGGATCAACTGGACATGTAGCGGAATAATCAAGATAAATCGGCAGTTTCATTCTCTACTCCAATGTAAAAAGCTGACCGCTAAGAGCGGACGTTTACACCGATGGGCGCGGCGGTTGTATTTTTGTTTGATAGCCCATGGGTTACCGCCAGATCAATGTCCTGACGATCAGAAATTTCGAGTACTTCATTGTCTGTCATCAACTCACCAAGAGTGATGTTATTCAAAAAGTCACTAATGCGAGAGCTTAGGTCACGCCACAGCGTGTGAGTAAGGCAACGTGTTCCACCTTGGCAATCTCCTTTACCTTGGCATTTGGTTGCATCTACTGACTCATCAACGGCAGCAATCACGGTACCAATAGCGATACTGTGAGCGTCGGCACCAAGTCGGTAACCACCACCAGGACCACGAACGCTGGCAACGAGACCTGCTTTACGCAATTTTGAAAATAGCTGCTCTAAGTAAGAGAGCGAGATCCCTTGACGCTCTGAAATATCAGCCAGAGGTACAGGGTTTTGTTGCGAATGCAGTGCCACATCCAGCATGGCTGTCACCGCATATCTTCCTTTAGATGTAAGTTTCATACCACACCGTATCCACATGGTTTGTAATGGTTAAGATTTTTCCATACCTGAGTAATTTGGTCAAGTATTTATTTGACCATTTTACTCAGGTATTCATCCTTACACCTAAAGTGGTTATTATTTACTCAGAACTTCTTTTCTATCGAAGTCAAAACGCCTCGTAGAATATTAAGTTCTTGGGTTTCTGGTCGAGCACGAGAGAACAAACGGCGCAACTTATTCATCACCTGTCCAGGTTGCTCTTTGTTAATAAACTGGGTCTCAACCATCACCTTTTCAAGATGCTCGAAGAACATTTCAAGTTCTCGATGACGCGGGTATTCTTCCGATTCATTTGGGGAAAACTGGCTTTGCTCTAAGTTCAAGTGTGCAACTCGCACTTCGTAACTGAGAGTTTGTACAGCCATCGCTAGGTTAAGCGAGCTGTACTCAGGATTAGCGGGAATACAAACATGGTAGTGGCACTTTTGTAGCTCTTCGTTTGTCAAACCAGTTCTTTCTCGGCCAAACACGAGCGCAACAGGATGTTTTCGGCCTTCAACTGCAAATTTCTCACCGCATTCACGTGGCTCGAGCATTGGCCATTCTAATGTACGAGAGCGGGCGCTAGAACCCACAACAAGGCCACAATCTTCAACCGCTTCTTCTAATGTGCCGACAATCTTTGCATTTTGAGCAATATCACCAGCACCCGCAGCTAAAGCAAGAGTTTGTTCATCCACTTCACATTGTGGATCGACTAATACTAGTTGGTTTAAACCCATCACTTTCATTGCTCGAGCTGCTGAGCCAATATTGCCTGAATGAGAGGTACCTACGAGTACAATTTTTACTTGATCCAACATCTGTGTTTGCTACCTAAATTAAAACCGCAGAATGTTATCATAGTTTTTTAAGACACCCTAGAGGCAAGCAGACCTCTCTTCTCATTCTTGGTTATTGTTCTCGTCCGCAGTATGCTCTGTACACTCAACCAGCCGCATTTAGAACAAAAAATAACCACTTCCCTTTTTAATTATCTCTGGTATACTCGCCGCCGCTTTCATTTGTTCTTTAACATCCGTTGGGAAATTCGTATGCATCCAATGCTAAACATTGCTATTCGCGCTGCGCGAAAGGCAGGCAATCATATTGCTAAATCATTAGAAAACACTGATAAAGTAGAATCTACTCTTAAAGGCACTAATGACTTTGTCACTAACGTAGACAAAGAAGCAGAATACATCATCATCGATACTATCAAGCAGTCTTACCCTGAGCACTGTATCGTTGCTGAAGAACAAGGTCTTATCGAAGGTAAAGATAAAGACGTACAATGGATCATCGACCCACTGGATGGCACCACTAACTTTGTAAAAGGTTACCCAACTTTCGCGGTTTCTATCGCTGTTCGTATTAAGGGCAAAACTGAAGTTGCTTGTGTTTACGATCCAATGCAAAATGAGCTATTCACTGCACAACGCGGTGCCGGCGCTCAACTAAACAGTGCACGTATTCGTGTTGCTCAACTAAAAGACCTTCAAGGTACTGTTCTAGCAACAGGCTTCCCATTCAAGCAGAAACAACACGCTGAGTCTTACATCAAGATCGTTGGTGCGCTATTCACTGAATGTGCTGATTTCCGTCGTAGCGGCTCTGCTGCTCTTGACCTTTGTTACGTGGCTGCTGGCCGTGTTGATGGTTACTTCGAGCTAGGCCTAAAACCTTGGGATATGGCAGCAGGTGAGCTTATTGCTCGTGAAGCTGGCGCAATCCTAACTGACTTTGCTGGCGGCACTGACTACATGAAGTCTGGTAACATCGTTGCTTCAAGCGCTCGTGGAGTAAAATCTATCCTTAAGCACATTCGCGAAAACGGTAACAGCGCGATCCTTAAGTAAGATTTGAAAGTCATATCTAGCCCGTCACGCTGATGACTTTAGAAAGCCCCGCTCAATGAGCTGGGCTTTTTTGTATCTACTGCTCCGTATCGACTTAGCTGTAGCTGAAGGCTCTTCATACAGAGAGGCTCTACAAGCTCACTACTCTATTCAGATACAAAAAAACCGCTGATTGTTCAGCGGTTTTTGTTTCCGGTTCTCAATCTGCCTTATGGCATTTCGTCGAACTCTGCACCTTCTTTTTCTACTTGAGGTGGCATCAAGTGCTCTTTCTGGATACCCAGTTTTAGAGCCAGTGCTGATGCTACGTAGATAGAAGAGTAAGTACCTACAGTGATACCGAGTAAAAGTGCGGTTGCAAAGCCGTGAATCATAGCACCACCCTGCATGAACAGTGCAATTACCACGAACAACGTCGTACCAGATGTAATCAATGTACGGCTCAATGTTTGAGTGATTGAAGCGTCCATAATGTCTGAAGGTTCGCCCTTACGCATCTTACGGAAGTTTTCACGAATCCGGTCAAATACAACGATGGTATCGTTGAGTGAGTAGCCCACAACCGTCAGTAGCGCAGCTACGATAGTCAGGTCAACTTCAATTTGTAGAAACGAAAAGACACCTAGCGTGATAATTATATCGTGAGCCAATGCCATTACCGCACCAGCCGCTAGACGCCATTCAAATCGCATCGATACATAAAGCAGGATACAGATCAGCGATACCAAGATCGCTAGACCACCAGCTTCTGTTAGCTCATCACCAACGTTGGGACCTACGAACTCAATACGACGCATTTCTACGCTTTCGCCAGTACCATCTTTGATAGCACCAATGATTTGGTTACCTAGCGTTTCACCAGAAACGTCATCACGTGGACGAAGACGGACCATGACTTCACGAGCACTACCGAAGTTTTGTACTGTCGCATCGCCAAAGCCTTTTGAATCTAGTGCTGCACGAATCTCTTCAAGGTTTGCTGGCTGTTCAAAACCGACCTCGATAAGCGTACCGCCAGTGAAATCTAGACCCCAATTAAGCCACTTGGTTGACAAAGTGAAGATAGAAGCAGCAATCATTATAATTGAAAAAACGAATGCTACTTTCGACCAACGCATAAAGCCGATCGTCTTCTCTGCTTTTAGAATTTGAAACATATTAATTCCCAGCCTTAGATCGACAATTTATCAACGCGTTTGCCACCGTAGATCAGGTTCACGATACAACGTGTACCAATAATGGCGGTGAACATTGAAGTTAAGATACCGATAGATAGAGTAACTGCGAAACCTTTCACCGCACCTGTACCGACCGCAAATAGAATGATTGCAGTAATTAGTGTTGTGATGTTCGCATCAGCAATCGTGCTGAATGCATTCGCGTAACCTTGGTGAATCGCTTGTTGTGGACTGCGTCCATCACGAATCTCTTCACGGATACGCTCGAAGATCAGTACGTTCGCATCAACCGCCATACCGACTGTTAACACGATACCGGCTATCCCCGGAAGCGTCATGGTAGCGCCTGGAATCATCGACATAACACCAATGATAAGCACTAAGTTTGCCATTAGAGCGATGTTTGCAATCAAACCAAAGCCGCGGTAGTAAAGCAGCGTAAATAGCATTACGGCAACCATACCCCAGATACATGCTTGGATACCCATATCGATGTTTTGCTGGCCCATTGATGGACCAATGGTACGTTCTTCAACGATAGAGATAGGTGCAATCAGTGCACCAGCACGTAGTAGAAGTGCTAGGTTGTGTGCTTCTGCAGCAGAATCGATACCTGTGATACGGAAGTTACGACCAAGAGCCGATTGAATCGTTGCTTGGTTGATGACTTCTTCATGCTTATCCAGAATAACTTTGCCTTCAGGCGTACGACGGCCACTGTCTTTGTATTCTGCAAACACGGTAGCCATTAGCTTACCAATGTTCTTCTTAGAGAACGCAGACATCTTATTACCACCTTCGCTGTCTAGCGAGATGTTAACTTGTGGACGACCATATTCATCAACACTTGAGCTTGCATCTGTGATGCTTTGACCGCCAAGAATAACGCGCTTCTTAAGCACAACTGGGCGACCATCACGGTCCATCTTGATTTCACTACCTGCTGGCGCACGACCATTTGCCGCTGCCGATAGGTCAGCTTTATCATCAACTTCGCGGAATTCAAGCGTTGCCGTAGCTCCGAGAATTTCTTTTGCACGAGCAGTATCTTGAACACCAGGCAGTTCAACTACAATGCGACTAGCACCTTGACGTTGAACCAATGGTTCCGCAACACCTAGTTCGTTGACACGATTACGTAAAATCGTAATGTTTTGCTCAACAGCATAGTTACGGATCTCTTGTAAACGTTGCTCAGTAAAGGTTGCAGTAAGAGCGTAACGGCCATTTGAATCAGAATCGACAAAAATCATGTCCGGGTGATTCTTTTCTAGCGTTGCTTTCGCTTCTGCTAATTGCTCTTCGTTACGCAACAACACTTCTACCGCTTCTTTTCCAGAAGGGCGGATTGCACGGTAACGAATCTTGGCGTCACGAAGTTCGCTACGGAAAGCTTCTTCTTGTTGACCAACAAGCTTTTCCATCGCTGCATCCATATCCACTTCCATTAAGAAGTGAACACCACCGCGAAGGTCAAGACCTAGCTTCAATGGTGACGCGCCAATCGCTTCTAGCCAATCGGGTGTAGAAGGTGCAAGGTTAAGTGCAACAATTGTGTCTTTGCCTAGCGCTTCGCTGATGACATCACGAGCACTGATTTGTGTGTCAGTGTCGTTAAAACGAACAAGAATTGATCCATCTTCGAGAGCAATGGATTTATGAGAAAGTTGCTCTTTGTTAAGAGCAGTAGTGACAGCATCCAGCGTTGACATATCTACAGAGGCGCCACGCGCCCCTGTAACTTGAATAGCCGGATCTTCACCGTAGATATTTGGAAGTGCGTATAACGCAGCGGTGATGATGGCAAAAAGCACCATCAAGTACTTCCATAATGGATAACGGTTTAGCACAGCGAGGATCCTTTAGCTGTTTTATAGAGACTTAAGCGTACCTTTTGGTAGCACTGCAGTGATGAAGTCTTTCTTGATTACTACTTCATTGTTCGCGTTAAGCTCAATTGAAATGTAGTCATTGTCTTCAGCAATCTTAGTGATTTTACCCACTAGGCCACCGCTAGTTAAAACTTCGTCGCCTTTGCCCATAGAAGCCATTAGGTTTTTGTGTTCTTTTACGCGTTTCGCTTGTGGGCGGTAAATCATGAAGTAAAAGATCACTGCGAACATGCCAAGCATGATTAGCATTTCAAAACCACCGCCTGCTGGCGCGCCTTCTGCTGCTGCGTGAGCCTGAGAAATAAACATTAAAACATCCTCATTATATTTTATTGATAATCAAACAAATTGGGCTTTCGCATTTTAGATTCAAGTCTGAGAGTAACTAATAGAGATCGCTCTCTCAAAAATAACGTGCGTTAGCCTACTTTATTAGCAAAAGCCTCTGGCGACATGCCAAAGGCTTTAATTCTTTTAGTTTTTCAATTACTGCTCTTTTGCTAGTGGTGGCACTTCACGGCCACGACGCTCATAGAACTCAGTAACAAATTCATCGAAGCGATCTTCATCAATTGCTTTACGAATGCTTTCCATCAGACGCTGGTAGTAACGCAGGTTATGGATTGTATTCAAGCGAGCGCCTAAGATTTCATTACAACGCTCTAAATGGTGAAGGTACGACTTGCTGTAGTTTTGACAAGTGTAACAGTCACAATGCGGATCCAATGGTGTTGTATCCGTTTTATGTTTCGCATTACGGATCTTGATCACACCACCAGTCACAAATAAGTGACCATTACGTGCGTTACGCGTTGGCATTACACAGTCAAACATGTCGATACCACGACGAACACCTTCAACCAAATCTTCTGGCTTACCAACGCCCATCAAGTAGCGAGGTTTGTCTTCAGGAAGTTGAGGACAAGTATGCTCAAGAATACGGTGCATGTCTTCTTTAGGCTCACCTACTGCCAAACCACCAACCGCATAACCGTCAAAACCGATTTCCGTTAGACCTTTTACCGACACATCACGTAAATCTTCGTAAACACCACCTTGAACAATACCAAATAGGTTGTTCGGGTTTTCTAGCTTCTCGAAATGGTCACGTGAACGCTGTGCCCAGCGTAATGACATTTCCATCGATTTCTTCGCTTCATCGTGTGTCGCTGGGTAAGGCGTACACTCGTCAAAAATCATAACGATGTCAGAGCCCAGGTCTTTTTGAATTTCCATCGACTTTTCTGCGTCCATGAAAATCTTGTCACCGTTTACTGGGTTACGAAAGTGAACACCCTCTTCAGTGATCGTACGCATCTTACCAAGGCTGAATACTTGGAAGCCGCCTGAATCAGTAAGAATAGGACCGTGCCAGTTCATAAAATCGTGCAGGTCACCGTGCATTTTCATCACTTCTTGACCAGGACGTAGCCACAGGTGGAACGTATTACCTAGCAGAATTTCTGCACCAGTACCTTTTACTTCTTCTGGTGTCATACCTTTAACGGTACCGTAAGTACCTACTGGCATGAACGCAGGAGTTTGAACAGTGCCGCGTTCGAAAGTCAGTTGACCACGACGTGCATTGCCGTTTTTCTTCTTAAGATCGAATTTTAATTTCACGATGCCTCCGGGTGTCAGAGAAACAGTCTGACTGAGTGTTTAGGGCTCTACCCTACTTTAAGGAGCGGTCGCTTTTCCTTGCGAGAGACAAAGCAATGGATGCTTTATTTCCTAGCTTACTGCTAGCACTCGTAAATCTACTTTTAACTACGCTGTTTTCTTCTTGATGAACATTGAATCGCCATACGAGAAGAAACGGTATTTGTTTTCCACCGCATGTTTGTAAGCATTCATGGTGTTCTCGTATCCAGCAAATGCACTCACCAACATGATCAGTGTTGATTCAGGCAAGTGGAAGTTTGTGATCAAGCAATCCACCAGCTGATATTCGTAACCAGGGAAAATAAAGATTTCTGTATCGCCAAAGAATGGGGCCAGCTCAGTCCCTTTTTGCAATGCGTCTTGCGCTGCACTTTCAAGTGAACGCACAGATGTGGTACCAACAGCAATAATTCGTCCGCCACGCGCTTTCGTCGCTTTAATTGCTTCGACGACTTCTTGTGGTACTTCTACGTACTCGGCATGCATGTGGTGATCGTTGATATTTTCCACTTTTACTGGCTGGAATGTACCCGCCCCAACGTGCAAAGTAACGTAAGCAAACTCTGCACCTTTCGCTTTGATTTTCTCCAAGAGAACATCATCAAAGTGAAGGCCCGCTGTCGGTGCCGCAACCGCACCTGGCTTTTGATTATATACCGTTTGGTAACGCTCTTTATCTGCATCTTCGTCTGGACGGTCGATGTAAGGAGGAAGCGGCATATGGCCGATTTCTTCCAGAATTTCTAGTACCGTCTTATCAGAACTAAATTTCAGTTCAAATAAAGCATCATGGCGTGCAACCATTTCTGCTGAATATTCATCATTCTCGCCAACAATAATGGTTGTACCTGGTTTTGGTGATTTAGAGCAACGAACGTGCGCGAGGATGCTTTTCTCATCCAACATGCGCTCCACTAGCACTTCTAATTTACCGCCCGACTCCTTGCGGCCAAAAAGACGAGCAGGAATAACACGAGTATTATTAAACACCACTAAGTCACCGGGTTGAACTTGGCCCAATACATCAGTAAATGTGCCATCAATGAGCTCTCCGGTATTGCCGTCCATTTGCAGCAGTCGGCTAGCGGTACGCTCTGGTTGAGGGTAGCGAGCGATGAGTTCATCTGGAAGGTCGAAATGGAAATCTGATACTTGCATGTTACTTGTCTTATCTATTGGTCAAATCACGTCTAGGCGACGATAAAATTGCGACGAGTTTTTCGCAGCAGACTAGTATATGTTTACATGCTGCAATAGCAAGCAAATCACCAGAATATAGCAGTAAAAGCCATGGTGAAGAGTGTAATAAAACGTGAAAAGCCTCGATTACTTGGCACTATTTTTAATTTGAGCCCAAAAGAGAAAACATGAAAAAAGCAAAGCAGCGTATACCGCTGCTTATTAGTTTGGCATTCCAATCGCCCTATCAAACCTCACGCTTTCGCCACAAGAATAACGGCACGAATAAACCCAATAACCAAAACCCTAGACTGCCACCTTCATCATCTGAGCCTTTGAAATCACAGTTATTGGTCGCAATGCCATCGTGACACTCTTTATTGTCACCACTTTCATTGTTAGCACTTTTGATAAAATTCGGCGCAACGATGTAACGACTTGGTGGCGCATCGGCAGTGATGTAAGACTGTACCCAGTCGTAATAGTGGCTCACCTTGGTGTAGAAACTTGGGATCGTCAAAGAGCCACACGTTGGTAGAATAAGGGGGCCGCCACTAACAATACCAATTTGTTTGCCGGTCGCCACATCGACCAACGGGCCACCACTGTCACCTTTACATGCAGAGTTGCCATATTGAGTATGGCTATCTGGCTCCAATACATGGTTTTGTGTTGGTAGCGTACAAATTTTGGTTTGGTTGTCTCTTGAATCAATGATCCCCGGAAAACTGCTGCCAATTTCTAAACGCTCATAACATTTGTCGATGGGTAAAAATGTGCTAATGGTGGTTTTGAGCGTATTAGAAGGTTCAGAAGCATCCGGCTGAGTAGCCCCCCATCCAAACACTTGCACATTTTCGACACGTTGATTGGTCAGGTAATTATCGTTCCAATCCGCCACCAAACGTGCTTCGATACTCTCCATGTCAACTTTACTCGCTAGGTCAGCAAAGCTCGCGTTTGCCACTGGGCGCGTGAGATACAGCAACGCGATGTCTGAATCTAAACCGGTTTGGATAGGTTTCACGTTGCCATTACTGTCGGTCTCAGCTTTTGAAATCCGGGTGTAATCCGGATGAACCACAATGTGAGACACCGGATAGAAGTTATCAAGCCCTGCAGAATTAAGTTCATACACATTCGCATTCACCGACAGCTCACCCGGCGGGGTCACATAGTAGGTTGCTTCATTGGTTCCTTGTCCCATCACCACACAGTGCGCCGCAGTCAGTACCCATTGCTCTGTCAGCATCGTTCCACCACACAGCGGAAACTCTGCCATATTACTTGCTCGCAAAGTAACGCGGTCAACAGGATCGGTTTGTTCATCTCCTAACACAATCGCCTGTGTTGATGGCACACTGAATGCCGCCACTGCCAGCGCAATAAGTTTGTTACACGTTGTTCGTTTCATCTAGGTCGCTGTCTTCAATTTGGTAAGCCTGGACGTATCTTCTTCGAGAGAAGAATCTTGGAAAATCCAGCGAATAAAAATGTGCGATTCAATTCATTGGATTACCTTGGGAACACATTCAATATCAACTAAAAATGCCAATTGACTCGCACACAAACCGACTTATTCAAATTAATAAAAACACCAATAAAACACAGATTACGCAGCCCATCAGCATTGTGCTATTTAATTGATGAAAAACGAGTTAGCTCCCAGATATACAGAAAAATATTCTCTATATTTAAGAGAAGGACAATGCCGCTGGAGGTCTCTATGATCAAGGTTGAAGACATGATGACTCGTAATCCTCATACCTTACTGCGCACGCACACCTTGCGTGATGCAAAAAGCATGATGGATGCGCTTGATATTCGACACATTCCGGTTGTTGATGCCAATAACCACTTACAAGGCTTGGTGACTCAACGCGACATTCTTGCTGCTCAAGAATCGAGCTTGCACCCAGATGAGGCTGAACAATCTTTTACTTTAGACACACCGCTCTACGAAATGATGCACACCAACATCATGACGGCAGAGCCGATCGCGGGGCTCAAAGAGAGCGCTATCTATATGCAAAAGCATAAAGTTGGCTGTCTACCTGTTGTCACCAAAGGTCGATTGGTCGGCATTATTACTGATAGTGACTTCGTGACGATTGCGATTAACTTATTGGAACTACAAGAAGAAGTGGAACCTGAAGAAATCGAGCAGGAAGAATAGTACGCAAGCGTATTCTCTTTGTTGTAAGTTTCGTTTTTACACCGGTTAAACGAAAAAAGAGCGGCAGGGTTGCCGCTCAAAATGCCATTACTGACGCTGATTAAGGAAGTGTTTCTCTGCCAATTAGAATTGGTCTTCTTCGGTCGAACCTGTCAATGCTGTCACTGAAGAGTTACCACCTTGGATAGTATTGGTCATTCTATCGAAGTAACCTGTACCTACTTCTTGTTGGTGCGCAACAAACGTATAACCTTTTTCAGCCGCTTGGAATTCAGGACGCTGAACTTTCTCAACATAATGACGCATACCTTCACCTTGAGCGTAAGCGTGTGCCAGTTCAAACATGTTGAACCACATGTTGTGAATGCCTGCTAGCGTGATGAATTGGTACTTGTAGCCCATGTCTGCAAGCTCTTGTTGGAACTTAGCAATGGTTTCTGCATCTAGGTTTTTCTCCCAGTTGAATGAAGGCGAGCAGTTGTACGCCAACAATTGATCTGGGTATTCAGCGTGAATTGCTTCTGCAAACTTACGTGCTTCTTCCAAACATGGCGTAGCCGTTTCACACCAAATCAAGTCTGCATATGGTGCGTAAGCCAGACCGCGAGAAATCGCTTGGTCGATACCCGCGCGAACGCGGTAGAAACCTTCTTGAGTACGCTCACCTTCAATAAAGTCTTTATCATATGGGTCGCAATCTGAAGTAATGAGATCCGCCGCATTCGCATCAGTACGAGCAATAACTAATGTTGTTGTACCCGCTACGTCAGCAGCCAAACGAGCTGCAACGAGCTTTTGTACCGCTTCTTGCGTAGGAACTAATACCTTACCACCCATATGACCACACTTTTTCACCGATGCTAACTGGTCTTCAAAGTGAACGCCCGCGGCACCGGCTTCGATCATCGATTTCATTAGTTCGTAAGCGTTAAGCACACCACCAAAGCCCGCTTCAGCATCCGCTACGATAGGTAGGAAGTAATCAATACCACCTTCATCTTCAGGCGTCTTACCAGCAGCCCACTGAATTTGGTCTGCACGACGGAATGAGTTGTTGATGCGTTTTACTACTGACGGTACAGAATCTACTGGGTAAAGAGATTGGTCTGGATACATCGTCGAGGCGGTGTTGTTATCCGCCGCTACCTGCCAGCCTGACAAGTAAATCGCTTCAATACCTGCTTTAGCTTGTTGAACCGCTTGACCACCCGTTAGCGCACCAAGACAGTTTACGTAACCTTTTTTCGCACTACCGTTGACCAGTGACCAAAGTTTGTCTGCACCACGTTGTGCAATTGTGTTTGCAGGCACCATAGAGCCACGCAGTTCCACCACTTCCTCGGCAGTGTAAGTACGCTTCACATTTTTCCAGCGTGGATTAGTTGCCCAGTCTTTTTCAAGAGCTTCAATTTGTTGGCGGCGAGTTAAGTTAGTCATTGGTCTATCCCTCTTTATAATTTGCACTTTATGCGTGTGCGTTGAGTTTCCGTTCTCAGGCAGTACTTCCCTATCTGCCTTGAAAATCCTTCACGTTATTGGTGTTACAGTTATTCTTTATTAATCCAGGTAGTCATAACCAGGAACTGTCAAAAAGTTGGTCAGTTCATCGCTCGTCGTGAGCCTTGCCATTAAGTCTGCTGCTTCTTCAAATCGACCCGCATGGTAGCGCTGCTCGCCAATTTCTTGCTTCACGACTTCAATCTCCTCTTTGAGATAGAGCTCGAACAGCTCTTTAGTGACCTTTAATCCGTTGTCTAGCGACTTGCCGTGTTGAATCCATTGCCAGATAGAGGCGCGTGAGATTTCTGCCGTTGCTGCGTCTTCCATCAGTCCGTAAATCGGCACACAACCATTGCCAGAAATCCAAGCTTCGATGTATTGCAGCGCAACGCGAATATTGTGGCGCATTCCGCCTTCAGTGCGCTCGCCTTCACAAGGCTCAAGCAGTTCAGCTGCTGTAATAGGCTCATCCTCTGCACGGCTCACATCCAACTGGTTGGTGCGTTCACCCAGCACAGCACTAAAGACTTCCATAGCAGTGTCAGCCAAACCTGGATGAGCCACCCAAGTACCGTCGTGGCCGTTGTGAGCTTCTAACGATTTGTCAGTCTGGATCTTGTCTAATACTTTTTGATTCTCTTTCGGGTCTTTAGCTGGGATAAATGCGGCCATTCCTCCCATCGCGAAAGCACCTCGTTTATGGCAAGTACGTACCAATAATCGCGAGTAAGCGTTTAAGAATGGCTTGTCCATCGTTACCACTTGACGATCTGGCAGTACTCGGTCTGAGTGTTTTTTCAATGTTTTGATATAGCTAAAGATGTAATCCCAGCGACCACAGTTCAAACCAACGATGTGTTCTTTAAGCGAGAACAGAATCTCGTCCATTTCGAATACCGCTGGTAAGGTTTCAATCAGCACAGTCGCTTTGATGGTGCCTGTATCCAAACCGAAATAGTCTTCCGTGAAATGGAACACTTCGCTCCACCACTTCGCTTCGTGATGCGATTGCAGTTTTGGAAGGTAGAAATAAGGGCCGCTGCCTTTTTGAAGTAACGCTTTGTAGTTGTTATAGAAATACAGAGCGAAATCGAATAGCGCACCTGGAATGATCTGACCGTGCCACGTAACGTGTTTTTCTTTTAAATGAAGGCCGCGAACACGGCAGATCAACACCGCTGGGTCATCTTCCAGCTGATAATGTTTGCCATTGCCAGGATTGGTGTAACTGATGGTGCCATTAACAGCATCGCGCAAGTTAATTTGACCATCTAGCACTTTACTCCATGCAGGAGACATTGAATCTTCGAAGTCTGCCATGAACACTTTTACATTCGCATTCAGTGCGTTAATCACCATCTTGCGGTCAGTTGGTCCGGTAATCTCCACACGGCGATCTTGCAGATCTTGTGGGATTCCTAGGATCTTCCAACTTCCTTCACGGATGTCTTGTGTCTCTGGTAGAAAATCTGGTAGCTCACCAGCATCAATACGTGCTTGCTTCTCTTCTCTTGCTTCCAGCAACTGTTCAACACGTCCGGCAAATTTTTCACACAGTAGAGATAAAAAGGTTTGGGCTTCAACAGGGAAAATTGCTTGATGTTCTGGAGCAACGACTCCATTCACCTCAAGCATGCCTTGGGTTTGCTTTAGTTGTTGTGTTTTTTGTTCTGTCTGAGCAAGCATAATCATTCATCCTTAACGTGCTTTATCAATCTTGGGCAGTCAGCGTAAAGCTACATTTGTAAGTTATGAACAACAAATTACATCCTTTAACTTTGTGTTCAACTCGTATAGCCATGTCGATAGATTGCGTAATGCTACGTGTATTTTCAATCTAGACATAAGTCGTATCGGCCTTTAAATAAGCTATATCAACAAGGGGTTTAGTGAAACCCCCAATATAAATAAAACAGAAAATTCAAAGTTTTATTCCGCAAGGTAAAAACCATCTATCAAGCGCCTTATTTTGTAAGTTATTACGTAATAAAATTACATTAAATTTAAAGTCGTTTTATCATTTCAAACAAGCGTATGAATATAGACTGGTAAACAAACACCTTGTATTCACAAGGGCTGAAGAGATGTATTTAAACAGGGGTCAAACAAGGTATGCAGGGCTTTGTGTAAAATTAACATTGTGAAATTTCACTATTTTATGAAAGCTTCATCAAAGAAGAGCTGTAAAATTTTACAAGTCAAAGTTTACCAACAGAATAAAATACTAGAAAGCGCACTGTTTCCAGTGCGCTTTTAGATAAATAATGGAGAAGTAAGGGCTAATACTAATAGCTAAAGCAGCTCTGAAACGACTTCTGCAAGTTGATTAAATGTTTTCGTTCTTGACGAGCTCGGACGCCAAACTAAGCCGATTTCGCGATAAGCTTGTTTACCAGGAGGATCGATCACGACTAAATTCTGGTTATGCAGCAAGCCATGGTCGATAGCCATTTGAGGAATGAACGTTGTTCCCAAACCATTCGCAACCATTTGCACCAGTGTATGGAGGCTGGTTGCCGTAAACGGATTGATTTTTTCTTTGTCTGTTAATTTACACGCTGATACCGCATGTTCCGTTAAGCAATGTTCTTTCTCTAGTAGAAAGACGGATTCGTCAGGTAAATCCGCGTAACGAATCGGCACAGGGACCGATTGGGCTTGATTAGCGCTTATAACCATTCGAAACGGATCCTTACCCACTACTCGGCTTTCCATCCCATCAATTTCGACTGGTAACGCTAAAATAAGCACATCCAGCTCACCATGTCTGAGCGCTTGAAGTAAGTTTGTCGTCGTGTCTTCTCTTAATAAAAGATTCAGTTGTGGAAAACGGTAGTTCACCTCTTGTACCAAATCACACAGTAAAAACGGAGCAATTGTTGGTATACATCCTACTTTTAGCTGGCCTTGCATATCGTCGCCTTGGCACATACGTCCAAGCTCGACCAAATCTTGCCCTTTTGCTAACAGCTCTCGCCCCTGCTTTACTACCATTTCTCCTGTTTGGGTAAAAACCAGTGGACTTTTCTTATCTTTCTTTTCATATAAGGGACAACCAATCAATTCCTCTAAGTTTTGAATACCCTTACTTAAAGTCGACTGACTGACAAAACAACGC
Organism: Vibrio sp. 2033; assembly: GCF_033339735.1. Classification (NCBI taxonomy): domain Bacteria; kingdom Pseudomonadati; phylum Pseudomonadota; class Gammaproteobacteria; order Vibrionales; family Vibrionaceae; genus Vibrio; species Vibrio sp. 2033. The sequence goes on from NZ_JAWOVC010000007.1 coordinate 207,535, forward strand.
TCTGCAGCGTCACTAAAATGTCTTGTTTCATGCAGTGTGACTAAATAGTGTAACTGCTTCAAACTGGGCCATTTATTCATAACTGTATTTGTATCTACCGCCGTTCCAGTGATCGAGTTAAGAGTTTTGTTATTATCGTTTTTTTCGATTAACTCAATCTATTTATTTCGCTTTTTTCAATACTACAATCTGTACTATAGTTTGTCTCGTACAAACACGAACCAAACCGACACAACTGAATTCGGTTTGGAGCTAATCATACTTTTTAGGAGCAAAAAAATGGTACTAGTAGGTCGTCAAGCCCCTGATTTTACTGCAGCAGCTGTTCTAGGTAACGGTGAAATCGTTGAAAACTTCAACTTTGCAGAGTTCACTAAAGGTAAGAAAGCAGTAGTATTCTTCTACCCACTAGATTTCACTTTCGTTTGCCCATCTGAGCTAATCGCATTCGACAACCGTCTAGCTGACTTCCAAGCTAAAGGTGTTGAAGTAATCGGTGTTTCTATCGATTCTCAGTTCTCTCACAACGCATGGCGTAACACTGCTATCGAAGATGGCGGTATCGGTCAAGTTAAGTACCCACTAGTTGCTGACGTTAAGCACGAAATCTGTAAAGCTTACGACGTTGAGCACCCAGAAGCAGGCGTTGCTTTCCGTGGTTCTTTCCTAATCGACGAAGAAGGCGTTGTACGTCACCAAGTAGTTAACGACCTACCACTAGGCCGTAACATCGACGAAATGCTACGCATGGTTGACGCTCTTAACTTCCACCAGAAGCACGGCGAAGTATGTCCTGCACAATGGGAAGAAGGTAAAGCAGGTATGGACGCATCTCCAAAAGGTGTTGCAGCGTTCCTATCTGAGCACGCAGCTGACCTAGGCAAAAAATAATAGACCTTCACCCTAGCTCAACGGGTGTGATGGTTGGATGTATATAAAGCAATAAGCTAATGCGGAAAACCGCAAACGCCAATCAGTCTAAGTAAAGTCCTATCAAAGCCCAGAGCCTCTGCTCTGGGCTTTCTTTTTCCTTCAGATAAACCGCCAAAATGAGGTAACGCTTTAGCGTAAACTTTACCTCTATTTATCATCTCCTCCATACAGATTCTGCTTACTGGCCCTGTTAATATCTTAGCCACAACACTTATTTGTAACGTTAGCAGGATGAATGAACGTGGTTACTCACCTAGAAGTCTGTATTGATAATATTGAATCTCTGCACTACGCCATTGCTGGCGGCGCCACTCGGATTGAACTTTGCTCCTCTTTGGCTTTAGGCGGACTAACACCCAGTTATGGTTTTATGCAGCAAGCGGCTAAGCTTTCGAGTGTTCCAGTTTATGCCATGATCCGTCCACGCCAAGGTGACTTCTTCTACAATGAAGAAGAGATCGAAATGATGCGTTGGGATATTGAAGCAGCTCACCAATCAGGCTTGAGCGGTGTCGTGTTCGGCGTGCTCACTCAAGACGGTGATATTCATATGCCTTACGCGGCTGCGCTGTGTGAATTTGCTCAAGCGCTTGGCTTAGGCGTGACCTTCCATCGTTCCTTTGACCAATGTCGTGACGCTGAAAAAGCTTTGGAAGAAGTGATCAGCTTAGGTTGCGAACGTATTTTAACCTCCGGTCTTGCGCCTTCAGCACCACAAGGGATCGATGTGCTTAAAGCTTTGGTTAAGCAAGCCCAAGGACGCATAGCAATCATGGCGGGTGCTGGCGTTAATGCGAGTAACGTACGTGCGTTAGTAGAAGACACTCAAGTTCCTGAAATCCATCTGTCAGGCAAAACCACACGCCCTAGCCAAATGACCTTTGTTGCTGAACAAAGCAAAATGGGCGCATCCGATGTCGATGATTTTTTAATCCCCATCACAAGTACACAAGCCATTACCGATGTCGTAGCAGCTCTCAAATAGACCACCGTAACCTCACGCGCATAGCTTTTGAGTGCTAACATATTGTTTATCAAGGAGTGAGGAAAGGTGTATGTCTAAATTGAAGAAAAAGGAATACGAAAAGGAGCTCAAAAACCTTCAAGTTGAGCTCGTAAAACTTCAAGAGTGGGTCAAACACAAAGGGTTAAAGGTAGTGGTTTTGTTTGAAGGACGTGATGCTGCGGGCAAAGGCGGAGTGATAAAGCGAATTACAGAAAAGCTAAACCCGCGTGTTTGTCGCGTGGTCGCTCTGCCTGCACCGACAGAAAAAGAAAAAACGCAATGGTACTTCCAACGTTACGTCGCTCATTTACCATCTGCTGGTGAAATCGTTTTATTTGACCGAAGTTGGTATAACCGAGCGGGTGTCGAAAAAGTCATGGGGTTCTGTACGCCTGATGAATACGAAGAGTTTTTACGCTCTTGTCCTGAATTCGAAAGAATGTTGCAACGCTCTGGGATTATTCTGATTAAGTATTGGTTTTCGGTTTCAGACGAAGAGCAGGAAAAACGTTTTCTAGGTCGAATTAATACGCCGATCAAACGTTGGAAATTCAGCCCAATGGATTTGGAGTCACGTCATCGCTGGGCGGAGTATTCGGAAGCAAAAGATAAGATGTTTGCCTATACAGACACGAAAAACTGCCCTTGGTGGGTCATCCCTTCTGATGACAAAAAGAAAGCGCGCTTGAACTGTATCAGTCATTTACTAAGCCAGATTGATTACAAAGCACTTGAGTACTCACCCATCGAATTACCTGAACTCAATAAAGAAGGTTACGTCAGAGCGCCCATTGATGATCAGACCTTCGTTCCTGATAAGTATTAACGTGCTTTCCTTCTCTCTAATAAATAGGCCAGCCTAAAAGCTGGTCTATTTGTTGAAGTCAGTTACTTCAGTACGTCATCAATACTTTGATCACCTAGGTGGCGTACATCTTTCCCTTTCACAAAGTAAATAATGTATTCACAGATGTTCTGGCAGCGGTCCCCCACGCGTTCAATCGCGCGTGCCGACCACATCACTTGCAGAATATTAGGGATATTTTTTGGATCTTCCATCATGTAAGTCATCAACTGACGAATCACCGCTTCATACTCGGCGTCTAGTTTGTCATCTTGTTTGTGCACCTCTGCTGCCGCTTCTACATCCATACGGGCAAACGCGTCTAAAACCTGATGCAGCATATTAATTGCCTGACGGCAGAGAGGCTCTAACGACACTTGGAATTGTCGTTCTTTTGATGATGGGCTTTCAATGGCAACGTAAGCAATGCGTGTCGCCACGTCACCGATACGTTCTAAATCAGTGATCGTTTTGATGATAGCCATAATTAAGCGCAAGTCTTTTGCCGTTGGCTGACGCTTAGCAATAATGCGTGTACAAGCGTCATCGATCGAGACTTCCATCGCATTCACTTTATGATCGTCACGCACAACCTTACGCGCCAGTTCGATGTCTTCTTTATGCAAGGCTTGAATAGCATACGAAAGCTGCTGTTCTACCAAGCCCCCCATGGTTAATACATGAGTACGAATCGATTCTAGCTCTACGTTAAATTGTCCTGAAATATGACGTCCAAAGTGCATGATGTTCCTTATTCCGTATAGAGTCGCGACTTAACCGTAGCGACCCGTAATGTAATCTTCGGTCTGTTTCTTCATTGGCGAAGTGAAGATCGAGTCCGCGTCAGAGTATTCAATTAACTTACCCATATGAATGAATGCAGTATGATCGCTCACTCTCGCCGCTTGTTGCATGTTATGGGTAACGATAACGACAGTATATTGAGTCTTCAGCTCATTGATAAGCTCTTCAATAGTTAAAGTTGAGATTGGATCCAACGCTGATGTTGGCTCGTCCAATAACAGGACTTCCGGCTCAATCGCCACCGCGCGCGCAATGACCAAGCGCTGTTGCTGCCCCCCAGATAAGCCAAATGCGTTCTCATGCAAGCGGTCTTTTACCTCATCCCACAACGCCGCCGAGCGCAAGGATCGCTCCACTGCGTCATCTAAACTGCGGCTGTTTTTTACACCTTGTAAGCGTAAGCCATAAACTACGTTTTCATAAATAGACTTAGGAAATGGATTAGGTCTTTGAAACACCATCCCCACTCGGCGTCGAAGTGTCGCAACATCGACATTAGGATGATAAACATTCTTGCCATGGAGACGCACTTTACCTGTGACTCGACACCCTTCCACTAAGTCGTTCATGCGATTGATGCAACGTAATAACGTCGACTTTCCACACCCTGAAGGACCGATAAAAGCGGTGACTCGCCCTTTGGGAATTCGCATCGAAATATCATGCAGCGCCTGAGTTTGACCATAGAACAGATTAAGGTTCTCGATTGAGATGGCTGTTTGTTCATCCGTTAAATTATGAACATCCAATGGTGGCTCATAACCTAATGTACTATCAAAATTAAACATACTTAATCTTGTCCTAACGTTCTGTATTTTTCTCGTAAATTATTGCGAATACTGATTGCTGTTAAGTTTAGCCCGACAATCACTGTCACGAGTAAGAAAGAGGTGGCATAAACTAATGGTCGCGCCGCTTCGATGTTGGAGGTCTGAAAGCCAACATCGTAAATGTGAAAACCTAAATGCATGAACTTTCTATCCAAATGCACATAAGGGAATTGTCCGTCAACCGGTAAACTGGATGCCAATTTCACGACCCCCACCAGCATCAGTGGCGCTACTTCGCCAGCTGCACGCGCAATCGCAAGGATCAAACCTGTGATAATAGCTGGCGTCGCCATAGGCAAAACCACGCGCCATAGCGTTTCGAACTGAGTTGCACCAAGTGCCAGAGAGCCATGTCGTACGGAGCTCGGAATTCGAGTTAAACCTTCTTCTGTCGTCACAATCACAACTGGAAGCGTCAGCACGGCAAGAGTTAGTGCTGACCATAACAAACCCGGCGTACCAAAGGTTGGTGCCGGTAGCTTCTCCGCATAGAATACGTTGTCGATAGAGGCACCAATCGTATAAACGAAGAAACCTAAACCAAACACGCCATAAACAATCGATGGAACACCCGCTAGGTTTATAACCGCAATACGAATAACTCTGGTTAGAGCGTTATTCTTAGCATATTCATGTAGATAGATAGCGGCGATCACCCCAAGTGGCATCACAATGATCGACATAATGAGTACTAAGAAAACCGTACCAAATATCGCAGGGAACACGCCTCCTTCGGAGTTAGACTCTCTTGGATCTTCAGATAAAAACTTCCAAACCTGTTTTCCCCAATGCATGACTTTATCAGGCAGTGACATTTGGTTTGGATACCAGTAGTCCAAAATGTCTTCGAGCGGAATCGATACTTGTGACCCCGTCATATCCTCGACAATCAAGGCATAGTCAGAGAGCTGAAGTCGTAAACCATCAAGTTGCAAATCTAACGTCGCAAGCGCTTTTTCTATCTGCTCTTTTTTCGTCTGGTTTTCGTTTAAGAAGCTTTCTGTCAGCGTGTCATTCAATTCATGCTTGCGCTTTTCTAATCGCAACTGCTCTAGCTTCCAACCAAGCTCTTTAAGCTGATCGACCACCAAAGAATCAATCTCATGGCGCAGAGTTTCTGCATCATCAAGCTTTTTATTTAGTACCGATTGAATATCACTGGTGTATATATTATCACCATCTTGAAACGCCACCAGCTTACCAAAGAAATAACCACCGCTACTGCGCTCTATCACCGCCCACTCTTTTGGCATCGTGGGCTCATCCAACTGCATTTGCAATACGGAGATAAAATCGGCGGGATACAACTCTCGGTTAGCGATTTTGATACTGAGTCGCGTGGCAAAATCTTCATCGTCTTCTAACTGTTGTGCTGCGCTTTCAGGCAAATAACTCTTCGGTACAAAGCTGCGCTCATACACTTGACCAATCAGAATAGTATTTTCATGTAGCACTTCGCCTTGTACAGGAGTCAGCGCTGCAACATTCCACTGATACAAAGGCGCTGGCCAAAAGTAAGTCAGGCCTTTCCAGCCGATAAGGAGTAACAACCCTAATACCGACAACAAACTGATGCTGACTGCACCGCCTGTTAGCCATATCCACGGTGCGCCAGAACGAATCCAATTTAACACGTTATTACTCGCTCTTTATTCAAACCATTATTACAACGCACGGTACTTATCTCTCAGTCTCTGACGAACCCACTCCGCAAGCGCGTTTACTGCAAACGTAAACACAAATAAAATCAATGCAGCTAGGAACAGCAGGCGATAATGCGAACTTCCAACTTCCGACTCTGGCAACTCAACGGCGATGGTCGCCGACAGGCTGCGCAATCCTTCCAAAATATTCCAATCCATTAATGGCGTATTGCCCGTTGCCATTAACACAATCATGGTTTCGCCAACAGCGCGTCCCAGGCCCATCATAATGGCAGAAAAAATACCTGGGCTTGCAGTAAGCAAGACAACATAGATTAAAGTTTGCCAAGGCGTGGCCCCTAATGCCAAAGAGCCATCCGATAAATGCTTCGGTACAGAGAAAATGGCATCTTCGGCAATGGTAAAAATCGTCGGGATAACAGCAAACCCCATCGCTAACCCCACCACCAATGCATTGCGTTGATCGTAACCAATACCATGCTCGGTTAAGAATAAGCGCATATCGCCACCAAAGAACGTCTGCTCAATCGTAGGCGAAATCCACACTCCAAGCCCAATCAGTACCAATATGACAGGCATGAGCACTAAAGCATGCCAACCATTAGGCAGACGATTCCGCAAAGGTTGCGGTATTAATGCCCATAGCCCGCCCATAATCATGGTGCTCAAGGGCAAAACAAACAGCATAACGACGATCGTAATCAGGTGATCTTCGACAATAGGCGCGAACCACAATCCCGCGAGGAAACCAATGATCACCGTCGGCAGTGCTTCCATTAGCTCAATCGACGGTTTTACGACACGACGCATGCGTGGCGACATAAAGTAAGCCGTATAAATAGCACCTAGCACTGCGAGCGGTACTGAAAACAGCATCGCAAACATCGCCGCTTTTATCGTTCCAAACGCAATAGGTACTAGGCTGAACTTAGCCTCAAAGTTATCGCTCGCCGAAGTCGATTGCCACACAAATTCAGGCTCAGGATACCCTTCGTACCACACTTCTTGCCATAATGAAGACAATGAAATTTCCGGATAGGCATTGTCCACTTCCGCAACATTTAACGCATTATTTTGCCAAGTGATTAAGTAGCGTTCATTGTTAGACATTGCTGCGATTGCGGGCGCTTGATTGTACGCACGCTTAAACAACACCAGTTTTTCACTGGTTGTATAATGGCTTTGCAACGTGCCGTTGGTGTAAAAGCTATAAAATCCTTTTCGATGAGAATCCGGCAACAAATACTTAAGCTCTGATGCCAATTTAAAATCACGAATATGCGTTAACGTGCGTTTTTCTTCTTGCAGCGTATCAAACCATTGCGACACCCGACCATCGTTGTGCGTCACCAAAAGCGAGTAAGCACCAGCCAATAAGTCTATCGTACGAACGGAATGCTTCTTATCACCTTGAGTGAGATCGACCACCTCTCGCACAGCAAATTTACGTGCGGTTTTCTTTAACACGATCAACTCAGAGCCATCGCGCAAATAAAGCGTTTCACCGTCAGGTGTCAACAACATTTGCTGAGGCGTATTAAAGCCTGAAGAGAACGTAAAATCGACCGTTGTAGGAGACGTACCCAAAGACGAAGCCACTTGCCAGCGAGCTTTCACTTCACCGCTTTGCGTCTGCCAAACAACCGTTGGTAAGGGCGTCGAAGCTGCAAATACAAACTGAGTCACAGGATCTTGAGGCGTACTTAGTGTCAGATCCATGCTGGTGTCTAGCTCAATCACTTCCGGAGGACGTGTATTTTCTCTCAATGTGGCATTAAATTCTGGCTTGAAAAGGTTCGCTTTACCCTGCCCATCAACAAATCCATACCAACCTAGCCCAGGAGCAGATTGAGAGAAAGCGACGGGTTTCTGGACGATTTGCTGTTTATACACCGCAGGTTTCGTAGGATCGTCCATCGACAAATATTGAATCTCACCACTTTGGGTTAGAACGAACGCGAGCTGAGCGTAATCATCCACTGAAATCGCAAGTGGTGTTTCAATATGAGTGGCTCGAATGGCTTGGTTGGTTTTGATCTCCGCATCAGAAAAAAGCGGAATGATCACCATGGCGAGGTAGACAAAGATCAAAATAAGCGCCGCGAGTACGCCGACACCACCGGATGTCACTGCAAGTCGAACTAAACGATCTTTTATCAGTCGTTTCTTATCTTTTTCCTGCAATGAAAACTCGGCTTGTGCCATTTAAATCTCTACCTTTTTTGACTTAGTACTAGAATATGTCGTTAAGATGACAATTATATTACAGATCACATTAAACACCTGAAAAGAATACAACTCTTATGCAATGCGTGGTATGAAATAAATCTGTAATGAAAATCTCATAATGTTCTCACTCATCCATTTTTCCAAGATGAGTACGTAATACTTCACTTTTGGCTAGGTAAGGTTATGAGCGCAGAAAAACTATATATAGAAAAAGAACTGAGTTGGTTGTCTTTCAACGAACGAGTATTACAAGAAGCTGCCGATAAAACCGTCCCTTTGATCGAACGTATTCGCTTTCTTGGGATCTTTTCCAACAATTTAGATGAATTTTACAAAGTACGCTTTGCGGACGTGAAGCGCAGAATCCTAATCAGCCAAGAGCGCGGTGGCAGTGATAGCCCTAAACGACTGTTAACCAAAATGCAGTCGAAAGCACTAAAGCTTAACGAACAATTTGATGAGCTTTACAGCGAATTGATTCGAGAAATGGCACGACGTCGCATTTTCTTGGTCAACGAACAACAACTGGATGAATCGCAACAAAAGTGGATCGCAAAATACTTCCGTAGAGAGGTAATGCCGCATATCACTCCCCTCCTAATGAAAGACGAGATCGATGTTCTGCAATTTCTCAAAGACGAGTACGCTTACATCGCCGTAGAACTGCGTAAAGAAGAACATTACCAGTACGCTCTGATCGAAATTCCGACCGATCACCTTCCCCGCTTTGTGATGGTACCAGAACAGAAAGGAAAGCGTCGAAAAACCATCATCTTACTTGATAATATTATCCGCCACTGTTTGGACGAGCTGTTCAAAGGCTTTTTTGATTATGATGAGCTTAGCGGCTATGCGATGAAAATGACGCGTGACGCTGAATACGATTTACGCAATGAAATCGAGTACAGCTTGCTTGAACAAATGTCAGAGGGTGTCAATCAGCGACTGACAGCAAAGCCCGTTCGCTTCGTCTACGAACGCGATATGCCGCCTCAAATGTTAGAGTTTCTGTGTAACAAACTTAATATCTCTAACTACGATAACCTTATCCCCGGCGGACGCTATCACAACTTTAAAGACTTCATCGGCTTTCCAAATGTTGGACGAGAATATCTTGAAAATAAACCTCTCCCGCCAATGAAATGTGCCGATTTCGAAGGTTATGCCAACAGCTTTGACGCGATTAAAGCGAAAGATATTCTGCTCTATTATCCCTACCACACTTTTGACCATATTAGTGAGTTAGTGCGCCAAGCCTCCTTCGATCCCAAAGTACTTAGTATCAAGATTAACATTTATCGCGTCGCGAAAGATTCTCGCTTGATGAACTCTTTAATTGATGCGGTGCACAACGGCAAAAATGTCACTGTGGTCGTCGAACTGCAAGCTCGCTTTGATGAAGAAGCCAATATCGAATGGTCAAAAGTATTAACCGAAGCGGGTGTGCACGTCATCTTTGGTGCGCCTGGTCTTAAGATTCACTCAAAGCTACTGATGATTAGCCGCCGCGAAGGTGAAGAAATTATTCGCTACGCACACATCGGCACAGGCAACTTCCATGAGAAGACGGCACGAATTTATACCGACTTCTCCCTGCTTACGGCAGATCAAGAAATCACTAATGAAGTCCGTAATGTCTTCGGTTACATTGAGAATCCATACCGACCAGTGAAGTTCAATCACCTTATGGTATCTCCTCGTAATTCTCGAACCCAAATCTACCGCTTAATTGATAATGAAATTGCGAATGCCAAGCTAGGGAAAAAAGCCGCTCTTACGATCAAGGTCAATAACCTAGTCGATAAAGGCATCGTCAATAAGCTTTATGGAGCAAGTACTTCCGGTGTAAAAATAAACATGATCATTCGAGGTATGTGCTCATTAGTACCGGGCATTGAGGGGATCAGCGACAATATTCGCATCATCAGTATTGTTGACCGCTTTCTTGAGCACCCTCGCGTGGTGATCACCCACAATGATGGCGATCCGCAAGTTTATATCTCCTCCGCAGACTGGATGACAAGAAATATTGATCACCGTATCGAGGTAGCAGTACCAGTCCGTGATCCACGTTTGAAACAGAGAATTATTGATATAACGAATATCCATTTTACCGATACAGTAAAGGCTCGTTTGATAGATAAAGAAATGAGTAACGCTTACGTACCACGAGGTAATCGCAAAAAAGTTCGCTCTCAAATCGCTATCTATGACTATCTTAAAAATATAGAAAAGCAAACTAGAAAACAAAATTCAGATGCCTCAAATACTTGAACAAGATACTCGCTACATTGCCGCGATAGACCTCGGCTCAAACAGTTTCCATATGGTGGTGGCCAAAGTTGTCGGCAGTGACCTACAACTGGTTAGTCGTCATAAACAACGTGTTCGCTTAGCATCAGGACTCGACAGTGAATTGAACTTAAGTCACGCCGCAATGGAGCGTGCGCTAGAATGCTTAGCCATGTTCGCTGAGAGGCTGCAAGGGCTTGATGAGTCAAATGTACGTATCGCCGCCACACACACACTAAGACGCGCTAAAAATGCCCACCTTTTCATCGAGCGTGCGAAAGAAGTGATGCCTTTCCCAATAGAAATTATCCCTGGAGAAGAAGAAGCCCGCCTGATTTACTTAGGCGTCGCGCACACTCAAGTAGAATCCAACTCCAAACTAGTCATCGATATCGGAGGCGGCAGTACCGAGATGATTATTGGACAAGAATTTGAGCCTGAGCTTCTCAACAGTAAACAGATGGGATGCGTCAGTTTTACAGAGCAATACTTTAAAAACGGCAAACTGTCAGGAAAAAACTTCAGCAAGGCGATGTTAGCTGCCGAACAAAAACTCGAGTCCATCGCTTCAACATATCGTAAAAAGGGCTGGGATATTGCTCTCGGCTCATCAGGAACCATCAAAGCGATTCAAGAAGTGCTAGTAGGATTAGGTTTTGAAGATGGCCTGATCACAGCGAGTCGACTGGATACACTTATCGAAACTCTGTGTAAATTTGATTCAATTGAAGATATTGAGCTGACGGGTCTAACAGAAGAACGTAAACCCGTATTCGCAGCAGGCGTAGCGATTTTGTCCGCGATTTTCAAAGCGCTTCGCATTGAGCAAATGTTTTTCTCCGATGGTGCTCTACGCGAAGGCCTGTTGTACGAAATGGAAGAACGTTTCGCACGCTCCGATATTCGCATGCGCACCACAGAAAATTTAGCCAACAAGCACCGAGTCGACTTAGAGCATGCCGCTCGTGTTAAGGGGCATGCACGTGAGATGTTATGTCAGGTACGCTCTGAACTAGGCATTAAGAAAAAGAGTGAGTTATTTGACTTACTAGAATGGGCAGCGTTGCTTCATGAAGTCGGATTAAGTATCAACTTGCGTAGTTTCCATCGCCACTCTTTTTATATTCTGTTGCACTCCACCCTACAAGGTTTCAACCGTGAGCAGCAATTAGTGCTTGCAACATTAGCTCGCTTCCAGCGTAAAGCGCTCAAATTGCAAGAACTACCAGATTTCAACCTCTATAAACAGAGTGACGTTATAAGCCTCATCAAAATATTACGACTTTCTATCGTATTAAATGGGCAGCGTAATGAAGATCCATTGCCTGATATCACCTTATCTATCAAAAATGGCGAATGGATTCTCACATGCACAGATGAAGCATGGCTAGAAAACAATAAATTACTTCACGCGGATTTACAGGAAGAACAAGAACGTTGGGACAGCGCGAAGTGGACACTCACTTTCTGATCTCGTACTGCCCATACCTAAATAAAAAGTCGGCTTACAGGCCGACTTTTTTTAACTCTTCTTCTGCAAAGTCTGCCGTAATGGGCACATAACCATCTTTCTCAACCAACGCTTGTCCCTGAGCAGAAAAGATAAAGCGAATAAACTCAGCTTCAATTGGTGTTAATGGGTAATCAGGGTGCTTATTCACGTAAACATATAAGTAACGTGATAGTGGGTACTTACCACTAACAATATGTTCTCGCGTTGGAGTCACGTAGTCATTTCCCATTTTAGCCACAGGGACTAAGCGCACGCCTGCCACTCGATAACCAACACCGGAATAACCAATTCCACTGATGGTTGACGCTACAGCTTGCACAACTGACGCGGAGCCTGGCTGCTCGTTAACTCGAGTCTTGAAATCGCCGCCACACAAGGCATTACTTTTGAAGTAACCATAAGTTCCAGAAACGGAGTTACGACCAAACAACTGTACGTTTCGCTTTGCCCACTGTGATTCAAGACCGAGTTGCTGCCAGTTTGTTACAAATTGACTTTCGCCACAGCGTAGCGTGGCGGAAAACAAAGCATCTAATTGACTAAAGTTAAGACCTTGAATTGGATTATCTTGATGAACAAAAATACCGATTGCATCGATGGCTACCCTAAGCGCCGTTGGCTTGTAGCCATGTTCACGTTCAAACGCTTCAATCTCTCTTAAACGCATAGGGCGACTCATGGGACCAAACTGAGCTGTTTGTTCGGTCAATGCTGGAGGGGCAGTAGAAGAGCCAGACGCTTGGACTTGCGCATTAATATTCGGGTAAATGGATTTAAACTCTTCAACCCAAAGCGTTGTCATACCCGCAAGTGTATCGGAGCCAACAGAGAGCAAGTTCCCGACAATCCCCGTCGTTTTATGATAACTCGGCAATGGTTTATCTTGAGCGGCAGCCATAAAAGAACAAACAAGCGCGAATAAACTGAATGTTTTTGCCAATCGTAAAGCCATTATTTCACCACCAAACGCTCAGGCAATACGAAAGAAAACTTACTGCCCACACCTACTTCACTGTGAATTTCTAAATGAGAGTCATGGTGACTCAGCGCGTGTTTTACAATGGCTAGCCCTAAACCACTTCCTCCAGTATCACGTGATCTTGCTTTATCCACTCGATAAAAACGCTCAGTAAGTCGATGGAGGTGCTGAGGTTCAATACCATCACCACTATCTTCCACCTCTAAGCATGCGCCTTGAGAGGTCTGGAACCAACGAACATTAATGTTCGCACCAGGCGGTGTGTATTTGACGGCATTATAAACGAGGTTAGAGATAGCACTACGTAACTGGTCATCATCGCCCAGCACGCGTAGGCTAGCATCAACATCAAATTTCAATTTATGTTGGTTGTCCCCACTAAGGCTAACCGCCTCTTTTTCTAACACTTCAAGCATCGCGGGCACATTCACGACTTCCTCAAGCTCATGCATAGGTGCCGCTTCAATTTTAGATAGTGTCAGTAGTTGGTTCACCAAACTGTTCATGCGGTTAAGCTGCTCCGTCATGACACCATGAGCTTTGCTCCACATTGGACCCACGACCATATCAGGGTCTTCAGTCATCTCCAAATAACCTTGTAGCACCGTCATTGGTGTACGCAGTTCATGAGATACGTTGGCAAAGAAGTTGCGACGCATTCCCTCAAGTTGTTTTAATTGGCTCACATCACGCACTACCATCAAGTGCTCACCCTCGGTATACGGTACGATACGCAATTCCAGCATGCGTTCGGCGTTGAGTGGTGAACGCATTTCTAATGGCTCTGAGAAGTCTTTCTTGTTGAGGTACTTGATAAAATCAGGTGTACGAATGAGATTGGAGATAGGTTGACCTGAATCTTCTGGCCAATGGAAGCCCAGTAAGTGCTGAGCCAGCTTGTTGCACCAAACAATATTTCCTTCAGCACGGAATACCACTACCGCATCGGGTAGCGATTCTGCACCATTTCGGAATCGACGAATAAGATTAGTAAGTTCTTTTCGTTTGCGGCGTTGGCGCTGTTGTAAGCGATACAACCCATTGAACAAAGATTCCCAGTTACCGCTACCTGACGGTGGCGTGAGACGTTTTTCATCCCATAACCAAGAAGATAAACGTACTTGGTTATGCAAATGCCACACAAGCTGCAATGCCGTAGCAGCCAAAAGCAACCACGGCATATAACCGAATATCCAACCTACTATCACCCATGGGGTGTAAAAAAAAGCCAGCTCCCAAGCCAGCTTTTTCCACGTTAATCTTTCAACCACTCATAACTCCAGAAATGGTACCGATAAGCTGCGTGTTAATTTATGCCTTCGTCGAGAAGCGGTATCCAGCACCACGAACAGTTTGGATCAGCTTATCATGCCCTGCAGCTTCCAATGCTTTACGCAGGCGGCGAATGTGAACATCGACCGTACGGTCTTCGACATACACGTTAGTGCCCCAAACATTGTTTAATAGCTGCTCACGGCTGTATACGCGTTCTTGATGCGTCATGAAAAAATGAAGCATCTTAAATTCTGTTGGACCCATGTCTAATGGCGCATCATTAGCCGTAACACGGTGCGATACAGGGTCAAGCTTCAATCCCTGTACATCAATTACATCTTCTAGTGCAGTAGGGGTAACGCGACGAATCACCGCTTTTAGGCGTGCAACCAACTCTTTAGGAGAGAATGGCTTAGTAATGTAGTCATCCGCACCGACTTCTAAACCGCGCACTTTATCTTCTTCTTCACCACGAGCGGTAAGCATCACAACTGGAATGTTGCGCGTTAATTCCTCTCGCTTCATATGTTTGATGAAGTTAATGCCACTACCGCCTGGTAACATCCAATCCAGTAAAACTAAATCAGGGAAGGGTTCAGCCAGTTTGGTTACTGCAGTATCATAATCTTCCGCTTCTACCGCTTGGTAACCTTTCTGCTCAAGTACGAAGCACAGCATTTCGCGAATAGGAGCTTCGTCTTCAACAACCAGAATCCTTCTAGACATAATTGAGTAACCTTATGTTCGTTGAGCTAATGAATTTAAGAGACAAAGCGCCTCTCTATGCATAAGCATTATCACTACCAATTATGACACTTTTGTGACCTTTGAAAACAAATTTTCATATAACTTTCTTTTGAGGTTCATTCGGATATTTTTCATTTCTATTAAGACATCAGCACAAAAATTCCCTATGATTAGTCCCTTGTCATCAAGCCTAGAGAAGATTTATGTGGTTTAAAAACTGTCTGGTATACCGCGTTAACCGCGAGGTTACTTTTAACGCCGAACAACTAGAAACTCAGCTGTCTGAATTCCGATTCACCCCGTGTGGCAGTCAAGACAAACAGAAATTTGGCTGGGTCAGTGCAATGGGTAGACATGGCGATATGATGACTCACGTGTCAGAAAACCGCATTCTGATTTGCGCCAAGAAAGAAGAGAAAATGCTACCTGCCTCTGTGATCAAAGAATCATTGAATGCAAAAGTAGAAGCAATGGAAGCGCAAGAAGGTCGTCCTCTGAAGAAGAAAGAGAAAGACAACCTGAAAGATGACATCGTAATGGATTTACTGCCGCGCGCATTCAGCCGCAGCAGCCACACTCACGTGCTCATCATGCCAAAAGAAGGTTTTATCCTTGTTGATGCAAGCAGCTATAAAAAAGCAGAAGATGTATTAGCATTGCTTCGTAAAACCATGGGTAGTTTACCTGTTGTTCCTGCTATTCCAGAAGTGGCGATTGAAACTACGCTAACCGAGTGGGTGAAAAGCGGTGACACACCTCAAGGTATCAGCATGATGGACGAAGCTGAGCTAAAATCCGTACTTGAAGAAGGTGGTGTGATTCGCTGTAAGAAGCAAGAGCTAACCACTGATGAAATCCGCAACCACATCGCTGCGGATAAAGTCGTGACGAAACTTGCGCTTAATTGGCAAGATCGTATTGAGTTCATTATGACGGAAGATGCAGGCATCAAACGTCTAAAATTCTCTGAGGAATTGAAAGATCAAAACGATGATATTCCACGTGAAGATCAAGCAGCTCGATTTGATGCAGACTTCTCTCTAATGTGTGGAGAGTTCAGTGCTTTCCTTCCCAACCTATACGATGCGCTAGGCGGCTTACCGAATCCTAACGCATAATATTGTATAAAGGTTAACCATAACGCCCTCACTTTTTTTGAGGGCGTTTTTCTATCTGAAGCACAATTACCCTAGTCACAGTTCACATTTTGACGTAAAATTTGCGCCCCATTTCCATTAGGTGGAATTGGCCTGACTTGTGATCAGATAAAAGAGAATTGAGCAATGACAACTGAGAAAGCATTCGTGCCTGAGCTACTATCTCCAGCGGGCAGCCTGAAAAACATGCGTTACGCATTCGCCTACGGGGCAGATGCAGTTTACGCTGGCCAACCTCGCTACAGCCTTCGCGTACGTAACAACGAGTTTAACCACGAGAACCTAAAAATCGGTATCGATGAAGCCCACGCCCTAGGCAAAAAGCTTTATGTGGTATGTAACATTCAACCACACAACTCGAAGCTAAAAACGTTCATCCGTGATCTTAAGCCAATCGTAGAGATGGGTCCTGACGCATTGATCATGTCAGATCCAGGCCTAATTATGATGGTTCGTGAAGCTTTCCCAGAAATGCCAATTCACCTTTCTGTACAAGCGAACGCTGTAAACTGGGCGACCGTTAAGTTCTGGGCAGCGAATGGCGTGGAACGTGTGATCGTTTCTCGCGAGCTATCTCTAGAAGAAATCGAAGAAATTCGTGAGCATTGCCCTGAAACTGAACTTGAAGTATTCGTTCACGGTGCATTATGCATGGCTTATTCTGGTCGTTGCCTACTTTCTGGCTATATCAACAAACGTGACCCTAACCAAGGCACTTGCACTAACGCATGCCGCTGGGAATACAAAGTTGAAGAGGGTAAAGAAAACGACACTGGTGACATCGTAGAGAAATTCGACCCGACTGAAGCACAGCCTGTCGAAGTACAAGACGAGCGCCCTGAAACCACAATTGGTCGCGGTAAACCAACAGATGAAGTCGTTCTACTTTCTGAAGCACACCGTCCAGAAGAAAAAATGGCAGCTTACGAAGACGAGCATGGTACTTACATCATGAACTCTAAAGACCTACGAGCGGTTCAGCACGTTGAACGCTTAACTAAGATGGGTGTTCACTCATTGAAAATTGAAGGTCGTACTAAATCGTTCTACTACTGCGCACGTACCGCTCAAGTTTATCGTAAAGCAATTGATGATGCTGTAGCAGGTCGACCATTCGATGAAAGCCTAATGGGTACACTAGAAAGCCTAGCTCACCGTGGCTACACTGAAGGCTTCCTACGCCGTCATACACACGATACTTACCAAAACTACGATTACGGTTACTCAGTCTCTGATGCTCAACAGTTTGTTGGTGAATTCACTGGCAAACGTCGTGGTGACATGGCTGAAGTAGAAGTAAAAAATAAGTTTCTTGTCGGTGATAGCCTTGAACTAATGACGCCAAAAGGCAATATTGTTTTCACGCTAGAGGCAATGGAAAACCGCAAATCAGAGTCTATTGAAGACGCGAAAGGAAACGGTCACTTTGTATTCATTCCAGTACCAGCAGAGCTAGATTTAGAATATGGCCTATTAATGCGTAATCTAAACTCAGGGCAGGACACCCGTAACCCGACAGGTAAGTAACCATGGCCTTGCTCATTACTGATAAATGCATTAACTGCGACATGTGTGATCCCGAATGCCCCAATGGGGCAATCAGTATGGGAGAGAGCATTTTCGAAATTGATCCAGCGCTATGTACAGAGTGTAAGGGGCATTACGAAAAGCCGACCTGTCAGTCAGTGTGTCCAATTACAAAATGCATAATCACTGATCCGAACCATGTCGAAACTGAAGAGCAGTTGCTTGAAAAATTCGTGATTATTCAAGGGTTAGCATAAGAGCAATTAGGTTCAACTTTGACATCAAAGTTGAACCTTTTCTCAACCTGATTTTTCAATAGGGATAATATTGCAGAATAGCTCTTTTTCAAAATGATACTCTAGTCTCTCACGCCAATTCTCCGCTTGAGAAACAGGTATTAAATAAAAGTTTTCTCGGCTCGTATCAGTAACGAAAGCCATCCCATATTGCATCAGCTCATAATGCACATCATTAACAAAACCCGGATCAAGGCGTTGACGCCCAGTCAGGTGATTCACATCCTCTCGAGTCAAAGAGACTCCTTTAGTATCACTGCTAAATCTGTGTCTTAACCACTCTGCAAATTCTTTTGCACAAATCATAGTCATGGTTTTGTCCTTGATTTACTCTTCTAACAGGAAAAGGGCATATCCCTGCCTTACACACTTGTCTGCGTTGTTATCGCTTTTTAGCCAACTGACAGACATATTGCTAAGAAACCAGAGTATCGTGACGAAAGATCTTTTTCTAAACAGAGAAGTTACAACTTACCCATACTACAACTCTTTGTTTAATTTGGATTTCTATAATATGTCCCCAAAACTAATTGGGTTAGTTTTTGTATTGGTACTATTCAATGTAGACAAAAGTATGATGTTTCTCCAGTTTCATAAAAGAGATCACCAAGTACAGATAAACCTGAAGAGTA
This sequence comes from Vibrio sp. 2033, assembly GCF_033339735.1. Taxonomy (NCBI): domain Bacteria; kingdom Pseudomonadati; phylum Pseudomonadota; class Gammaproteobacteria; order Vibrionales; family Vibrionaceae; genus Vibrio; species Vibrio sp. 2033. The sequence continues at coordinate 226,263 of NZ_JAWOVC010000007.1, forward strand.
ACACTAATTAGGATTGATAAGCGGCAAGCATTGAGGTGGAACGACTTTTTTTCGTTTGGGCTTAGAGGTTGTTTTTACCCGTGGAGGGGTATCAATAGGTTTTGCTTTCGGGGCCCAACTTGCAAGCTCAACACCGCAGCCATCGCCTACTGGAGGTGGAGCTTGATCAACACAATAGTCGCTCGAATCAGGACAAGATAACCTGACGTGAAAGTGGTAATGATGCCCCCACCATGGACGTACTTTACGTAACCAAGAACGATCTTTGCCGTTTTCTTGCAAGCAAAGTTGCTCCTTAATAACAGGATGTACAAAAATTCGTGCAACATCCTTACTTTTTGAAGCGTACCGAATTAGCTTAAAGTGCCGTTCTTCCCAGCGATGATTAAGTATGGAATAACCTTTTAAATCCACCACACTCATGGGCTTAGGAAGTTGTAATTCGTTATAAGAAAGCGGTTGGTCAGCAAGCCTTAACCAGATATCGATATCTAACCCGGTTTGATGACTAGAATGACCAGAGGAGAACCTTCCACCTCTAGGTAAAGACAAATCACCAATCAACAGAGTGGTGTTGAGATTTTGATGAGCTTTAAGCGCCAGATTTTCAATAAACTCTATCGTTTTAGGGTGCCCATAGTAGCGCTTCGTTTTACTACGTAAGACTTGATAACCAACGCCATCGAGAGGCAAGGGTAATGCACCATCTAAACAACCGTTAGCATAACTACCAATAGAGGAGGAAGAGTTTCGGGTAGGATTAACCGCAGACTCCCAAGGAGTAGAACATACTGAAGCTGAGAAACATAAACCCAAAGTTACAATGAAACTCAGCCTCATAGCCTTTAACCTTTAGTAGTGTTCGCCATTATCGTAATAAGCTTTAGGAGATAAGGCGGAAAAGATAACTGCAACATCAATATTGGCACCAGCGATACCGCGCACTTGTTGCGTAATAAGCTTGGCAACTTCATCTTGCACTTCCTGGCCACGGTCGAACCAAAGCACTTCGACAAAAGGATATGCAGCACTCACCTCACCCTCATTGAAAAACGTAGTGTAGATATACTCAAAAGTAAAATCCTCACGCGGACAGTCCATTAGAGGCTGAAGTTCATCCGTAAGGGGTTTTGATAATGCCTGAACAGCTTGTGGCTCTACAGCACGGAATCGAAAATGTGGCATAAACTTACTTCCTAATTATTAGCATTAATGCATGATGATAACAGGAACCAAGTCAGTAATCATCCAAGCCAATGTTACCACTGACCTTTCAATAGATTGTGAATCAGATGTGCTCGATAACGAAGAAAAAGTGTTATGAAATTCGAAGGTAAAACAGAAAGAGCAAAGCGATACATCAACATTTAGTAATTACATTATACATTACTAGAAAATAAAACTATCTGAAGCAAAGATATGCCATATTCGTTAGAAATAAAAGAGTCCCTGACCTAAGCCAGAGCTTATGAGCATGGGGGATAGGTGAAGTGGACCAATACCCCGGAGATATGAGCTTTCAATCCCCCGATACTTTGGTATCAGAGGAATCGACAACTCTTCCAACTAGTCAGCTTCTCTTTTCTTCAAATGCAAAAAAGCCCCAGCATTACTGCTGAGGCTTTAGAGTATGGCAGGGGTGGAGAGATTCGAACTCCCAACACGCGGATTTGGAATCCGCTGCTCTGCCAATTGGAGCTACACCCCTGTAATTCGTGTTTATTGAGACGACGCTCAAATAAGTGGCGGAGTGGACGGGACTCGAACCCGCGACCCCCGGCGTGACAGGCCGGTATTCTAACCAACTGAACTACCACTCCGCAGTGGTATCACTCGCTTTAATAAGCAAGTGTCCGCTTTTGTCTTCACTTTTCGAAAAAGTGAAAATAAAACTAAAGCCTGGCGATGTCCTACTCTCACATGGGGAAACCCCACACTACCATCGGCGCTATTTCGTTTCACTTCTGAGTTCGGCATGGAAATCAGGTGGGTCCAAAACGCTATGG
>NZ_JAWOVC010000008.1:0-327 GCF_033339735.1 Vibrio sp. 2033
TCATTAAAACCCGAATATACGCATGCATCTAATCTATTCTCGCTAAACAAGTTGTAATAACTCGGGAGTCCATATACGGAATGACGGATTCATTCGTTTAAAAAGAACCGAGGCCAATCCTAAAGTTCGTCATTCTGAACTGCGAGGGACGGTCGTGATTCAGAATCTACCAACAAAAAGTGCTGTAGCAGAGGGGATTTTCTCTGGCTTCATAGCACGTTGATAGTAGATTCCTAATCTTGCTTAGGCTCGTCGGAATGACGGACTCATTCATTTTTAAAAAGAACCGAGGCCAATCCCAACGCTCGTCATTCTGAACTGCGAGGG
>NZ_JAWOVC010000008.1:427-206710 GCF_033339735.1 Vibrio sp. 2033
ACGGCGTGATTCAGAATCTACCAACAAAAAGTGCAGTGGCAGAGGAGTTTTCTCTGACGTCATAGCATGTCGATATTTGATTTCTGATTTTGCTTAGGCTCGTCGGAATGACGGATTCATTCGTTTTTAGAAATAGCGGTGGCCAATCCCAAAGCTCGTCATTCTGAACTGCGAGGGACGGCGTGATTCAGAATCTACCAACAAAAAGTGCAGTGGCAGAGGAGTTTTCTCTGACGTCATAGCATGTCGATATTAGATTCCTGATCTCGCCTAGGCTCGTCGGAATGACGGATTCATTCGTTTTTAGAAATAGCGGTGGCCAATCTCAAAGCTCGTCATTCTGAATAGTGAGGGACGAGCGTGATTCAGAATCTACCAACAAAAAGTGCTGTAGCAGAGGGGTTTTCTCTGGCTTCACAGCACCTTGATATTAGATTCCTGATCTCGCCTAGGCTCGTCGGAATGACGGACTCATTCATTTTTAAAAAGAACAGAGGCCAATCCTAAAGTTCGTCATTTTGAACAGCGAGGGACGAGTGTGATTCAGAATCTACCAACAAAAAGTGCTGTGGCAGAGGAGTTTTCTCTGACTTCACAGCATTTTGCTATTAGATTCCTGATCTCGCTTGGGCTCGTCGGAACGACGAGGTCTTTCTTCTCGCCTTAAACAATAAAGCTTGCGCCTTCTTCTGCACTCGATACGTTTTGGCGGATCACGCTAAACAAGCCTCGTCCCCAGGTTTGTTGGGTAGATTCGGTGTCGAAATGAATCAACTCGCGACCAGTGGTATCGCTTAAGTTGTTCAGTTCGCCCGTTTGGCAATCCAGACGAATCAAATCGCCGTTGCGCACCAAACCAATCGCGCCACCACGAATGGCTTCTGGAGAAACATGAATCGCAGACGGAATTTTACCTGACGCGCCAGATAAGCGACCGTCAGTAACCAACGCCACTTTAAAGCCCGCTTTTTGCACGTTACCTAAAATTGGCATCAGCTTGTGCAGTTCAGGCATGCCGTTTGCTGCTGGGCCGTTGTGTGTGACTACAACGATGCAATCTTTGTTCAGCTCACCACGTTTGTACGCGGCTTCCACTTCGTGTTGGCATTGGAATACAATCGCAGGTGCAACAATCACGCGTTGCTCTTCTTTCACCGCAGACACTTTCACCACGGCTTTGCCCAAGTTGCCAGTCAGTACGCGAGTGCCGCCGGTGTTTTGGAAAGTGGCGTCCGGTTTGGCGATCACGTCACCGTCTTGGCTGCCTTGGCACGGTGTCCAAGTCAGTTGGCCATCGATAAGGCTCGGTAGCGTCATTTGGTCTTCAAATTCACCAAACACGGGTTTCACATCGCGATGCAAAAGCTCGGATTGGTTCAAGCGGTGCAATAACGCAGGCACGCCCCCCGCGTCTTGGAACGCGTTCATATCGGCTGGGCCGTTCGGGTAAACGCGAGCTAACAAAGGAACCACATCCGACAGATCGCTGATGTCTTGCCACGTGAGCAAGATGCCAGCAGCACGCGCCACGGCGATCATATGAATGGTGTGATTGGTGCTGCCGCCAGATGCAAGTAGAGCGATGATGCCGTTGACCAAGCTCTTTTCTGTGACCACTTCTGCCAACGGACGGAAGTGTGCAGAACCCGCCGTCATTGAGGCGATTTTCAGAGCCGCGTGATCGGTTAACGCTTTACGCAGTTGGGTATGGGGATGAATGAATGCCGAACCTGGCAGCATCAAGCCCATGGCTTCGAACACCAACTGGTTGGTGTTGGCTGTGCCGTAAAACGTACACGTACCCGCAGAGTGGTAAGCGCGACACTCCATATCCAGCAGAGCGTCTTTGCCGACTTCACCCGCTGCGTATTTTTGGCGCACGTCGACTTTCTCTTCGTTGCTGATGCCTGTTGCCATCAGACCCGCTGGTACAAACGCAGTCGGCAGGTGCGCGTAAGACAGTGCGCCCATCAGTTGCCCCGGGGCGATTTTGTCACAGATGCCAAGCAGTAATGTGGCATCAAAGACATTGTGGCTCAAAGACAACGCCGTTGATTGCGCAATTAAGTCACGCGAAAACAGCGACATATCCATGCCGGCTTGACCTTGAGTCACCCCATCGCACATCGCTGGCACACAACCTGCTACTTGCGCTGTATGTCCGTAGTCCGCCAGCACTTGTTTGATTTGCGCTGGGTAGTCTTGGTACGGCTGGTGGGCGCTCAACATGTCGTTGTAGGCGCTGATCAGCGCGACATTGGCATGAGTAAAATCGAGAATATTTTTCTTTTCAGAAGAGCAAGAAGCGGCGACTGCATGGGCTAAGTTACCACAAGATAAACCAACGCGGCCTTTACCTGCTTCGGCTTGGACTTCGGTGCGAGTAAGAAAGGCAGCGCGTGCTTCACGGCTGCGCTCGGTCAAACGTTGTGTGACCTCAAGAACAACAGAGTGAGTCATTACGCCACCTCGATCGCTTGCATTTTGATTAGCTCAGCGGCAGAGCGTTCCAACACGTCGCTGATGTCTCCGTCGATACTGACGATCAGAGTTTGAGGCTCGTTGTCTGGGCGCTCTAGCGTCTCGAATTGGCTCTTCACCATGTTTTCTTTCATGAAGTGGCCTTTGCGCATACGCATGCGATTAAGGATCAACTCCATATCGCCATCAAGGAACAGGAAGGTCACGTTGTCGTTGCCTTCGCGGATCTGATCGCGGTAAATCTTTTTCAGTGCTGAACAGACAATAATGCCGTGTTCGTTTTTGCTTTCTAGGCTGTACGCCGCATCACGAATGCGTTCTAGCCATGGCTTGCGATCATCATCGTTCAGAGGCTGGCCCGATGCCATTTTCTGAATGTTCGCTCGTGGATGAAGATCATCACCATCAATGAATTTACGCCCTAGCTTTTTCGCTAGATGCTCACCAATTGTGCTTTTACCACTAGCACAAACGCCCATAACGATGACACTACTACCAGCCATAACTTATCCTCATAACCAAATTTGCGCGTGATCTCAATTTTTGAATTCACTTTAAAATATGGGTTTATCTTATTCATGTTATCGGTAACATGTTACCGGTAACTTAAATAAATGTGAACCATAACACAAACAATAATTCTTAAAGGTGAACCTATGGAGCAATTAACCCTAACCCCAGATCCTACGTTCCTACTGACGATTGCAGGCCTTGCCATTGCAGCGTTACTCGTTCTGATCATTAAACTGAAAGTCCATGCTTTTGCTTCCCTTACTATGGTGAGTTTAGGTACGGCAATCGCCACTGGCGTTCCTTCAGAGAAAGTCGTATCGACCATGATGGGTGGGTTCGGCGGTACTCTGGCTTCCGTGGCATTGCTGGTTGGTCTTGGTGCGATGATCGGTAAAATTCTTGAAGTGACTGGCGGTGCGAAAGTGCTGGCAGACACTTTGATTGGTCGCTTTGGTAAAGAGCGCGCACCATTTGCTTTGGGCGTCGCTTCATTACTGTTTGGCTTCCCAATCTTCTTCGATGCTGGCCTTGTAGTGATGATGCCAATCATCCTAAGTGTGGCGGCTCGTTTTGGTGGCTCACCAATTAAATACGCGTTGCCAGCAGCCGGTGCTTTTGCGGTTATGCACGCGTTTGTTCCACCACACCCAGGTCCGGTTGCAGCGGCAGAATTCCTTGGCGCAAACATCGGTCTGCTATTGGTGGTGGGTATTCTGGTTGCTATTCCAACTTGGTACCTTGGCGCTTACCTATTTGGTTTGTACGCGGGCAAAAAATTCGATATCCCACTATCTAAAGCCTTCTTTAATGGCGAAGCGATGGTGGATGAGCGCAACGCACCAAAATTTGGCACGGTTATGACCATCCTTGTGCTGCCAGTCCTGCTAATCTGTTTGGATACGGTATTGAACACACTGGCGGTTGCGGGTGTGATTGATGGCAAAACGGCACTGGTTGAGTTCCTACGCATGCTAGGTAAAACCCCAGTTGCGTTGCTGATCACTTTGATTGTCTGTCTGGCTGTGTTTGCCAAAGACTACGGCATGGCAAAACTAGAAAAATTATGTGGTGAGTCATTGGCTCCTATCTGTGGTGTTATCCTAGTAACGGGTGCAGGTGGCATGTTTGGCGGCGTACTGCGCTCAAGCGGTATTGGTGATGCACTGGCTGACGTTCTTACAGACACAGGTATGCCTGTGATTGTGGCGGCGTTTGTGATTTCAACCTGTCTGCGTGTTGCTCAAGGCTCGGCAACCGTAGCGCTAACCACCACGGCGGCTCTTATCGCGCCGGTTGTGGCAGCATCAACAGGTTTGAGTGAACTCGACCTTTGCTTTATCGTAATCGCGATTGCGGGTGGTGCAACGGTACTGTCTCACTTCAATGACTCTGGTTTCTGGTTGGTATCTCGTCTCCTTGAGATGGATGAGAAAACCACATTAAAAACTTGGACGGTAATGGAAACGTTACTTGGCGGTATCGCGTTTATTATCGTCGCAACATTAAGCTTTATTCTTTAGAGGTTCCCCATGACAACACTTGAACAACGATTAAGAGAAATCAAAATCGTCCCAGTTATCGCAATCAACGACGTAGCACATGCTCTGCCACTGGCAAAAGTGTTGGTAGAAAACGGTTTACCATGTGCGGAAGTGACATTCCGCACCGAAGCGGCGGCGGAGTCGATTCGCATCATGCGTGAAGCGTACCCAGAACTGTTGATTGGCGCGGGCACCGTTCTGACCACAGAACAAGTGGATATCGCCATCGAAGCGGGCGTGGACTTTATCGTTAGCCCAGGCTTCAACCCAACCACAGTGAAATACTGTCAGCAACGTGGCGTGACTATCGTACCGGGTGTAAACAACCCAAGCTTGGTTGAGCAAGCGATGGAAATGGGTCTGCGTACGTTGAAGTTCTTCCCTGCTGAGCCATCAGGCGGCGTAAACATGTTGAAAGCACTCACGGCGGTTTACCCAGTTGAATTCATGCCAACAGGTGGCGTAAGCCCATCCAACGTGGAAGATTACCTAGCGCTGAAATCGGTTGTAGCTTGTGGCGGTACTTGGATGGTGCCAACCGCAATGATGGACAACGGCGATTGGGAAGGCATTGCTGAATTGGTTCGCGCAGTTAAGTAAAACGCACAAACGGCCCCGAAATACCCCCGAACGTTAGAAAACGTGATACGAAAAAGGGTCATCAAGTTACTTGATGACCCTTTTGCTTTTGGGAATGAAACGGTTTTAGAAGTGATGCTTCATAAAGCGCTTAATAAAGCGAATGAAATCTGCTTCGGCTAGCTTCGCGCACTTCAATGTTTGGGCGTGAGACAATTCTACATCTCCCAAGCCTTCTGCCATGTTGGTGATCGCACACACTGCCAATACGGGTAAGCCGCAATGCGCCGCAGAAATCACTTCTGGCACGACCGACATGCCCACCACATCACCACCGATGATTTGCATCATGCGGATTTCGGCTGCGGTCTCAAAGTTGGGGCCTGTGTAAGAGACAAACACACCTTCATTCAGGTGAATGCCATTGGCTTTGCCAACTTCAAACGCTTCTGCGCGCAGGTCTTTGTCGTACGCATTGGCGAGGCTGAAGAACCTCGGGCCGTACTCTTCATCATTCGGACCGACCATTGGCGACTCAGGCATGGTATTGATGTGGTCATGAAATACCACCAGAGAACCGACGTCGATGCGTTCAGGGCGAAGTGAGCCTGCCGCGTTGGTGACGAGCAGAAACTCACAGCCCAGCTTTTTAAAGGTGCGCACGGGCGTTGTCATGACCTTCATTGAGCCGTGTTCGTAGTAGTGACCGCGACCTTTCATGCACACTACGTCTACGCCGCCCATGGTGCCAAGTACCAACTCACCAGAGTGGCCTTGCACGGTGCTAACCGGAAAGCCTTCGAGCTCTTCGTATGGAATGACCACTTTGTCTTGTAGCTCGTCTGCCAATACGCCTAAGCCAGAGCCTAAAATAAACGCCGCTTTAGGTTGGAAGTTTGGTTTGCGTTCGCGAATGGTTTGTAGCGCGCCGATTACTGGATCGTGATTCATGTTAGTCACCTTCTGGTTGTGTGTTGATTCCATTGTGTGACTTTCTGCGCTGGTTATCTTTGCTTTATTCGCTACTATCATCCTTAAAAAGAGGATGATGAAATTCGCTAGGACTCAATGCATGAAGTCAGAACCATTTGAGCGCGTGACGCTGAAGATGCTGCGTTACTTTTACGAGGTCGCACAAACCAAGCATTTCACTAAGGCGGCCGAGAACCTCAATATCACCAATTCGCCGTTGAGCAATCGCATCAAAGAGTTGGAAGAGGTGCTTAACGTCAAACTGTTTGAGCGTGATTCAAGAAACGTCATGCTGACGGAGGCCGGGCGATTGTTGGAGTCCAAATGCCAACTGATTTTTCAGACCTTGGATGTCTCGCTCAATCAAGTTCAGCAAGTGGGGTTGAACCAGAGAAATATCTTGCGAGTTGGTGTGGTAAGTAGCGCATTTTGGGGCGGATTTGATCGTCTGTTACAGCGCTTCCATGCTGAGCATGACACTTATCACGCCGACATTTTTGACCTCAACCCAGAGACGCAAAAGAAGCACCTTAGCGAGAAGAAAATCGATGTGGGCATTGTGCGTTTTGCTGATGCACTCAACATTTATCCGTATCAGTCGGTATCTTTGGGCAAAGATGTGTTTGTGGTGGCGGTGTCGGAGCAACATGAGTTAGCCAGCAAATCTTTGCTGCGGCTCCAAGATTTAAAGACGTGTGAGTTTGCGTTTATGAGTTTGGCGAATTCTGCCTCGGCAAACTTCATCATCAATGCCTGTCTGCAAGAAGGCTTTTCACCCCATCTTGGCAAACAAGTGGTGGAGCCAAGCACCTTGATGGCGTATGTGGCAAACAGCAATACCGTGACGTTGGTGCCGTCGACGTTTTCTCAGCATCATTGGCATGGGATTCGTTTTATCAAGCTGAAAGAGTCACTGCGTGCAGACTTGTGTCTGATTCATGACGGTAAGCAGGAGAGTGCTATCAAAGCCGAGTTTATTCGCACGTTATTGGAGAATGCGAGTTAAGCATGGTCTAACAAAAAAAGGTCATCCTAAGATGACCTTTTCAAATGATTCGCTGAAATCAGCAATGCGATTAGCGCGCAATTAACGCATCGTTACGAATTACCGTCACACGTAGAATCTGGAGGATTTCTGTAAAGCCTTTTATGGCAAGGTATTTGTGTGTTTTCCAGAAAAATGAATTTTGATAGCCATTTTTTCTAAAAACTGTGTTGTCAGTATAGCATTTTCCAGAGAGTTAACTATTGTACTTCATTCGTTTATATCGCTTTTCCAGTGCCTCTTTGCCGCCTTCCATGATTTCACATACCTCCTGCCTAACAGATAGTTCTTGTAATCCACCCGCAGCAGCCAATGTAATATTTCCTTTATCCTCTAGTACGATGACTAATTCACTATCGCCATTCACAACAATATTTGGGTTGTGAGTAATAATTAAAAACTGACGCTTAGGTTTTATGTCATGCAACTTAGTTATCACCAGCTTGGAGATTAGTGCATTATCCAAGTCATCTTCTGGTTGATCAACGATGAGAGGCTCATCGCCATACGATAGCAAAAATGACAAAACTGTCGCAGCTTTTTGCCCTGCGGAACCTTGGCTTAGAGGTTTGAATCGACGCCCATCGTAAAACTCTACAGATAAGTTATCCTCTGGGAACCAACTCCAGAGCCTATCTAGGCTTGAGCTATCTAACTGCTCAATAACAGATGATAATCGTTTGCCAATAGTGCAGTTAAGTATGTTTGTTTTTGACGTATGGTGGTTGAATACATCTAACTTGAATTGGTGTAAATGCTCGTAAGAAGATCCTACTTGCTTTTCTTCAGCTTCAGCCATTTTAGACTTTAATGCATACAGGATACCTTGTTGTTTGTCCTCATCCATTAAATCGCTGGCAAAGGCTCCATCAACACGATTAATCAGTTCGCGAAAAGATAGCTCCAAGTGTTCAGAATGCTGCAATTGACCAATTGTTATCTTGAGATCTCGATGTGGTGAGATGTATTGGTTAACAAATGCATCTCGTCGTTTGGTCAGCTCTTTTCTCCATTCAATAAGGCTCTGATAAGAGTTTTTGATTTGATCCCTTAGTGTGTTTAGCTGCTTATTGGCGGAATCTATCTCTTCTACCTTTCCATTTAGAGCAACACGCTCTTTTACCAATGAATTGTATTCAGACGGCTCTTTTATGCCTTGTTGCTGCATTGAGGTGACTAATTGAGAGTATTGGTTGTAGGCACCAGTACATAGTTGTGAAAGGTTGGACTTTTCTACAGCCTCGCCCAGCAAGGCTAATTCAGATGCGATTAAGCCGAGTTCTTGAGTTGCGCTGTGTTTCCAATCTTCAATCTTCCGAGCCGTTTGCTGGAGAGAGTTAGCTATCATTGGATCATTTGTGACTTCGTTACTAATGCCTCCACTTATCTGGCCAGTGGAAGTTTGAATGCTATTTGTTATGGTCGTAATCTCACTATTCATGAGATTGAGAGCATTCAAGACGTAGTTTTTTTGATGGTATAAATTATTGTAGTTTTGCAGTATTTGTGCGTGACCAGATGCCTCTATATGTGCGATTTTAGCATTAACGTCTGCTAGCTGACCTTTTATAGTATTCAGACTAGAAACTTTATTGATTAAGCCTAGTTCAGATGCACGAAGCTGAATGAATTGATTTTTTAACTCATCCCAATGTGTTTGCCATGCTTGTATGCTTACTTCTGGCGAGTTATCGATGATCGCTAGTAGTGTGTTTGGGTCTTTAGCCATATCAAATATTTGTTTCTGGCTAAATATGCTGACTGGGAATCGGGTTTGAATGTCACCCAACTCAGGAACCCATTGCTCATTGTCTTTTCGATGAATGGTGGCTTGTTGTTGTGTCTGATCCCAAGAGATTCTGTAATCAATATTGTTCTTCGCAACAACACACTGGATCTGGCTGTTGTTTAATAGAACACCATAATCATTTCGATTTTGGGCAACTCTGAAGAACCTTTCAAAATTACGCCTAATCTCATTTGACTCATCGAGTTGAAGAATATCTCCTGTCTTGTGTAGAGCGATACGAATGAACTCCGCTAAAGTCGATTTGCCACTACCACGAGAACCTACAATTGAGTTGAGCCAAGGGTTTAGCTTGACACTAAATGGCTTACCTCTGCCACAATATTTTGTATCACTCACTGTCAGTTCTTTCAAATATGTCGACGGAAGAGTATTAGGTGTAAATTCTTCATCGGATCGCCTAATGCACGTATTCCCATCTAGCAAGGCAAGTTTAAGACCGTCTATAGTTGGAGAGGACATTTTGACCCATGTGTATGCTCTTCCATTCTCGTTTGGGGCATGGGAGTCGGAACCAATGATTTGTGGTAATGATAATCCAGTAGCTCTGAAGGTCGACATTTGTGGTTTATCAGGGAATACAACTTCTACTGCATCCGCTGCTTTGCAGACTCGCAATACAGATTTACTTCCTAATTTACATACACCTGATCCTTCAAGTTCAATATGCGCAGGAATAGCAACACCATTTAGATTCTCAGTTATGGCTTTTACGACGTGCTCTGGGCTTTGACTTCCATCGGTATCGCTATCACCATAAGTTCCTGTGTATCCGGCAGCTCCGATTGCTGTTGCGACATGTTGAGCATCCACAGAGGGGTCAAAGATAGCAAGGACATGTACGTTGCCTTGTGTACTTATTTCGACTCCAGGGAATAGATGTATGGTATGGCCTTCCGTTCTTAACTGTTGAGCTTCTTGTTGTAGACAATCTATCCACCCTGAAGTGTTATGATCGGTTACGGCTATACATTCAATTCCATGTTCAATATGACCTAGTAACCAATCTCTCGGAGAAATATCTTTCTGTTTATAGTCTAGTGATGCAGGGGAATGAGCGTGAAAGTCAAACTTCCACCATCTGGATCCAACAATATTATTCATGGTCTTGTACGCTATTATGGAGAATGGTTTCATTATCCTTACGGAAATGTATTATTCAATTTAATTCACATGACGGCCATCAATATCTTAGTAAATACATGTAAGTTGTTAGCGCTTTCTATGGCTTCGAAATTGAGGTGGTGTCGAAACCATAGAAGATTGACGTTCATTCGAGTTGAGGATGCAAAAAGGGTTAATCCATCGGTGTAATAGAGGTGACCTTACTCCGCTTGAAATTTGCTAATTCTTCTCGCAATTTGGCATTCTCAAACTCCAACTCTTCCTTGTCACTCAGAGCTTTTACGAGTTTATCATTCAGATGATGCTGAGCTGCTGCAAAGTCTGCTAGTTGCTGCTTAACAGCCTCATACTTATCTTTGTAGTTTTGCTTGATGCGCTTTTGCTCACTGAGCTTGGTGCGTACTGATTGAATTTCAGGTTGAACATATTCTCCTTTGGCTTCGGCAATATCGGCTTTGACCTGTTTTACCTTCTGAACGAAATCGGGGTAGTAATAGCCGCTACCGTTACCTAAGTTCGCTTCTTCCTCCACCGCTCTTACGCTAAGCTTTCGCGTGGTGGGAATACGCTTGGGCTTGCCTTGTTTTATACGTTCTAGTGCAGCCTCTAATGCTAATTGTGTATTTTCGTTCTTACTCATAAGTTGGCCACCTTTAAGTCAGGTTCAAAAGGGGTAAAGGACATATCAAAGTCAGCCATGACTTTCTCTGCGGCTCTTACTTGAGTGACATAGTGGCTATGTTCACTTACCGAAATTTCTTCGCCAGATACCATGTAAGCAACTAGACTGCGGTGCTTTTTCTGCCACCACTTAGCCTGTTGCTCGTCAATGATGCTACTACCAGAGGCGCAGCCCACACAGAATTGGGGAGTGACCACACCGTCCATATCGCAGTCATAACCAGATTTGCAATAGCTGTGCATTGAGCCATGCAATGTCAACTTACCATTTTTTACGGCCTTGTATATCACATCCCAAGAACTGTAGATGGTAGGGACATCCCCTCGCATTTTCATGATCGATTTGCCATGAGTACCTGATAGGGTTTCATCTGAGTGCCATTGTTTAAATATCTTGTTAGCGGTGGTTTCTGCGTTAATATCGTCAAGCATCGCCTTAAACTTGTCATCTACGATAAGATTTCGATAACTCGCTAACTTTCCACCATTTGTATACCACTCTGTCATTGCAAGATGGAGATGTTTAAATTGTTGTTTAAGGGCAACCAGTGTGCCAAAGCGGTTTTTAATGCAATAGAATGCTAAAGAGCGTCTAAATTGGTGGGTAGTCATGCACCAAGGCTGACCAACCTGTATCGTCTTTTTAATTTTCTCATGAGATTGAGGGTTGGAATCAAGGCAGTCTTGATAGTCTTCCTCTGTCACAATGAAATTAAATTGCTCACAAAAGCGTTGAAGGCGTCGATTCCAATTCGTGATGAATATGGGTGATTTAGAGCGATACGTTTGATTAACCCAAAGGCTATTGTTGTACTTTTTATCTGGGTACATTACCTCTTGTCGCCACCGCTCAGTAAGTGTGGTCATGAGTTCAATAGCAGTCTTAGATGAACTGGCGGTTATCCACGTTTCTCTCTTCTCGCCGAGCTTAAAGGTATGTGATTGAAGCATGTGGTACTCACGCCCATCAAGGGTGTCCGTGTAATAACTATTGGGAGTCAACTTATCCAACTCTGAATCACGCATACCGCTAAACCCTCCACACACAATGTAATTAGCAGTGATTAGTTGTGCTAGATAACGCTGAAAATCACTCCCGTTTTTTAATGGAATACTTGATAATTTTTGTGCGAGAGGGGCAATAATGTCATGTGGCTTTCGGGGTTTATTGTTGTTGATTGATTGAGCGCGTTTCTGTGTATTTACCTGACCGTTAGTTAGTATAAAAAAAAATATCGAACCATTAGCGGCTTTTTCATCGACAATTCGTTTTCCTTCAAGGTAGTTCTCTTGCAACTCGTTCTCAACTTGAGCAATTAACTCTCTATGGGTATGTGCACCTTCAATCAATTCAATGGCTTTGCCATAGATGGCATTACATAAACGCTCAGGAATGGTAAGTGTTTGCTGCCCCTCCATTTGGTTTAACTTTTTAGATAAAGCAGTACTCTTTATAGTCTCAGAAAACTCATGGTTAACCTTGTGCCATGCTGTATCTTTAATAATTGCATTGATAGCGACAAAACACTGCTCTAATGAACTTTTAGCGAATTGCTTTTCAACCAAGTACGATTCAAAGCCAGTCCAATTTGATGGTTTTGAAAGAGCACGTATAGAGCCAAAGCCTTGTTTTTCTAAATGACGGTAAGCCACGTTCGCATCCTTGAGCCTTGAATACGTGCTAGAGAACTTCAAAGCCTTACGTTTTTGTGGGCTTTTATTGAATAACCATCCGTAGATGAAAATCTTTAATTCTCGCTGTAACTCTGGGCTGTTATCGAGTGCTTCAAAATTAAGGTTGTTCTTATTTTTTTTCCGAGAAAACGGAAAACAATTCCAATTACTATCCCCAAAGGTGGCAGTGACATTGCCAGAGCTATCTTTACAGACCACAACCTTATCAAGCTCATCAAAGCGGCCTTCGTGATAAAGCCTAACAATATCGACTTCTTGTACTTTATGCTGCTCTGGAAAGCTATCTAAATATAAATGTTCGATTGGCATTACACGCTCTCCTTCGGATTGTTAGGAATTAAGTGAAGAATCGATTCGGGTTCACCCCATGCGGGGTGAAGTCCATCATCATCCAGCTTTGATTCTGCTTGTTTTACTATTTTTGAATTGATATTGGGAAGAATTTTGGAGTCGATAAACACTATTATTTGCTCAAAATTCTTACGATAATGATGGGCATCCAAATGCAAGAACAGAGATTCCTCAATACACGCCTTAAACGATAGCAAGCACCAAATATCTACAACGGACTGAACGATAACTTGATGAGGGCAGCCAAAGCACTCTAATAAATCCGCACAAGCTAATTTTTCTCCCTCTTTGGCTAACCTTTGCTTTTGTGCCTTTCTGGTAAACTTCACCGACTTACTTCCGAAAGGGTCTCTGCAACTCCCACCGTTTGATGTTCGACTAAGGTTTGGTAACTTAATGGCATTCTCTTTTTCAATGATAAGCACATAAATACCAAGATTTTCTTTTGCTTCCTTGGGTGATACACCGTTTTTTATTTGCTCTTCACGAATGGCGAAAGTGTCTTGCAGCATCCCATTATTGCTGTGCTTATTGCCTTCGCTGTAATGCTTTTTTCGAACATTGGACGTATTTCCAAGCATGATGTCATTAGCTATTTCACCTTGATGGTACGCCGTTAATTGAGCGCCTGTTTCACGAAATCGGCTTACCACAGGGCGCAGTCTTCGTCCTGTTTGGTCGGTGAAGGTAAAGTGTTTTTCTACCCACAAATGAAGGAAGGCTTGCAGGGTTGCCCCCTTGATGGATTGCACTTCTTTTGAGGCAATCGTTTGCAGAAGTAGGGCATCACTTTCATCAGAAATTAATCGTGAAGCTTCAAGTAACTTATCAAAAAAATTCATCGAATACTTTGGTATTTCAAGTTCGTGCTCACCCATTTCAACACGAATAGTTTTGAAAGCTCTACGCTTAAAGGCTGGCATCGTATACCACACTTCACCTAGTGTTGTTGAAGCATTCTCGGGCTGTTTTAACTTGAACAGGTCACTTGTGTTTGCATAGGTGTAATACGCCATTAGGAACGTGGCAGCTGCCATCATTTTTGAGATTGCGCCGCATAATGGATATTCATTTCCTTTCCAGTTAAAGGTCATGGTAGGTGAGCTTTTATACGCCTGCATATGCTTTTCAGGGGACGTAACAAACTGTTGATGCGTTTGCTTAAATAGCGCCCTTAAAAAAGGAAGAATTTGTTTTAAATCGCTTCGGGTGTAAGCCTCAAAAGACTCAGCATCACTTTTATCTCGCACAACGATATTGTCGAAATACGAGCGAGGTAAGTCTAAATAAAGAGTGAAAGTAGCCACGATAGAAGCATGAACTTGCGCATAGGTTACGCTTTTGACTTGCCCTAACATGACACGCTCATTTTGATAATTCATATAGTTCTCAATCGATGATTGAGAAAAGGCTTCGTCAGTTTTCTTGTCACACCACTGAAGATATTGAACTACTCTATGAAAGTGGGTATAGAGAGTTGAATGGCTCCCCCCTTCTTTGATAATTTCATCAAATCGAGCCTTCATTTGAAGAATGAAGGCTTCTCTATCCGCACCTTCAAATTGTTGGCCTTGCTGCAAAGCTTTGGTAGATGGAGCGTGTTTAAATAACAAGCGATTAAAATCCACTCGGGCATTACCATTTACATTCAATTCAATGCATAGGTCGGGATTCCAATTATGAAGGTGCGTGATGTTACTCATTCTCTGCCTCCAAAGCTTCGTGCATTATGCTATCAAGGATGCCGAACTTGACCTTGAAGGCGTCCTTGCGCTGTAAGAATTTCACATACTTCATGGTGGTGCTTTCATCTTTATGCCCCATCCAGCCCATCAGAAGCTCCATACAGTCGACAACGGGCAATTTAGCCTCTAGCAGGTCACTGAGGCGATAGGTGCCATAGGTGGCACGTAAATCATGGAAGCGATGGGTAAATGAAGGCTCGGCCTTTTTTATTTCCGCCCTGAACTCAACCCACCGAGCTTCAATGGACTTCCCTGTAGCAGGGTTACCTTGCTGGCTAACAAAGAGTGGTTCGTGACGTTCACAGCGCTCCAGTATTTCAATAGTCTTCTGGGCGAAAGGAGGGACGTCGCTATCCAACTGCTCAATTTTCTCACTCATCTTGGCGACACGCTTCAGGCGGCGCTCTGAAGTTCGATATTCATTCAATGAATGAAGTAAATCCGATGAAATCTCCACAGCCCGAGTTTTTAGGAGCTTGGTTTGCACCCCTGTGGAGCGGGGGCATAACAGAATCTCTAAACGATGCTCGCTTTCAGCAAGCGGGGTTGCAGTGTCTAGCGCATCTAGCGTTAGAGTTGCCACTTCTTCAACTCGCATTCCTGTATCAATCGCAAGCAAGGCTTGTAAGCGCAGCTCTTCAGATGTTTGCAGGAGATGTTGAGTCAAAATGCTCAGGGCATCACGGCTTAACGGGGATAGCGGTCTGATGTTTTTGCTATCCGCATCCCTTGGTACTTTTATGCGTAAATCACTGGTTTCAACGATGAAGGTTGGGGATATATGGGAAAGCATCCCATTGTTTTCAACAGAGACAAACTCCATTTTGAATGGGGCTTCCTTCTCGTTTTTTATGCATAGATAACCATCGTGCATCAACCATTTATAGTAGTTGACGATTTGGTTCATACGAACACTGGCTGTGCTATGTGCAAGCTCGCCTTGCTTTATTTTCTTGAGTAGGTGGGAGCGGAACAAGTAAGTTGGTTTGAGCCGTTTGACTGGCGGGAATTTATCCCAACTCAACTCCTTATCCTCAAGAAATTGGTAGTAGGCACGCAAAGCCTGCGCGCAAGGGGATAAATCTTCTGCTTTCTTTATGGCCTTAAGATAAAGCAGGTAGCTATTGGCTTCGTGATTGAATACACCATCTTGTGAAAAGAGGGTTGGCAGCGAACCGATATTGTCATTGGAAGGGAGGCAATGGAATGTACCATTATCCAGTTTTTGTAGCTCAGTCTCTTTGAAAACATCGCTGGAGTGTACAAGGTATGTCATAAATCATCCTGAAAAATATCACTGTCCATGCATCCAGTATGGACAGTGATTGGTTATTTTCCAGATTTACTTACGTGTGTAAGAAGCTTTTCCTACACTAACCCCTCATGGTAACGAACTCTTCTGAGCCCGTTGGGTGGATAGCCACAACAGAGTCGAAGTCTGCTTTGGTTGCGCCCATCTTCATTGCTACGCCGAAGCCTTGGATCATTTCATCTACCGTGAAGCCGATGCCGTGTAGGCCAACAACCGTTTCTTCTTCGCCCGCACATACAAGCTTCATCTTACATGGTTGACGGTGCTTAGTAACAGCGGTGTACATCGCAGTAAAGCCAGATGTGTAGACTTTGATGTTGTCTTTGCCGTACTTCTCTTCTGCTTCTTGCGTTGTTAGACCGATAGTGCCGATTGGTGGGTGGCTAAATACCACAGTTGGTACCAAATCGTAGTCCATCTTCGCGTTTGGTTTGTTGTTGAAAAGACGCTCAGAAAGTTGACGACCCGCTTTCACTGCTACTGGTGTTAGTTCGATACCGCCTTCCATGATGTCACCCACACAGTAGATGCCTTTCACGTTAGTTTCTTGGTATTCGTCTACCTTGATGTAGCCTTTTTCGTTCGTTGCCACGCCGGTTGACGCTAGGTTGATTGCGTCTGTCGCAGGGTGACGACCGATTGCCCAAATCAGTTGGTCAACGTTTTGGCTTTCACCGTTTTCTAGGTGCAGAGTTAGGCTGCCATCGGCTTCTTTTACCACTTCTTTTGGTACAGAGTGGGTGTGCAGTTTTGGACCTTCTGCGTCCATCACTTCAACCAACGTATCGATGATCATTGGATCGAAGCTACGCAGTGGTGACTCTTTACGTACGAACAGGTGCGTTTCTGTACCTAGCGCGTGCAGTACGCCAGCAATTTCAACTGCGATGTAGCCAGCACCCACAACCGCAACGCGTTTTGGTTGCTCTGCTAGGTCGAAGAAGCCGTTTGAATCGATGCCGTATTCAGCGCCTGGAATGTTTGGAATAGTAGGACGACCACCAACCGCGATCAGGATGTGATCTGCTGTGTAGTGTTCACCGTTTACTTCGACAGTTTTTTCGTCAACAAACTTAGCAAAGCCTTTAATCACGTTTACTTTGTTGTTGCCAAGAACGCGATCGTAAGATTGGTGAATACGACCGATGTATGCCTGACGGCTCTCAACCAGTTTGCTCCAGTCGAAACCTTTCACGTCGACATCAAAACCGTAATCTTCTGCGTACAGGTTCATCGCTTCTGCGATTTGCGCGCCATGCCACATCACTTTTTTCGGTACACAACCTACGTTTACACAGGTACCGCCAAGGTCTTGAGCTTCGATTAGCGCAACTTTCGCGCCGTACATCGCCGCACGGTTTGCAGATGCGATGCCGCCACTGCCGCCACCGATACAGATATAGTCAAAATGAGTCGCCATTACTTTCTCCAAGAGCTTATAAATTTTATCTGGTACATAGATAGATTGGGATGACCTTGCCCGAACTCAATGCCACCGTTATCCCACTATCATAAATCGAATTCGACTAATTCCTAAATGGGAAAAAGCGACAATACTTATGACAAATAGCGATGAGAGGCACAAAAAGAAGAATAAGCACGACTGGAGGGAGAAGGTGAGAGCATAAAAAAGCGCAACGAGAATATCGTTGCGCTTGAAGATAGCAGTACTGAAGTGCTTACTCTGGCACAATCCAGTCCACTTTCCAGTGGCCAGTTGCTGGTGCGATCGCGTCTTGCAGGAATGGCAGAATCTCTTTCATCTGGCTTTCCAGTTTCCATGGCGGGTTAATCACAATCATGCCGGATGCCGTCATGCCGCGCTCGTTGGTATCTGGTGCAACACCTAACTCGATTTGCAGAATTTTACGAATACCCAGTGCTTCCAAGCCTTCGATCATATCTTCGATGTCGTGGCGGTTTACCACTGGGTACCAAATTGCGTAGATACCGGTTGCCCAACGTTTATGGCTCTGATGAATCGCTCGTACCACATCGCGATACTCTTTCGCGAGTTCGTATGGTGGGTCAATCAGCACCAAACCACGACGTTCTTGTGGCGGTAAGCTTGCTTTGAGGCGTTGGAACCCGTCCTCTTTGAAGATGCTCACTTGGCGATCACGATGGAATTCTTGCTCTAACAATGGGTGATCGGCCGGGTGCAACTCGGTCAGCACCATGCGATCTTGTGGGCGGATTTGCGCGCGCGCTACACGTGGTGAGCCTGGGTAGTAACGCAGCTTCTCGCCGTTGTTGAGCACTTTAATGGCATCGATGTAGCTTTTGATGTCTTCGGGAATGCTTGGGTTATCCCAAATACGTGCGATGCCTTGTTTGTATTCGCCCGTTTTTTCAGACCATTCGTGAGTCAGATCGTAACGGCCCACACCCGAGTGGGTATCGTGATAAACGAATGGCTTATCTTTTTGTTTCAGCGCATCAAGAATGAGGCTTTGAACGATGTGTTTGACCACGTCGGCATGGTTGCCAGCGTGGAAGCTGTGGCGGTAACTTAACAAATTAAACTCTCGAAACACTCTTTGGTTGAGTGTGGTCTGTGATTTTCACTCTATGGCGGTATTATACTCAAGTAACTTAAAGATGTAGAACTTCCAATCAAATCTGTTCCTCTGATAAGGGGACGCTATTGAAATTTCTTTAAGTCACCCACACTTACTATTGGTAATCGAATTGAACTAGGTGAGTTTCTCGCACTCAAAAGGGTGTGAAATTTCATTTAGGTATAACAAGACTCAAGGACAGAGTAGCGCTGGTTGACTATATGATGGTCATCGCGGCATAGAGAAAGGGAACGGAGCTCCCCCAATCCATGTTGCTGGCTCGTCTGTACATTGAGTTGGCCTATCTACACAAAATAGACAGGCAATCACAGAGTCAAAACACAAAAGGAATTATTCATGTCTAATCCTCTTCTGACGTTTACGGACCTACCTCCGTTTTCTCAAATTAAACCAGAACACATCAAGCCTGCCGTTGAGCAAGCGATTGCTGACTGCCGAGCAAAAATCGATGAAGTTCTACAAGACAACGCTCACCCAACTTGGGACAGTGTGATTGCGCCAATTGAAGAAGCGGATGATCGCTTAAGCCGCATCTGGTCGCCAGTGGGTCACATGAACTCGGTAGTGAACAGCGAAGAGCTACGTGAAGCTTACGAAAGTTGCCTACCAATTTTGTCAGAGTACGGCACTTGGGTTGGTCAGCACAAAGGGTTGTACGAAGCGTACAAAACCATCAAAGCGAGCGAAGAATTTGCAACGTTAACTCGTGCCCAGCAGAAAACCATCACTGATGCACTGCGTGATTTCGAGTTATCAGGCATTGGTTTGCCATCCGATGAGCAGCACCGTTACGGCGAGATCAGCAAACGTATGTCTGAGCTGAGCTCTAAATTCTCTAACAATGTGCTGGATGCCACCATGGGTTGGACCAAGCACATCACAGACGAGAAAGACCTAGCAGGTATGCCAGAATCGGCGCTGGCAGCAGCGAAAGCTGCCGCAGAAGCAAAAGAGTTAGATGGTTACCTCATTACGCTAGATATCCCATCTTACCTACCTGTCATGACGTACTGCGATAACCAAGAGTTGCGTAAAGAAGTGTACGAAGCGTACGTGACGCGCGCTTCTGATCGAGGTCCAAACGCAGGCAAATGGGATAACTCAGAAATCATTACTGAGCAGCTAAAACTGCGCCATGAAATTTCACGTATGCTAGGTTTCAATACTTACAGTGAAAAGTCGTTAGCAACAAAGATGGCTGAAACGCCGGATCAAGTGCTGGGCTTCCTGAATGACCTAGCGACACGAGCGAAACCGCAAGGTGAACGTGAAGTCGAAGAGTTACGTCAGTTTGCGAAAAGTGAGTTTGGTGTTGAAGAGCTGAACGTTTGGGATATCGCTTACTACAGCGAGAAACAAAAGCAGCACCTGTTCCAAATTTCGGATGAAGAACTGCGCCCATACTTCCCAGAGTCAAAAGTCGTGAGCGGTCTGTTTGAAGTGCTAAACCGCGTGTTTGGCATGACCGTTACTGAGCGCGAAGGCGTAGACACTTGGCATGAGTCCGTGCGCTTTTTCGATATCTTTGATGCTGAAGGCACACTCCGTGGCAGTTTCTACCTAGATCTCTACGCTCGTGAACACAAACGTGGCGGCGCGTGGATGGATGATTGTCGTGGTCGTCGCGTTACGCTATCTGGCGAGCTGCAAACGCCGGTTGCGTATCTAACGTGTAACTTCAACCGTCCAGTGGGCGACAAACCAGCACTGTTCACGCACGATGAAGTCGTGACGCTATTCCATGAGTTTGGTCATGGAATCCACCACATGTTGACGCAAGTTGATACAGGTGCTGTTTCAGGTATTAATGGCGTGCCTTGGGATGCGGTTGAGCTACCAAGTCAGTTCCTAGAAAACTGGTGTTGGGAAGAGGATGCGCTGGCGTTCATTTCTGGTCACTATGAGACAGGTGAGCCGCTACCTAAAGCGATGCTAGACAAAATGCTCGCAGCGAAAAACTTCCAATCTGCGATGGGTATTTTGCGTCAGCTAGAATTCGGCTTGTTCGACTTCACGCTTCACACCGAATATGACCCTGAAGTGGGTGCGCGTGTACTGGAAACTCTGGCGAAAGTGAAAGAGAAAGTCGCGGTAGTTCCTGCGGTTGAGTGGGCGCGTTTCTCACACAGCTTCGGCCATATTTTTGCTGGTGGCTACAGTGCGGGTTACTACAGCTACCTATGGGCTGAAGTGCTGTCGTCAGACGCGTATTCTCGCTTTGAAGAAGAAGGCATCTTCAACAAAGAGACGGGTCTAAGCTTCCTGAACAACATCCTAGAAATGGGGGGCAGTGAAGAGCCAATGGAGCTGTTTAAGCGCTTCCGTGGCCGCGAGCCACAAATCGATGCACTGTTGCGCCATTCGGGTATTGCGGCGTAAATTGAGCAAAAAACATCAAGGCCAACCGTTCGGTTGGCCTTTTTTGTACAGTTTTTATAAAAAATTTTACGGATTTACGTTTCGGTTGATCGGGTTCTGCAACGATATCAATGTCTCCGTGGACTGAACCTCATCAATGGCTTGCAGCTTGTCGATCAGTACAAATTGCAGCTCTTCAATCGATTTGCACATCAATTTGACGAATATGTTATACGCGCCCGTGGTGTAGTAAGCTTCAACGACTTCGTCGAGCGCGTTGAGTTTTTCTAACGCGGAGTGGTAATCACGAGCTGCATTGAGGTTAATACCAATAAAGCAGCACACATCGTAGCCAAGCTTTTTGGTATTGATGATCACCTCCGTTCCCTCGATGATGTCAGCCGACTTCATCTTCTCGATACGCACATGGATAGTGGCAGGGCTGACATCGAACTGCTTTGCCATTTCTGCGTAGGGCGTTCTGGCGTCAGCCATCAGTGTTTTTAATATTGCGCGGTCAAGGTCGTCGAGTTTCGGCAGGCTCGTATTCATACTATGATTTCCGTTAGGGATAGAGTTTTACCTCCCTTTTATACTCATAGCGGATAGGATTCACAAGGTTTGGCAGGAGTAACTGCGGGTTAACTCCGAGCTATGGAGATAATGTGCAGCGTTTTCTGGTTATTGCCGCGCTATGTTGGAGCGCGTTTGCTACGGCCTCAGATCCGAAGGTGTTGGTCGTGCACTCCTATCATCAGGGTTTTTTCTGGACGGACTCCATACAGCGAGGCATCGAGCAACAGCTGGGCGATCGAGCGCTGGACATGCGTGTGCTCTATCTAGACTCGAAACGTAACCAGAGTGAGCAGTTTTTTGCGCAACTAAAATCCTTGTATCTTACGAAATTACGCAAAGAGCGATTCGATGCCATTTTAGTGAGCGATAACAATGCACTTGAACTCATGCAGCGTTTAGCCCCAATCATCAAAGACACCCCAGTTATATTTAACGGCATTAATAACTACCATCCTTCTTTACATCGTTCTCTGAATGCAACCGGAGTCATGGAAGATGTCGATTTGGAAGCGAATCTCGCTCTTATTGAGCGCTTACATCCGAACTACACACAAGTTCTCATCGTCAGTGACCACTCGGTGACCGGTGAGGTGTTGCGTTATCAAATCGACAATTTTGTCCTCAAGTTCCCGCAATATCGAGACAAAATCGTACAAGTTGTCCCAGACAGTATCATCGATCTAAAACAACAAGTCGCAAAACTGAGTTCCGATAAAGTCGTCTTGTTCTGGACCTATTACCGAGATAAACAAGGTATGGTTGGCAGCGAGCGTGACTGGGTTGGTGTCAACAAAGTCTCAAACGCGCCGCTGTTTATGGTGCATGACATTGGTTTGGGTCATGGCGCAGTTGGAGGGGTTATTCAAAGTGGTTATCGGCATGGTATTGAGAGTGCAGAGATGCTTGAGTTCGTTTTGGATAACCCTGATCAGCCTCTGCCTGCGGTGAAAAAAAGTGATTCTGAAATAAAGCTCGATTACCAAGCGGTAGCGCGTTGGGGATTGGGGGCTGAACAAGAGGTTTCTGCGGTATTTTTTAATAAGCCAATGAAGCTTTCTGAACGTTTTGCCAAGGAAATTCGCCTGTTTGGTAGCCTGTTTGTGGTGATGTCGGTGGTCATTTTGCTGATGGGTTATTATTTACAGCGGATGCGTCGAAGTGAGAGCGCTGTGCGAGAAAGCCAGGCTATTCTAGAATCGATTTTCGATCAGAGCATGCAGTATATGGGCATTTTGGATGCCAACGGTGTGCTTAAATCGGGCAACGATCACCTTCAATCCTTACTTTATCACCAAGGACTGCGTTTAGACCGACCACTTTGGTTTCACCCCAACTGGAGTGAAAAAGCACAAGCGTTGCTTGAGGAGTATTTCCACGCGCCTCACCATCAAGTGTCGACGTTTGAAGCTGAAATTTGGAGTAAAGAACACGGCGCATTGGTGTTAGAAGTTTCGCTCAAGCCTTTTTCTCAGCAAGTAGGGAATCATAAGCAATACTTGTTTGAAGCGCGCGATATTACCAGTCGTAAATTGATGGAGGACAAGCTCTACCAACGTGAGTCAACCTTACGCAACTATTACGAGCAGCAGCCCGTGATGATGGTGACGCTTGATAGTAATAACCGAATTCAAGAAGTGAATCGATTTGCTCAACTACTTCTTGGCTACAAACCGATGGACATGCTCGGACATCGCCTGAGGGAGTTCTATTTTGATGACAAAGTGCTGTTCCCTCGCCAAGTGTTATTGCAACCCAACCAGCAAGTGCATGGTGTTTGGCGACGTGAAGTCGAGTATCGTCATGCAAATGGTCATCGTGTTTGGGTGCGCGAGAATATTCGTCCGCTGAGTGAATCTGAGCAACTGCTGATTGTGGGCGAAGATATTACCGAAACCAAACTGCTCTCCGAGAAATTGGAATACCAAGCTCGCTATGACTTACTGACGGGGACTTACAACAGAAACCATTTTGAACTAGAGCTTAAGACCGCACTGTGCGAAGTGGACAGCCATCGTCGAGTCCACGCCATGCTGTACCTCGACTTAGATCAGCTAAAAGTCCTCAATGATACGGTTGGGCATGATGCAGGTGATGCGGCGATTCAATTCTGCGCCAGTATGCTGGAAGGCGTTCTGCCGTACAATTCCATCTTGGCTCGAATGGGAGGCGATGAGTTTGCGGTGTTACTCAAAGACTGTGACGAATATGGCGCCATCAATATTGCCAAACTGATCATCTCGACACTAAGCGAACACCTCTTTATTTGGGAAGACACACGCCTGTTCATCAGTTGCTCAATTGGTATCCGTATCATCGATCATACCGCTGATACGCCACAAATGGTGCACGCTCAAGCAGACTCTGCTTGTCACGCCGCTAAAGAGCAAGGCCGTAACCGCTATAATCTATTCAGCTTAGATAACGAAGAGTTGCAGCGTCGTCAGATGGAAATGCAGAGCGTCAATTTGGTGCATGAGGCATTGTCGAATCAACGTTTAGAACTGTTTGCTCAACCGATAAAAAGCTTACAAAAGCACGAGACTCAAATGTATTTTGAGATTTTGGTGCGTATTCGCAATGGGTACGGTGATTATGTTTCTCCTGCGCTGTTTATCCCTGCTTCCGAGCGCTACAACATTGCCCATTGGATTGATAAGCAGGTTATTACTCAAACGCTAGAGTGGTTTGAACAGCGTCCTGAGGTGATTGAACAGCTTGGTCGCTGTTCGATAAACCTTTCAGGTCAATCTATGGGGAATCAAGAGTTTATTGACTTCTTATTGGAGCGATTGGAAAGTTCGACTCTGCCGTGTGAAAAAATCTGCTTAGAAATCACCGAGACAGCGGCGATGAGCAATCTGGATCAAGCCATTGAGCTGTTTACCAAGCTAAAGGCTTTGGGTTGCATGATTGCATTGGATGATTTCGGATCTGGATTGTCTTCATTTGGTTACTTAAAGAAACTTCCTGTCGATATCGTGAAAATTGATGGTCTTTTCGTGCAAGATATCAACGTAAATGAAATGGACCGCGTGATGGTTCGTTCAATCAATGACTTGGCGAAACAACTAGGCAAAGTGACGGTGGCGGAGTTTGTCGAAAATGACCAGGTCATGCAGCATTTGATAGACCTCGGTGTGGACTACGGCCAAGGCTACGGTATTGGTCATCCTAAGCCGCTTTCTGAGCTAGTGGAGCAACTGACGGTTGTATAACCTCTGCGTAGCAAGCTCAACCTAGCATTAATAGGTAACTTAGGTATACACTCAGCGCCAGTTACCTCGATTTTTATTGGAGCCTCCTTTTGCAACTGCAATTGATCTGTGAAAACCTGTCTCAACAATCTCATCTTGATGAACTCGCTGCGCGTTGGCGGCTTTCTCATACTGACGATAGCGATTTTGCTTTGGTGCTAACCACCGAGCGTTTGGAGCTACGTAAAGTGGATGAGCCAAAGCTGGGTGCAATCTTTGTGGATTTGATTGGTGGTGCGGTCGGTCATCGTCGCAAGTTCGGTGGTGGTAAAGGTCAGGCAATTGCGAAAGCTGCGGGGTTGAACAAAGGGGCAACGCCAACCGTGTTAGACGGCACGGCAGGTCTTGGTCGTGATGCGTTTGTGCTCGCCTCACTAGGTTGTAAAGTGCAGATGGTCGAGCGTCATCCAGTCGTCGCGGCTTTGTTAGATGATGGCTTGGATCGAGCGAAACAAGACCCAGAAATCGGCACCTGGGTATCTGAGCGCATGTCGCTAATCCATGCTTCTAGCCATGATGCGTTGGAACAATTGGCGCAAGATAAAGACTTTGTCCAGCCAGATGTGGTGTATCTTGACCCGATGTATCCGCACCCAGAAAATAAAAAGAAGTCGGCGCTCGTGAAAAAAGAAATGCGCGTTTTCCAATCGTTGGTTGGCGCCGATTTGGACGCCGATGGCCTACTAGAACCAGCCATGGCGTTAGCCACAAAGCGTGTAGTAGTTAAACGCCCAGACTATGCTAACTGGCTGAACGAGAAAAAACCGACCATGGCGATTGAAACGAAAAAAAATCGCTTCGATGTCTATGTTAAAGCATCGATGGCATAACTTCCTGACGGCTCAACTTTTCTTGTCACAGTACGGTGTATCGTGCTGTGACTCAGCTTCTCTTTCCTCGTCTCTATTGATAGTTTTCTCTTGCTAATTCCCTTTCCTGACTGTATATCTAACTAAGAATTATTATTATTTCACTTGTTGTGATGCGGTCGATAACTGGGAAGCTGGAGTAGTAGAATGGCTAAACGTTTATGTAAAATGAGTCGCAAACAGATCGCGGCAGAACTTGGTGATATCCATCGTTTAGTTGTCGCACCAAAATTCGTTTGTCGTTCTTGCGCACGCTCTTCATCGGCCAAAGATACCCTTTGTAAGCCAGCCGCAATTCCTCCACAAAAATGCCAAGACAAGCCATTGAGTGAGCAACAAGCATGTGGCTTATTGGTTGAAGCTCTGCCATCACAAGCGATTCCAGTGACCACTAAACAAAGCAACGAAAAAGCCGCGATTGTGAAGCGTGTTGTTGAGCGCGTGAAAGAGAAAAAACAAGCCGAAAAATCTCCGGAGCCAGTAAGAGCCGACGCATCAGTATGGTTTGATTTAGCGGATAAAAAATCGCTCAAGAAAGCGAAAAAAGCACTGAAAAAGCACTATAAGCAGCAAAAGAAGTTGCTAAAAGTGGCGAAAAAACAACAAAAGTTACTTAAGCGTCAGCGTAAACTGGAAGCGCGTAATGCGAAACTAGAAGTGTTGCTGCCAACGCCACCTAATGCTTTGATGAACGCAATCTCACAAGCCAAAGTGCATTAATCAAATAAAAAAACGCTCTCCAGTCGGAGAGCGTTTTTTATTGTCGAAATGTTTATAGGATTAGCTGCGTTACTTATTGGCGTAGCTCATCTCTACGCGCTTTTTCACCCAGGTTTCGTTAATCCATAGGGATAGCATGATGATCGCACCGCCAATGGCGAGTCGCATGACATCAACATCGCGGTTCCAAATCACAATGTTTACAATCAAGCCCGCCGGAACCAATGCATTGTTCATTACTGCCAGTGCACCTGCGTTCACCATAGTCGCGCCTTTGTTCCAAGCAAAGTAACCAAAACCAGAAGCAATCAACCCAAGGTATGTCAGAATGCCCCATTGCGTTGTAGTGGTTGGTAGTTTGTCGAGGTTACCCATGAGCGCGAAAGCCACGGTTGCTACACAAAGTGCACCTAAGTAGAAGTAGCCAAACACGGTGTGTTGTGGCAAATCGACGGGTTCACTCTCCATGATATATTTGTAGCCCACCTGACCGATGGCAAAGCAGAGGTTTGCTCCTTGTACGACCAAAAAGCCCAGTAGGAAATCTTCATTAATGCCTGCAAATTTAATCCAGGCGGCACCAAATACGGCTATTGCTGCGGTAACTAAGTACCAAGGTGAAAAGCGACCTTTCAAGAAGTCATAGATTAGCGTGACGTAAATGGGTGTGAATACGGTGAACAGCAATACTTCTGGCACGGAAAGGAGCAAAAAAGATTGGTAGTAGAAGCAATACATCAAACCGAGCTGGAAGCCACCGACAGTCATCAGTTTCGCGATCAGGGATTTGCTAACGCCACGGAATTTCAAAAAGGGAATGAAAACCAGGCTCGCCAGTGCCACGCGCATGAACACCGAGAACCAAGAATCAACCTGACCGGCGAGGTAAACGCCGATCAGGCTAAATGAGAATGCCCAAAGTAGGGTAACTGCGGATAGATAAGCCATGGATGAGAATCTTTATCAACAACAAATGTGCCCGCAGTCTAACCAAGTTTTATCGCTGCGCCAATCAGTCTTTTAGCGGTACGACCAGCATATCGACTGGTGAGCAGTTAATCAGCTGTCGAGTCGAAGATAGAATCTTGCTCCAGAAATCTTGGTGATGACCACAAACCACCAAATCAATACTGTAATCTTGAATGGTATCGCACAGCTCATTACTCAAATCGCCACTACCGACTAAAGTATGGGCAATTGGGTATTGCGCATATTCAGCGAAGTTTGCCAATTGTGTGCGCGATGCTTCCATTGCTTGATGTTGCGCTTCTGCCATATTGATATCGATAAGCCCGGTGTAGAGTTCTGCGTAGTTCACGTCGATGTGAATAAAAGAGACTTTCGCATCCAGAGGTTTAGCCAGTGATACGGCTTTCTTAATCAACACTTTACTGTCGTCTGAAAGGTCGACTGCCACAAGTATGTGTTTGTAACTCATATTGCTATCTCCTTGTAAGGTCATAGTTTTAGATTAGCACCAACCCCAAAAAAAATTTGCTGAAGTGATCTCATATCGGTGCCGTAGGTACAAAGTCTTGTCTCAGTAATCATGTTATAGTGGCGTTATACCCAAGTGACTTTGATATGCTGAAATAAGCGTAGTGTTACTGACTAGAGTTGAAGTGAAACTTCGCCGTGTCTGCCAGACCAAGCTATTCTCGCAGCGTCATTTATTTCGAGGTTACTTGGGTATATTGCATGCACAATAATAGGAGTTAACATGCTGTCTCAAACTATGGTCGAACAATTGAATGAGCAAATTAACCTAGAATTTTTCTCATCCAATCTATACTTACAAATGAGTGCTTGGTGTGAAGACAAAGGTTTTGAAGGTGCGGCTGAATTTTTACGCGCTCACGCCGTAGAAGAAATGGAGCACATGCAACGCCTATTCACTTACGTGAGTGAAACTGGCTCAATGCCAATCTTAGGCGCTATTGATGCGCCAAAGCATGACTTTGCGAGCCTAGGTGACGTTTTCCGCGAGACATTTGAACATGAGCAAATGATCACGGAAAAAATCAACAAACTGGCGCACGTTGCATTTACTAGCCAAGACTACTCAACGTTTAACTTCCTACAGTGGTACGTGTCAGAACAGCACGAAGAAGAGAAGTTGTTTAAAGGGATTTTAGATAAGATCGAACTGGTAGGTGAAGACGGTAAAGCGTTGTTCTTCATTGACAAAGATCTAGCACAAATGGCGAAAGAAGGTTCATCTTCAATCATGGATGCTCCAGCTGCGTAAACGCGTTTTGGGACGTTGTAAGTAGCGGGTAAAGACGAAGTGTTGATCGTCTTTTTCTCTTGAGCATTGTTGAAGATGTAGGGAGGAAAAGATGATCAGTGGAGACACAATCTTATTTGCGCTAATGGTGGTAACTGGAGTTAATATGGTCCGGTATCTCACCGCTCTTCGTTCTCTAATTTATATCATGCGTGAAGCGCATCCGCTGTTATATCAGCAAGTTGATGGTAATGGTTTTTTTACCACTCATGGAAATGTCACCAAGCAGGTGAGGTTGTATCACTACATTAAAAGTAAAGAATATCATCATCACCACGATGAAATTTTTACTGGTAAGTGTGAAAGAGTGCGTGAATTGTTTGTTCTATCGACCGCGTTGCTCGGCGTGACGCTACTTGCAGCCTTCATTCTCTAAGAGTCAATAATCTAGATAGTTGTTCTGTCTGAGATTTTGCGGACATACAGAGCGCTTAGAGTTTAAGCGCTTTTCCCTTTCGGTATTTGTCGGTAGAATGTCGCGCCTAGAAAGCAAGGATGTGCAATGTGCACATCCTTTTTTATTTTGATTCGATACCAATCAGTCTAAGAGCTACCGATGAGTAAGAAATTTGATGTTGTTGTAATTGGCGCAGGCGCAGCAGGTTTAATGTGTGCTGCAGAAGCAGGCAAGCGAGGCCGCCGTGTTTGGGTGCTCGATCATGCTAAAAAGCCAGGACGTAAAATCCTTATCTCGGGCGGTGGTCGTTGTAACTTCACTAACTACGACGTTTCAGCTAATCACTATTTGTGTCAAAACCCGCACTTTGTTAAGTCGGCGCTCTCCCAATACACTAACTGGGATTTCATCTCGATGGTGTGTAAACATGGCATTGAGTTCGAAGAGCGTGATCACGGCCAGTTGTTTTGTGTCGATGCATTTACGGCCAAAGATATCGTGAAGATGTTGTTAGCTGAGTGTGACATGCCGAACATCGAGCAGCGTTACCAATGCGATGTTCATTCGATTGAAAAAATTGATGAAGGCTTTCGTTTGCATGCTGGTACTGAGATTGTCGAATGTGAGTCTTTAGTTATCGCAACAGGTGGCTTGTCGATGCCAAAACTGGGAGCGACACCATTTGGTTATAAAGTCGCGGAACAATTTGGTCTTCGAGTTATCCCAACCACGGCAGGTCTTGTACCATTTACTCTGCATAAAGAAGACAAAGAAGACTTTGCTGAGTTATCTGGTATCGCGGTACCTGCGGAAATTACGGCTGAAGATGGCACCATGTTCAAAGAAGCCCTGTTGTTCACACATCGTGGGTTATCTGGTCCAGCAGTGTTACAGATTTCTTCATTCTGGCGGGCCGGACAAAAGGTGTTGATCAATCTTGTGCCAAACGATGATGTTGCTGAGTTATTAGAACGCAGTCGTGAGAAGCATCCAAATCAGTCACTCAAGAATACGCTTGCCAAAGTGCTGCCTAAGCGTCTGGTTGAAGTCTTAATTGAACGTAAAGAGCTAGTCGATAAACCGCTAAAACAGTTCAATCAAAAGGAGCTTGCGGCGATTGTGGAGCGCCTAGAGCATTGGGATATCGCCCCGAATGGCACTGAAGGCTACCGAACTGCGGAAGTGACACTCGGCGGTGTCGATACTGATCACTTATCCTCGAAAACCATGGAATGCAAAGACATTAAAGGGCTTTATTTTATTGGTGAGGTGATGGATGTGACTGGTTGGCTAGGGGGCTACAATTTTCAGTGGTGCTGGTCGAGCGGTTTTGTTGCGGGGCAGTGGGTTTAATCAAACACCAAACGCAGCCTAACTGCATAAAAGATAAGATACAAAAAGAGCACTGAGTTTTATTCAGTACTCTTTTTGTATTCCCATAGCGAGTTACTCGTCTTGATACTTTTCGAGTTTGTTATAGAGCGTTTTCACGCTAATGCCTAACTCCTGCGCTGATTCCGTTTTATTGCCTTGATTCTCTTCAAGGGTATTGAGAATGGCGGCTTTTTCTAGCTCTTCTAGCGAAACGCCCGCCGGAACAAGGTCTTCGATGCTGGTGCCTGTTTCCAATGGTGGTGTGTCGAAGATCAGGTGTTCATCTCGGATGGTGTCATCAGCCAAAATAAATGCACGCTCGATCGTGTGTTTGAGCTCACGGACATTACCTGGCCAGTCGTGTGCAGCGATTTTTTGGATCGCAGAGTCAAGAATCGTTTTGGTTTTTGCCTCATTGGCGTTGCGGTGCGCAATAAAGTGCTTGGCCAGACCGACGATATCACCGCCTCGTTCTCGCAGTGGCGGTATCGTTAATGGGAAATGCGATAAGCGGAAAAACAGATCTTCACGCAGGAACTGCTCCTCAATGGCGATTTTAGGATCACGGTTTGTAGCAGCAATGATGCGAGTATTAGCGATATGAACTGTATTACTGCCAACTGGGCGATACTCTCCGGTTTCTAGCACCCGCAATAGCTTCACTTGATGCTCGATAGGCATCTCGGTGATTTCATCTAAAAATAGGGTGCCGCCCTCTGCCTGCTTAAATACACCTTGGTGAGTTTTATTTGCTCCGGTAAAAGCGCCTTTCTCATGGCCAAACAGTTCACTATCAACCAATTCAGGGCTAATGGCACCACAGTTAATCGCTATAAAGGGCTGCTGTTTACGCTCACTCGCTAAGTGGATGGTCTGCGCCACCAGTTCTTTGCCTGATCCACTTTCACCGACAATAAGGACGTTGGCTTCTGTTTTAGCAACGCGCCTGATCATACGATAGAGCTGATGCATCGGAGAGGAAGAGCCGACCAAAAGACCAAATTGGTCAAGATCGCTGGTGGACACTTTACGCCCTTGATCTTGTTTGTGTTGATAGTACTGGCTGACTTCACTCAGGGTGTCCGTCAGAATGGCAATATCAACGGGCTTTCTGTAGTGAAAAATAGCACCCAAGTTCATCAGCTTATCCAAGTTCTCGTTTGGAGCGCCAGAGCTAATGATGATCAAGTCCATATCGTAGATGTCTTCGATATTAGAAAGACGTTGATAATCTGCACTAGTAAAGTGGGCGACTTCAACAATCGCAACTTCCGGTTTGAGTTGTAGGAAATCTTCAATCCATTGGTCTGCGGCATCGATGTCATGCAGACGAAATTTGTTCAGTTCCTGGCAAGAAGCGATGGCATTTTTAAGTGATGGATCTTGTATTCTTAGAAACAGGCTTGGCATCGACATAGAAATGTCCTCTTTACTATGACAGAAACAATGTACGTGGATTATTCTCACTTCACAAGACAAAATATTGTCAGCATAGATTTAAGGATTTGTTCGGTATTTTTATGTTGTTAGCCCCTTTTTGATATATATCGGTGAGAGCCATCAGTAGATATTTCCTTTTGTTCAGATTTTTATTTTTAAAATAATAAGTTTGCTATTAATTGATTCTGGGGAAATAGCCTTTCTGTTTTATCAGGTTATTTAGGCACAAGTGACGGAGGCTTTATCACCGATTAAAA
This sequence comes from Vibrio sp. 2033, assembly GCF_033339735.1. Classification (NCBI taxonomy): domain Bacteria; kingdom Pseudomonadati; phylum Pseudomonadota; class Gammaproteobacteria; order Vibrionales; family Vibrionaceae; genus Vibrio; species Vibrio sp. 2033. The sequence continues at coordinate 32,389 of NZ_JAWOVC010000008.1, forward strand.
ATTACATTTTTTACGTGTAAATAATTCATGCTTATACTTTATTGCTCATCTCATTTTTACCTCTTTCCTTTATTGGTCAATTAAAAACAATGAGTTATAAAGTTGGCACATGGTTTGCTCCTAGGGAAGTGCAACGTCAATAAAGGAGAATTACCATGAATAACATCGCAGCTAAAATTGTACTTACGTCAGTTCTTGCTACTTCATCTACAGCAGTCTTAGCGAGTGATAAATGGGAAAAAGAATCCATGGACGCTTGGCTAGATGGTAAAGCTGAAACCACACTACTGCTAAACAGCAATCTCAACTCTTTTGATATCAATACCGATGTAGAGAATCAGGTCGTTACCCTTTCTGGTTCGGTAAACAATGATCTTGAAAAATCACTTGCCGAAGAGCTTGTTACTGGTCTTGATGGTGTGAAAAAAGTAAACAACGAATTGTCAGTAGTGAATGAAGGCAAGAAAGAAACTGATTCAGAAGCTTTAGCTACACTGACCGATTCTAAAATCACGACTATAGTTAAAACGCGCCTACTAATGGATACCAATGTGAGTGGTACGGATATTGATGTAACGACAGAACGCAAAACGGTAACGTTGGCAGGTAAAGTTAATTCAGATGCGGAGCATGATCTTGCAATTTCAATTGCAAATAACACCAATGACGTAAATAAGGTGATTGATAAGCTAGAAGTGGTTCAATAATAGCGAGCCGAGTGATTTAACCCACTTTTATTAGGAGGTAACACTATGGTTCGTTGGATGTTTATTTTTCTGGCACTGGCACTAATTTCTGCACTATTAGGCTTTACCGGTATTGCAGGAGCTGCTGCCTCTATCGCGCAAGTGATATTTTACCTATTCCTATTGTCATTAATTGTATCAATAGTGATTGTTCTGCTGGGAAGAAAAAACGTAAATAGATAGGAGATTCCATGCGACTTACGTCATTTATTTACCGTATCGCCGCAGTATTCGGTTTGGTGTTTGCGTTGGCAGCTTGTAGTGAAGAAGGGCCAATGGAACAGGCCGGCAAAAAGATAGATGAAGCCGCCGAAGAAACCCAAAATGCGATTGAAGATGAATGTGAAAACATTAAAGAAAACCTAAACGCTGAAGACCAAGATTGTTAGCCGAATCAGGTTAGGTTTTTACGCATAGCTATGTAAGAGAGGGGCGGTCAATCACCGCCCTTCCTTTTGTCCCAATTGTTTACAATCAGATAAGGAGTCAAAGATGAAAAACATATTTGATGTACTGAAAGAGAGTCATGAAAAGCAGCGCCTTTTACTCGATGCTCTGATGGAAACGTCTGGAGATTCCCCCGCTCGTGAAGAGTTTTACCACAACCTTAAAGAGGAACTCGAACAGCACGCAGCGGCAGAAGAGCGATTTTTCTACGCGCCTTTAATAGATAGCGATAAGACCATTGATCTCACTCGCCATGGCATCGCAGAGCATCATGAAATTGATAAAGTGATTGCACAGCTTGATGCAACCGATATGAGCTCGCCAGCGTGGCTCAACCTAATGAAAACCTTGCGTCACAAAGTGTTGCACCATCTTGAGGAAGAAGAGCAGCGTTTCTTCCAGTTAGCCGGTAAGGTAATGACCGATAAGCAGAAAATGAAACTAGCGGATGGTTATGTTGAAGAGATGGCAAGCTAGGTAGAGTGTTGGACCTTTTCGTGCCATTTCGGCACGGGAAGGCACTCAATCAAGGCGTTTACTCAAGTTCATGTATCCAAGCTCAATCCCCCGCGTATTCTAACTTCCACTAAAAAGTGCACTCGCTGAAGGCAAGGAGAGCGAATGTTTATCATCAAATATTATATTCTTGGCGCTCTGATCAGTTTATTGGCCGCTATCTATACGCCTCAAATTATCGTTAGTCTGCTGTTCTTGTGGATATCTCTTTCTTTAGCGTTGGTCAGCGTAGCCTACGTATTCGACATTCCCTCTATTTTTAGAAAAAACCAAGATGGCAAGATTGTCAGGTGGATTCGCTGGGCATTCATTCCATTTTTATTGGGGGCTAGAGCGTATAACGCCTGGGAAAGACGGCGTGATACTGTGCCTCCAATCCAAAAAGTCAGCGACAATTTATACCTATCTCGCCGTTTGTTTCAGAGTGACTTAGATTTTCTCGAATCCAATGAGATCTCTTGTATTGTCGATGTCACCGCAGAATTTGCAGGCCTTGAAAGTGCGATGACCGACAAGCAGTTTCATTACCTTTCGATTCCGGTACTCGACCACAAAGCCCCAACGCTAGAGCGCCTTCGCCATGCGATTAACTGGATTGATACTCAAATCTCGTGCTCGCGGGCTGTGGTTGTGCATTGTGCGTTAGGGCGTGGTCGTTCAGTGTTTGTTGTGGCGGCGTATTTACTGAGCAAAGACCCGTCACTGACGGTTGAATCTGTGATGAAAAAAATCAATGACGTACGTAGTACCGCGAGATTAAATAAATTACAGATTAGGACGTTACGAGCGATCAGTGAAAAAGGCGTACTGGGGCTGGATCAATCCACTTGGATGGTGGTTAACCCTGTTTCAGGTGGCGGCAAATGGGAGGAAAACGAACAGCACTTGATTCGTGAGCTAACCAAAAAATATCGCTTGAGTATTCATCAAACCACCACAAACCTCAGCGCCGAGCAGCTAACACAACAGGCAAAAGAAAGTGGAGCTAAGCAAATCATCGTAGCTGGTGGCGATGGCACAGTAACAGAGGTGGCTAGCCAATTGGTGGATACCGACCTAAAACTCGGTATTGTTCCGCTCGGAACTGCCAATGCGTTATGTCATGTGCTCTATGGCGTTGGCGCCAAATTCTCACCGGTCGAAAAAGCGTGTGAAGCGTTGCTTGGCGGACACTGCCAACGTATTGATACTGCGGACTGTAATCAGCGGCTTATTTTATTGGTCTTAGGCATTGGGCTAGAACAGAAAATGATCGAGCACGCTCAGCGAGAAGAGAAAAATGTTTTTGGACAACTCGCTTACCTCACCGGCTTTTTTAATGCTGTAGTGGCGGAAGAAACGCAAGCTTTAACCGTATCGTTAGACGCTCCAACTGAAGATGGAAACCACGACAAGAATACACAAACGCTTGAAGTCCATAGTTTTGTCGTTGCGAATATCGCTCCATTTAGTACGTTGCTTGCCCAAGGTGGTGATGCGCCGCAGCCTGATGATGGCAAGCTGCATATCACATATTTAGATAACACCGAGTCTTTAGGCGGACGTCTTATCGCATTGTCGGATCTGACATTAACGAGCGTAGGCGCACAGGAAGAATCGACACATTTTCAATACGCGACGGCTCAGAGCGTCACTATTTCTGCGAATAAACCGATTGAGTATGTGATTGATGGTGAACTGTATTCTGATGAGCAACTGGCAATCAAGCTGCGTCCAAAGTCATTGAACGTATTTGTTCCAAGCCAGAGACGTAAATCAGCTTCGCTTTAACACAGATAATCCGCGGATAACGCGCCATTTGCTTCGTATTCTACATGGCGCTTTTTCTGTGTTGTTTGATGATTTGGTGTGCGTCGTAAAAAGGCTATTAAGGTCGCTGCGTAGATGCAGCGGCTTTTTTTCTATCTGCACCTTTTACTAGGTTGATTGGGGATGTGGTTTAAACAAAGTGAAAGAAAGAAGGGCGAGTATAATTACTCACCCTGAGGTAAGTGCTTTTCAATTTCATCGTTTTCAACTTGTAAAGCAGCTAACCAATAAGAAACAAGTGCGGTTAAGTTGGTGTCGTCAATGGCTCTAAGCAGGGCTTTTAAATCATCTAACAGTAATTTATTCATAAAATGCATTTCTTTGTAATTGCCTAACTCGGCAACGCCGTATTCGGTGGCATTTTCTGCAATGAATTTTTCACCATCTTGATCGAAGAACAGCTTCGCCATCTTTTTGATCATCACTTTTTCTATTTTCACGAATCGATATGCCGCTCTTGCGAGTGTCATATGTGATTGCGGGTTAACGAGAGGCAAACACGTTTGGCGATGGTGTGTCATTTTTACGAGTAGCTCCCTTACTCGATTGTTATCCAATGTCATAGTGACCTCTTTATTTATGACTATTGTCGTGGGACATTTCTCGTGATGGTTATGTTAATGCGCCTGTGGGCTTGTCAGAAATGGCCAAAGCAAGTTGGCCATTTCTTTGATCAATACCGAGCTTTATTGCAAAGGCGACCACCAAGTTTTAGCTAATAAGGCTGATGCTGCTGAGTTTTTCTTTGCAGCTTTTTATATCGCTACGAACTTTCAGCAGAACCGAGTTATCCGCCTGCTCTGGGTGGGAAGTAATCAAATTCTCAATCTCTTTGAGTACCTTGCTTTCGACACCTTCAAGCTGTTCTAAATACATAGACTCTTTGTCAGAGGACACTTCCTTCATCACGTCGCTGTAGACCTCACGCGCCTTGATGGTGTAGGAAACTGGAGTGTCGTCGGCAGATTCTTCATTGTTACTTGCTAGAGAGTAGGGAGTGAGCTCAATGACTGCACGCTCACGTACTCTGAGCAGTTCTACCAACACATTATTCAAAGAAGTGTTGTCGATGTTCTCGATGGCCTTGTTGTAAATTTCATTTCCGCTTTCGATAAGCTCAATGATTGAGGCGATGTTTTCATTTTTCATATGCCACTCCTTATTTACTGGTGATAGGGGTGTTTGAGCGTATGGAATACAAACACGATGTTCATCTTCAATTGCAGGTTGTATGCCAATGAGTTTTAAGTCTTATTAATCAGTGACTTAATGTCTTGTTTTGCAATAAATTGCTAACAGTCGGTAAGGCGCTAAGAAAAAATTACAAGAATGGCGGGGAAAGCCTGGAAAGAATTACACGTACAGATACGGCTTTTTATCGAAACAAAAATAAAACCAATAAAAAACAATAACTTAAAATTCTGGCATGGATATGGCTTTGTAGGGAGTAAGTGAGGTCAAACATTGTTTCACTTGATTCACTACTCAACTCATTAATGGAGGCTAGTTATGGCTACTACAAAAGAAAGCACAGTAAAACCTCAAGAGCAGTTAGAAGAAGCATATCACTTAGCGGAGCAAGCCACGACGGAAGCTGTTGGCGCGATGAAAGACCAAGCCAAAGAGAAGCTGGATGTAGGTGCGCAGCAAGTTCAGCAGGCGACTAAGTCGGCAGAAAATGTAATCAAGGAGCGCCCATTGCTGAGCATAGGCTGTGCCTTCCTTGCTGGTTGGGCGGTTTCGAAGCTGATCAAATAATAGTGGTCACCAAGGATTAAGCCACACAACAGAAAGGCGAGGCTTCACATGAATAACTCAGGGCAAGTTACCAATCAGCAATCAGGCTCGGCGGCTTCAGACAGCGGCCGAGCCCCTGATGGGGCAGAAGAACAGGATATCCAACAAACCATTAATGGTTTGAGCAGCATTCTTGCGCAATTGGACCAACTGACGAAATCGCTAAAAGCATGGTCAGGTTCAACGTTGGATTTGTTCCTCTTGGAGATGAAAGTTAACGTGTCCGCAGTGCGTCAAATTTTGCTGTGTACCGTTGTTTTTACCCTATTGTCGGTATTGTTCGTATTCAGTTTGTGCCTTGCCTCTGGGGTGGTGGCTTATCAGTTAACTGCCAACGTATATGTTGCCGTGGGTGTATTTATCACATCATTAGGCTTGGCATTATTTGCTTTAGCCTGGTGGCAGAAGCGTTTAGTTGGATTTCTTGGATTCAAAAATACGACAGAACAATTACAGGAGGGGTGGGATGCGCTCGCTACAAAAGCTCAATCGAGCCATGCGGATCAAGCGGATGGAAGGTAAAGTATCTCTAGAGCAATGTTGTTTGTCGATGGAAATGTTCACGTTTACCACCAAGAAGTTTGTGAGAGAAAACCCTTGGACGACATTAGGCATTAGTGCTGTCGTTGCCGTTACCGCAGCAAAAGCAGATCGATTGTCTCGACTGACTTCTTCTATTTCGTCGATGGGGCTATTGGTTAGCAGCGTGTCTGATATTACCGATTCGCTCACAAAGCCGGTCGCGGCAGCTTCTCTGGATGAGTCAGGTGCGGAGCAAAATGGAAATGCAGCAACACAAGTAAGCAACGCTGCGACGACAGAGGGCGAACCACTCTAATAGCGGATTTCACCGCAAAGTTTTCTTACCGATTCTGAGCTTATTATGACAGCGAAATTGAACATTCCTGCCAACACTGCGATTGGTGCAACGCTTCTCGTCCTGTTACTCGTCCCAGGGCTGTATTTTGCCAAGCCAATATTGTTACCTATTGTGCTTAGCACCTTTATTTCTCTGCTGTGCAGCCCTTTCATTAATTATCTTGAAGACAAAGGCTTACCACGTGCTATTACCGTCGTGTTGACGCTGTCATTTCTAGTTGGCGCCTCAATTATTGGTCTTGCCGCCATGTCGGAGCCCGCCAAGCAATGGTGGTCTGAGCTGCCCAGTATCGTGAAAAATGTGTCGCAAGAAGTAAGCGAAGTTACTAAAGCTTCGGCTGATCACCTTAATACTCCATTGAATATCGCCAACGATATGAGTATGGATGAGGTCGGGAACAACACCGTATTTTCTTTGGTAAAAACGCTCGCGACCACTACGCCGACGATTTTGACACAAGCGATGATCGTGCTGTTTATGGTTTACTTTATGCTCAATCATGGACGAAGCTTATTTCGAAAGTCAGTGTCTTACTTACATGGGTTCGCCAAACAGCGCCAAGCGATTGAATTGGTCAAAGCGCTACAGAAAGACCTATCTCGATACATTGGCACCATCACTTTAGTGAATGCGGGGCTGGGGTTGAGTGTTGGGGCCGTGTTTTTTGTTCTAGGCCTTGAAGATCCATTTCTATGGGGCGCATTTGCAGGCGTGATGAATTTTGCGCCGTACCTCGGCCCTGTCATATCCATGGTGAGCTTTGGCTTTGTTGCTTATCTTCAGTTGGAGTCGGTCAGTTTTATGCTGACGGTGGTGTCTATCTATTTACTGCTCAATTTGATTGAAAGTCAGTTTGTTACACCAACACTATTGGGGAAAAGGTTTAACTTAAACCCGTTAGTGATTTTTGTTTGGCTTGTTTTTTGGGGCTGGCTTTGGGGCGGAATGGGACTATTGATCGGTGTGCCGTTGCTGGTTTGTATCAATATTTTGGTTGATCGTCTAGAGCTATGCCAATCAACCCAAAATCAAGCAAAACAAATCACCTCCGCGGACGTGGCACCGCGAGAGTGACTTGAGGAGCAAGCTGGTTCAACGAAACAGTTTTTCAGCGCTCACTGGCTGACTAAATAAATATCCCTGACCATAAATACAGCCTTTTTCGAATAAATAATCGGCTTGTTCCCGAGTTTCTATCCCTTCCGCGACGACTTTCAACGACAGCGTTTTTCCCATGGCAATAATGGCATTCACAATCGCGTTGCTGTCGCTATTACTTGGGACATCACTGACAAATGAGCGGTCAATTTTCAGTTTGTTGATTGGCAAACCTTTCAAGTAAGACAAAGACGAATAGCCAGTTCCAAAGTCATCCAGAGAAATCTCAATACCCAGTTCTCGTAATTGATTTAACGATGCAATGGCTTGTTGAGGGTCGATTAGTAAAAAGCTCTCTGTGATCTCCAAATCTAACCGTTGGGCAGGGTATCCGGTGTTATCGAGGATAGTACTTAATCGCTGAATGAAATTTGACTGCTGAAGCTGCAACGCAGAAACATTGACGGCGATTTTGCCAAACTCGATGCCTTGGTCCAGCCAAGCATTACCTTGCAAACAGGCTTGTTGTAACACCCACTCACCAATGCTTTGAATCAGCCCTGTTTTTTCTGCAATTGGAATAAAGTCTGCTGGTGGTACAAGGCCAAACTCTGGATGCTGCCAGCGTAATAAAGCTTCCACGCCGACAATCGTATTTTGTTCCAAATTGTATTGCGGTTGGAATTCTAACCGGAGTTGTTGTTTTTCTATTGCTTGATGCAAAGCGGATTGAATGCGTACATGGGATACGGATTTATCGGTCAAATCCGGTGAGTAAAACGCGTAGCCGTTGCGTCCATTTTTCTTTGCTAAGTACATCGCGGTGTCTGCGTTTTTCAGTAAGGTTTCACTGTCTTGACCGTCTCTTGGGTACAAGGCAATACCAATACTTGTCGAGACACGAAGTGAGTCGTGGTTTGCCAAGTCGAATGGTTGCTGGAATACGCTTAGAATATCGCCGACGGTTTCCAGTAAGGCAACATCACTATGGATGTCTGGCAAAATAATCACAAATTCATCGCCGCCAATGCGAGCCACATGCGCATTGAGGTGAAGCACATCTTGCAGACGAATCGCTAACTTAGACAGCAGTTGGTCACCACAGAAGTGGCCCATACTATCGTTGATGTGTTTGAAATGGTCGATATCTAAGAATAGGGTGGCAAACGTCTGCTGGTTTTTGTGTCCGGTTTCGATGTGTTGCTCGAGTAAGCTGAGTAAATGGGTGCGATTAGGTAGATTGGTTAATGGATCGTAAAAAGCCATGCGCTGCAGCTTTTCTTCGTGTGCCTTACGCACAGAGATATCTTCAAACACACAAATGTAGTTAATAAGGTGGTTTTTATCGTCCATTACGGCGCTAATGGTCGCTAATTGCGGATAAATGCTGCCATCTTTCTTTCTGTTGATGAATTCGCCTTTCCATTGGCCTTTGTTTTCGAGTTGATGCCACAACTGTTGATAGAAACCTTGATCATGATGACCTGAGCGCAGAATTCGTGGGTTTTTTCCTATCACCTCTTCAGAGCGGTAACCTGTAATTTGGGTAAAAGCCGTGTTTACATCAATGATGTTGGCATTGCGGTCTGTAATGACCATGCCTTCTTGCGAATTGTTGAAAATTTGGGACGCTAAGGAGAGCTGCGTTTCTACCATTTTTCGGCGGGTGATGTTACGTGTCATCCCCAGAATGCCGATTAAGTTTCCCGCATGATCACGGACAGGAGACTTAATGGTTTCTAGCCAAGTGGGGTTATTGTTTTCATCAATTTGACGGCATTCTTCAACAATATTTTGCGTGCCCGTGGCTACCACCAATTTATCGGCATCAATGAATTTTTCCGCACGTTCATGGCTAAACAGAGCAAAATCGTCTTTTCCAATGATTTCACTGTTGGTTTTTTGCCACGCATTTTCTACGCTTCGGTTGGTCATCGAATAAAGACCATCCATGCCTTTTATCCATACGTGGTCTTCAAGGCAGTCGATAAACTCTTGTAGTGTTGGTGTTGGCTTTATTTCCGCGCTTTGATGTCGCGTTTGTTCTTGCGGACAGTGCAAGTTGATATCAAAGCTGATCCGCCCCGCCATTGCGCTTAGCCATGCCGAAACAACTGTTGATTGATCATTAGGGTGAGTCAGTGTCAGTACGGCAAGCAATTCGCCATTTGGTAGCCAAATCGGTCCTATGCTCAAGGTTTGCTCTTCAAAGGGGGTATGGCTAACTGTAAAATCTGTCGGCGTAAAGTGATCGACAACTTGCGTTATCACATCGACGATAGCACGATGATTTTGGGTTGAGGTGGACACCTCAGTCGATAGCCACTGCTGAGTATCGCTCAGAGTATAAAGCTGTCCCTGAGCTTGAGTTACATCACAGCATTGTCGCAGAACGTGTTGCCAGTCTGCCATCAAAGGCGAAGGAATAGCGAAGCGAAACATAATTAATAACGAGTCCTAAATCGCCCAAAGGTAATTATATTAGAATCTAGCGTAAGCTATTGGGCTTTGTGAGTATCGTATCCAACGCGTAGCTAAATCCTAGCAGCGTAAAGTGCTTTCTATCATTAAAATGTTATCTATATCTCTTTTTTATCCAACTTATTGCATCGTTTTTTAGGGCTTTTGATAGGTGATTAAGAAGCGTTTACCGCTTTGGTTTTCTTGCCCCATGAGACTTGCTGAATGACTAAGCCACTGATGATCAATACCAGGCCAATCAAGGTTGAAGGATGAATTTCTTCGCCGATGATGGTAGCTAACAACATGAGTGAGATAAATGGAGAAGCAAAGATCAGATTACTGATACGCGCGGTGTTTTGCGTTGATTTGAGTGCGCTCAGCCACAAAACGAAAGTGATCCCCATTTCAAACAATCCGACATACGTCACCGCTGCCCAGCCTTTAATTGAGATTGCCTGCAAGCTCGCACCTTCATAAAGACTTAAACCAATGGCGAATGGAATAGCGACCAAAAAGCCGAGCAGAACGCCAACCACAGGGTCGGCCTTATTTTTGGTATTTAAAATCCAGTAACCGGCCCACAGCAGCGTTGATAGCAGCGCAAGACCAACACCCAACGGGCTCTCAAATTCCATGCCTAAAAGATTGCCTTGTGTGGCAATCACTATCACGCCGACATAACTAAAACCACAAGCTAGCCAGTCCTTACCACGGATCTTTTGTCCTAAGAAAACAGCAGCCATTAGCGTTAAGGTGATGGCCCAGCTGTAGTTGATCGCTTGAGCCTGAGATGCGGGCAGCAAGTCATATGCTTTGAACAGAATAACGTAATACGCCAAAGGGTTAATCAACCCAAGCAGTAGGTAATACCAAGGGTTTGAGAAAAATGTAGCGCTTAGCTGGCCCAGTTTACCTTGCACACCACAGATTACTGTTAGCGCAATCGCAGAGATGATGCTGGCAATACATAGCATTTGAATCGGCGTAAATTCTGCCAACGTGAGTTTAAATGCGGTTGCAACGGTAGACCAAAGTAATACTGCTGAGAGCCCAAATCCTAGGGCGCGACGCTCGTTCATGATGCCTCTGCGTGATGATGTGCCGCTCGGTTTGGATAATTTGAGCGGAAGAAAGAATATTATAGGAAGGCCTAGTGTATGCGAGGATTTTTCATCCAACAAACTGGACATTTATCCAGTGTCTAAATACCATTGTTATAGATACAAAACACAGGCTAACTCGCTATTATGCAATGGATTCTTGAGTACCAATCTCTCATTCTCTCTTCTCTTTGTGCTGCCACGCTTAGTGGTGTCGCTGCCGGTTGGTGGGTGAAACAGCGTTTTATCACCCAAACTCAGCTTCTCGAGCAACAACTTTTTTCAGAAAAACAGCTTCATCAACAGCAACTTGAACAGGTCAAGCAAAGCCTTGCCGATGCCCAGCAAGAGTTGGATGAATTAGATGATGAGCGCGATAAAGCCGCGTTTGAAGTACGCCAAACACATGGAAAGCTGATGGCAGCAATGGAAAAACTGCGTTACTTCGAGGCTGTAAAGCAAGAGCGCCAGCAATACTTTGATGAGCTTGGTCAGATGCGTGAACACAAATCACGTCTAGAAACGCAGCTGCGTGAACAGCAAGCTCGCCATGAGCAAATTAACCAAGCTAATGCCGAAAAACTGCAAATTTTAGAACAAGCGGAAGCACGCTTGAAACAACAATTTGAGCACTTGGCCAACCAATTGTTTGAAGAAAAAACCGCGAAGGTCGATTTGCAAAACCGTCAGAGTTTAGAAGGCTTGTTGTCACCGCTTAGAGAACAGTTAGAAGGGTTCAAAAAGCACGTTAATGACAGCTTTAGCCAAGAAGCTAAAGAGCGCCATACCCTAGTGCATGAGCTGAAAAACCTGCAACGTTTGAACGAGCAAATGACGCGCGAAGCGGTTAATTTGACCCAAGCGTTGAAAGGGGACAACAAACAGCAAGGTAACTGGGGCGAAGTGGTGCTCGCTAGGGTACTTGCCGAATCTGGCTTGCGTGAAGGGCACGAATATCAGACTCAGGTGAACTTACAAAATGAAGCAGGCAAGCGTTACCAACCTGATGTCATTGTTCATCTCCCACAAAACAAACAAGTGGTTGTGGATTCTAAAATGGCGCTGGTTGCCTATGAGCGCTACTTCAACGCCGAAACTGATGCTGAGCGCGATCAGGCTTTGAATGCGCACTTAGCTGCTCTACGTGCACATATCAAAGGGTTAAGCATGAAGGACTACCACAAACTCAAAGGTATTCAGAGTTTGGACTATGTACTTATGTTTATTCCGGTTGAGCCGGCGTTCCAAGTCGCGATTCAAGCCGATCCGAGCTTGATTAAAGACGCGATGGAGCAAAACATCATTTTGGTGAGCCCAACAACGTTGCTGGTGGCATTGCGCACCATTGATAATCTATGGCGCAATGAACGCCAAAATGAAAACGCCAAAATGATTGCGCAGCGCGCGACAAAACTCTACGACAAATTACGATTGTTTGTGGACGACATGGAGGGGCTCGGCGGTGCGCTGGATAAGGCGAATCAAAGCTATCAAGGTGCGATGAACAAGCTTGCCACAGGGCGCGGAAATGTGATTCGCCAAGCCGAAAGCTTTAAACACTTGGGAGTTGAAATTAAACGACCGATTTCTTCCGACCTCGCGCAGTTAGCGCAGAGTGATGCATTTTCAGAAAATGACCCGTTAGTAGAAAGACATCCGGCTGAGGATAAAGTAAACTAATCGCCCGCAGTGCAGTGGGCGATTTTATTTGTCAACAAACGCCCCGTAGAGGAAAGCGCTGCCTAAGAGGAATTAGAATGACGGACACAAGTTTGCAATCCAATACAGCGTTAGAGAATGAAACCACTCACTTTGGTTTCTCTACAGTGGCAAAAGACGAAAAAGTGACTAAGGTTGCCGAAGTATTCCACTCCGTGGCAACAAAATACGACATCATGAATGACCTGATGTCAGGTGGTATTCACCGCCTTTGGAAGCGCTTCACTATCGATTGTAGTGGCGCTCGCCCTGGCCAACGTATTCTTGACCTAGGTGGTGGTACGGGGGATTTGACGGCGAAATTCTCGCGCATTGTTGGCGATGAAGGCCATGTCATCCTTGCCGATATCAATAACTCAATGCTTAACGTTGGTCGCGATAAACTGCGTGACAACGGTATTGTGGGTAACGTGCATTACGTTCAAGCCAACGCAGAAGAACTGCCGTTCCCAGATGATTATTTTGATGTCATCACCATCAGTTTTTGTTTGCGTAATGTGACTGACAAAGACAAAGCGCTTCGTTCAATGTTCCGCGTACTGAAGCCTGGCGGCCGTCTATTGGTGTTGGAATTTTCAAAACCAGTGCTAGAGCCGTTATCGAAAGTATACGACGCATATTCATTCCACTTGTTGCCGAGAATCGGTGAGCTAGTTGCGAATGACTCAGAGAGTTACCGCTACCTAGCGGAGTCAATCCGTATGCATCCAGACCAAGAAACGCTGGAAGGCATGATGCAAGACGCAGGTTTTGAAAACACCAAATACTACAACTTAACTGGTGGTATTGTGGCTTTGCATCGCGGTTATAAATTCTAAGGGTTAACGGCATGCCATTTGAACCACTTATCACCGCTGTGATTGAAACGTCACTGAATACTCTGATCAAAGACGACCCTGAATTGGGCCGTCGTTTAGCACGTCTAAAAGGTCAAGTTATTCAAGTTCACCTGAAAGAGATCAATAAAACACTGACGTTCGTTTTTAGTCAGCAAATTGATGTGCTCGGTCATTACGAAGGACAGCCAAACTGCTACTTATCGCTCAACTTGAGCGTGTTGCCAGAGCTGCGTGACCAGGCCAACATCACTCGCCTTATTAAACAAGATAAACTTGAGCTTGAAGGCGATATTCAATTGGCGCAGAAATTCTCTCAGTTGATGGTGGATTGCAAGCCAGATGTTGAAGAGTGGTTGTCTCGCGTAACTGGCGATGTCGCCGCACATACCTTTGTACAAGGTTCAAAAAACATCGGCAACTTTCTTGCGTCTCAAGCAGAAAAACACCAGCGTCATCTTGCGCAAGTAGTGACTGAAGAATGGAAACTGGCTCCCGCTCCGTTAGAAGTGGCCTATTTCTGCGACCAAGTTGATGAGGTTCGCAGCCAGGCTTCTCGCATTGAAGCTCGTTTAACGGCTTTGCTGAATAAGCTGGATGCAGATAAGCCTGCATTGGAGAAACCATGACGCCAGCAGAACTAAAGCGCTTATACCACATCGCCAAAGTACAACTGGAATACGGCTTAGATGAGCTGCTTCCCGATCACCAACTGACCAAAGCGCCGCTTTTACTGCGCAAAAGCTTGTTTTGGATTAAGAACAAGCACCCAGAAAAACCACTCGGTGAACGTCTGCGTTTAGCACTGCAAGAGCTGGGGCCGGTTTGGATTAAGTTCGGTCAGATGATGTCGACGCGCCGTGACTTATTTCCTCCGCATATCGCTGATCCCCTAGCTTTACTTCAAGACCAAGTCGCGCCTTTTGATGGCGAGTTGGCAAAAAAGCAGATGGAGCAAGCATTAGGTGGTCCGTTAGAAAAATGGTTTACCGAGTTTGATATTAAACCACTGGCGTCTGCGTCGATTGCTCAGGTACATACTGCGCGCATAAAAGACACTAACCAAGAAGTGGTATTAAAGGTTATCCGCCCAGATATTCGCCCAGTCATTGATTCAGATCTAAAACTGATGCACCGAATGGCGCGTATAGTCGCCGGAGCGATGCCTGAAGCACGTCGTTTAAAACCAGTTGAAGTCGTGCGTGAGTACGAGAAAACCCTGCTTGATGAACTCGACTTGCGACGTGAGGCGGCGAATGCCATTCAGTTGCGCCGCAACTTTGAGGGCAGCGAAGAATTGTATGTTCCTGAAGTTTTTCCCGACTTCAGTAATGAAACTGTCATGGTTTCTGAGCGAATATATGGCATTCAAGTCTCTGATATTGAAGGCTTGAAAGCAAATGGCACCAATATGAAATTGCTCGCGGAACGCGGTGTGAGTGTGTTCTTCACTCAGGTGTTCCGAGACAGCTTTTTCCATGCCGATATGCATCCGGGTAATGTGTTCGTCAAACCCGAACATCCAGAAAACCCAATGTGGATAGGGCTAGATTGCGGAATCGTTGGTACACTTAATAGCGAAGACAAGCGTTATCTGGCGGAAAACTTCCTGGCGTTTTTCAATCGTGACTACCGCCGAGTGGCTGAGTTACATGTGGATTCAGGGTGGGTGCCTGCGGATACCAATGTCGATGAGTTTGAGTTCGCGATTCGCATTGTGTGTGAGCCTATTTTTGCTAAGCCATTGTGCGAAATCTCCTTTGGTCATGTGTTGTTGAATTTGTTCAATACGGCACGTCGATTCAATATGGAGGTTCAGCCACAGCTTGTACTGTTGCAAAAAACGCTGTTGTACGTGGAAGGGCTTGGTAGGCAGCTATATCCTCAACTTGATTTGTGGGAGACCGCAAAACCATTCCTGGAGGAATGGATGATGAATCAAGTTGGGCCACAAGCTCTAGTGAATGCGATTAAAGACCGCGCACCATTTTGGGCAGAGAAATTACCTGAACTTCCAGAGCTACTTTACGATAGCCTGAAACAAGGTAAAGCGATGAATCAACGTATGGATCAGCTTTATCAAGGGTATCGCCAGAGCAAGCGCCAGCAGGCGACAGGAAAGTTTTTGTTTGGCGTTGGCGCGACTTTAGTCGTATGCTCGGCAATATTGGTGAACGATGCTTTTGAGCAGCTTTCGTTGGCCTGCGGTATCGCAGGTGTCACATTTTGGCTGCTTAGTTGGCGAGCTTATCGTCAATAGACGTTAAACTCTTGAAATATTTTTGTTTGTTTAAAGACCCGAGGTAAAGAGAATGGGTGGTATCAGTGTTTGGCAACTTCTAATCATTGCTGTAATTGTTGTATTGCTATTCGGAACAAAGAAACTACGCGGTATCGGTGGCGATCTGGGTGGTGCCGTTAAGGGCTTCAAAAAAGCGATGAGCGAAGATGAACCTGCAAAAAATGACAAAGACGCAGACTTCGAACCAAAAAGTCTAGAAGAGCAGCAGAAAAAAGAAGCTGCTCCTGAAACGAAAAAAGACAAAGAGCAGGCGTAAAACGTGTTTGATATCGGTTTTTGGGAACTGGTATTAATATCTGTTGTTGGTCTGGTCGTTCTTGGGCCGGAGCGTTTGCCTCATGCTATTCGCAGCGTGTCTCGCTTTATCGGTGCCGCTAAGAGTATGGCAAATAGCGTCAAAGACGAATTGTCACACGAGCTGAAAGTCCAAGAGCTGCAAGAAAACTTGCGCAAAGCAGAACAAATGGGGATGGATGATTTGTCCCCTGAGTTGAAATCTTCAGTTGAAGAGTTGAAGAAGGCAGCGCAATCTGTAAATCGTCCTTACGCAAAGAACACCGATTCAGAGGCTGAGCCTGTAAAAACAGAGCCAGCAGCAGAAAAGGTAGAGAAAGCGCAAGAGAGCAAGGTTACAGCGGCAGATAAGAAAGCCGAATAGTCTCATTAGGAGGAGCTACTAGTGATTGGTAGCTCCTTTTTGATCTGGTTTTTAATAAGAGGTTTGCCATGTCTACCGTCGAGCAGACACAACCTTTAATTAGTCATTTGTTGGAGCTTCGCAACCGACTACTGCGCTCAATCCTCGCAGTGTTGGTCGTGTTTGTCGGACTAATTTATTTCTCTAACCACATTTACGAGTTTGTTTCCGCACCTTTAGTAGAACGTCTACCTGAAGGCGCGACCATGATTGCTACGGATGTAGCGTCACCTTTTTTTACGCCACTTAAGCTGACGTTAATTGCTTCGGTATTTATTGCGGTACCGTTTATCTTGTATCAAGTGTGGGCATTTGTAGCGCCAGGTTTGTACAAGCATGAACGTCGATTGATTATGCCGTTGCTGTTTTCCAGCTCACTGCTGTTTTATTGCGGTGTGGCATTTGCGTATTTTGTGGTGTTTCCACTAGTGTTTGGCTTCTTTACTGCTATCTCATTGGGTGGTGTAGAGTTTGCGACCGACATTTCTAGCTATCTCGACTTTGTGCTGGCGCTATTTATGGCGTTTGGTATCGCATTTGAGGTGCCTGTTGCGATTATTTTGTTGTGTTGGACTGGGGCCACTACACCAGAAGATTTAAGACAGAAACGTCCTTATATTATAGTGGCTGCGTTTGTCGTAGGTATGGTGTTAACGCCACCAGACATGATCTCGCAAACCTTACTCGCTATTCCGATGTGTTTACTGTTTGAAGTCGGTTTGTTCTTCGCGCGTTTTTATACTCGTCGAAGCGAAGAAGTAGAAGCGGAAACCGAAGAATAAGGCTAATCTAGATGTGAAAAGCGGCTCAATTGAGCCGCTTTTTTTTTTGCGGTTGGTTTTTTCTTGGGCTAATTACTTAACTTTCATGACGTAACCACATTTTGTGCATACGTATACTTCCTTGATGCCCAGCAGCTTTTGAAAAAAACTGCGCGGTACGCGTTGTAAGTAAGCACCATGTGTACACACTTCAACTTCCATATTCATGCTGTTTTACATTTGTGCTAATTAATGGGCGTAAATCAGTATAGAAAAATAATGTGTCGAGTTGTCGACAGTTTTGCAAAGCGGACGAAGTAAAGTGACGATATGAGAAGTAAGTAGAGTTGCTAGTTAATTATTATGTTTATCAATAATTTTGTATGGATTGTTCTACTATTTCAACGGGTTGAATCGTTCATTCAATAGTTTAGGTGATAAAAAAGCGACGTTGATTTCGTCGCTTTTTTCAATTCTCGTGAATTAAATATTAAACAGCGTTTTGGCATTCTCAGTCGTTATGGCATCGATGGTTGCGATGTCGACATCACGCAAGTCGGCAACACGTTGTGCAACGAGAGAAGTGTAGGCTGGTTCATTACGTTTACCACGGTGTGGCACCGGCGCTAAATATGGACAGTCGGTTTCTAAAATGACCCACTGCATATCCAAATGTGGAATGACTTTATCCATCCCGCCATTCTTAAAGGTTGATACGCCACCTAAGCCTAAGTGGAAGCCTAGCTCATTGATTGCTTGCGCTTCTTCTAAGCTGCCTCCAAAACAGTGGAATACACCACGCAGACGACCATCTTGCTCTTGTCGCAGCAAAGTGAGTGTTTCTTCAATCGAATCACGAGTGTGGATAACGACCGGTAAATCCATCTCTTTTGCCCAGTTAAGTTGAGCTACGAACGCCATTTCTTGCTCAGCGCGATAGGTTTTGTCCCAATACAGGTCGATACCAATTTCGCCCACCGCAATAAACTTGTGTTTCTCAAACCAGCCGCGGATGACTTCCAATGTTTGCTCAACGTTGTTATCCACATAGCAAGGATGGAGTCCCATCATTGAGTGGCACACGTCTGGATACGCCGCTTCGGTTTGTAGCATGGGCTCAATCGAGTCCAGATCGATGTTTGGCAACAGGATTTTATTAATGCCTTGCGTTAAGGCGCGTTGTACTACTTCATCGCGGTCGTTATCAAATTCGCTAGCATAGATGTGCGCGTGGGTATCGATCATCGTTACTCTCTGTGCTTCATGGTTGGTTTCGTATTCGAAGTATACTTGAGTGTGAGTGCTGGGTCATTTTCAGTTTTTTTCATTACCTTTTTCCAGATTGTCACTCGCAACATGCATCAAGAGTGATATGATTTTGTTCACCAGATGATTTGATCATCATAACCGTCCAGACAAGGAGAAAATGGTGTCTGTATCAATTCAAGGTCCATTCCCTGCACGCCGTATGCGTCGTTTACGTAAGCACGATTTTAGTCGTCGTTTGATGGCTGAGAACCAACTTTCTGTTAATGATCTGATTTACCCAATGTTCATTCTTATGGGTAAAGATCGTCGTGAGAGCGTGGAGTCCATGCCGGGTGTAGAGCGTTTGTCGATTGATTTAATGCTAGAAGAAGCACAATACCTTGCAAATCTAGGCGTTCCAGCAATCGCGCTTTTCCCTGTCGTAAACCAAGACGCTAAAAGCTTATGTGCTACTGAAGCCTACAACCCAGAAGGTTTGGTTCAGCGAGCAGTACGAGCGCTTAAAGAACACATTCCTCAAATTGGTGTAATCACAGACGTGGCACTTGACCCATTCACGACACATGGCCAAGACGGCATCATCGATGAAGATGGCTACGTAATGAATGATGAAACCACAGAAGTATTGGTTAAGCAGGCTTTGTCTCATGCAGAAGCGGGAGCTGACGTAGTCGCGCCTTCAGACATGATGGATGGCCGAATTGGTAAGATCCGCGAAGCATTAGAAAGCGCGGGCTACATTCATACTCAAATCATGGCTTACTCGGCTAAGTACGCATCGAACTACTACGGACCATTCCGTGATGCGGTTGGCTCTTCTTCAAATCTAAAAGGCGGCAACAAGAAAAACTACCAAATGGACCCAGCAAACATTGATGAAGCGATTCACGAAGTGGCGCTAGACATCAATGAAGGTGCGGACATGGTGATGGTTAAACCTGGTATGCCATACTTAGATGTAGTTCGCCGAGTAAAAACTGAACTTCAAGTACCGACATTTGCTTATCAAGTCTCTGGCGAGTACGCGATGCATAAAGCGGCGATCATGAATGGCTGGCTCAAAGAGCGTGAAATTGTGATGGAATCACTATTGTGCTTCAAACGTGCAGGTGCAGATGGCATCTTAACGTACTTTGCGAAAGACGTTGCTGAGTGGTTGGCAGAAGAGAATGCACAAACTGCTCAACACCTAAATCGTACTCCGGAAGCGACAGAAGAGTAATTATCGCTCAGTGAGAAATACCAGACCAACAAGAGTTGTTCGTCTGTATATACCCAAGTAACCTCAGGCGGATTACAACAGTAACAATCCAAGGTGCTTGGGTATTTTTATTTTGGAGAAGAGAACAATGACAATGCTGATTCGTGAAGGCACATTGGAAGAAGCACTTCAAGTTGTGGCGCGTGTTACCGAGTTTTCGAAAGGAGAAACGGTAGACTCCATGACTCAACGTTTAGAAGAGAAAAACAGTTTAATCCTCGTTGCAGAAAAAAATGGCACGATTGTCGGCTTCAAAATAGGTTACGAATTAGAGGATGGTGTTTTCTATAGCTGGTTAGGTGGTGTTGTCCCTGAAGCTCGAAATGAAGGCGTGGCACAACTGCTTTTGGAAGCTCAAGAGGATTGGGTGGCAGAACAAGGCTACAACACATTAAAAGTGAAATCTCGAAACCAGTTTCCGGCTATGCTTCGCTTGTTATTAAGAAATGGCTATATAATTGAAAAGTTTGAAGAAAAAGTAAATCTTCGAGAATCTCGAGTGCATTTCATTAAAGCAATGTGAAAATAAATGAGATTTTTTCTCATTTAACTGTTGACTACGAAATGAGAATCATTATTATTAAACCTGTCTTAGGGAATGAGGAAAGTTCACAAGGACGTTGAGTGACTTATTAACAGAAGTTAATTAACTGAAAGTTGAGAAGTGATGAAACATTTTTCCGAGAACTTGCACGAATTCTTTTTGACACGACATTGCTCACATTGCTTCCAGTGTAATTTATAGCTTCTTGGTTAAGCTGCTCTATTTACAGAATTTGCTTTACCACTTCTGCTAGGCGACCCCATTCGGGTCGCTTTTTTCTTTTCTACGATTTCTATTTGACGTCACTATTAATATCTTTTCCACATGCGATGATCATTTTAGGATCGTTGATCTTCTCGCCGTTGTGCGAATTTGTTATTATAAATCAATGGTTTGAGTCGATGTTTTCTTGTGTTTTTTGTTATTGGATAACCAGTGGATAATTTCTATAAACAGAGTTATCCACAGGGGTTGGTGTTTTCGTGAATAAAGTCGGAAAAATTTACGCGACCTAGATCGAGCGAACAAGATAGATTCGGATCAGCAGTCATGGCATCCTAGGCAGATCTCTCAAGTACTGAATTGGATACAGACAATTATGGCAAGTATTCCTGAAAATCCGTTGATCCTTATCGACGGCTCTTCTTACCTATATCGCGCTTTTCACGCCTACCCGGGCACCATGAGCAATGGTGAAATTCCAACTAATGCCGTTTACGGCGTCGTGAACATGTTACGCAGCATGATGCGTCAGTTTGCGTCTGAGCGCATCGCGGTGGTTTTCGATGCAAAGGGAAAAACCTTTCGTGATGATATGTATGCAGAATACAAAGCTAATCGTCCGCCAATGCCGGATGACCTGCGTTGTCAAATTGAACCATTACACAATGTTATTCGTGCAATGGGTTTGCCGCTGATCTGTGTTCCTGGCGTCGAGGCGGATGACGTCATCGGTACGTTAGCATACCAAGCATCACAAAAGGGCATGCCTGTATTGATCAGTACTGGTGATAAAGACATGGCGCAGCTAGTGGATGATAACATTACCTTGATCAACACCATGACGAACGTCGTAATGGATCGTGAAGGTGTGGTTGAAAAGTTTGGCATTCCACCTGAGTTGATCATCGACTACTTAGCACTGATGGGCGATAAAGTAGATAACATTCCTGGTGTACCGGGTGTCGGTGATAAAACAGCGACCGCACTACTGCAAGGTATTGGTGGTCTGACGAAGTTGTATGAAAACCTCGATGATATTGCAGGGCTTGGTTTCCGTGGTTCTAAAACCATGGCGAAAAAGCTCATCGACAACAAAGAAAATGCCATGCTTTCGTATGAGCTCGCGACCATCAAATTGGATGTTGAGCTTGAGGAAACGCCAGAATCATTGCTGAAAGCGGAACCAAATAAAGACGAATTAGTGAAGCTGTATGGCCAACTGACGTTTAAATCTTGGTTGAATGAACTACTTGAAGGCGGTTCTGGATCTGTGGAGGCCGTAGAGCTTGCAGGATCTTCACAAGCTTCTTCTTCTCAAGCCGAGATGGAAACTTCTGCGGTAACAATCGATCGCAGCCAATATGAAACAATTCTGGATAAAGAAACCTTCAATGCTTGGCTAGATAAACTTCAAACGGCTGAGCTGTTTGCATTTGATACGGAGACCGATAACCTAGATTACATGCTAGCGAATCTAGTTGGTTTGTCATTCGCTGTCGATGAAGGTATTGCGGCTTATGTGCCAGTTGCACATGACTATTTAGATGCGCCTGAACAGCTTGATCGTGATTGGGTACTAGAACAGCTGAAGCCAATTCTTGAAGATGCAGCGAAAGCAAAAGTCGGTCAAAACTTAAAGTATGATGCGTCTGTACTCGCTCGTTACGACATTGAGCTAAAAGGTATCAAGCACGACACGATGTTGGAATCGTATATCTACAACAGTGTCGGCGGTAAACACGATATGGACAGCTTGGCGCTTCGCTTCCTACAGCACAGCTGCATTTCTTTTGAGCAAATTGCAGGTAAAGGCAAAAATCAGCTTATGTTTAACCAAATCGAACTGGAACAAGCATCGCCATACGCGGCAGAAGATGCGGATGTGACCCTTCGTCTGCACAATCGCTTGTTTGCTAATATCGAGCAGGATGAAAGCCTGAAGACAGTTTACGAAGAGATTGAAATGCCGTTAGTGCCAGTTCTTTCGCGCATTGAACGCACTGGGGTCTTTATTGATGAAATGAAGCTAAGTGCGCAGTCGGTCGAGATTACCGCTCGCCTTGATGAGCTTGAAAAGAAAGCGTACGAAATTGCTGAGCAAGAGTTTAATATGAACTCTCCAAAGCAATTACAAGCCATCCTATTTGAAAAAATGGGTTTACCGGTTGTGAAGAAAACGCCATCAGGCACACCATCGACGAATGAAGAAGTTCTGCAAGAACTCGCGCTAGACTACCCGCTACCAAAACTGATTTTGGAATACCGTGGTTTGGCGAAGCTAAAATCAACTTACACCGACAAACTGCCGAAGATGATCAACCCATCGACGGGACGTGTGCATACTTCTTACCACCAAGCAGTGACTGCAACGGGTCGTCTATCTTCTACTGATCCGAACTTACAGAACATTCCAATTCGTAACGAAGCTGGCCGTCGTATTCGTCAAGCGTTTGTCGCGCCATCAGGGCATAAAATCTTAGCGGTCGACTACTCGCAAATCGAACTACGCATCATGGCGCACCTTTCTGGCGACCAAGCGTTGTTGGATGCATTCCGTGATGGCAAAGATATCCACGCGGCAACCGCAGCAGAAATCATGGGTGTTTCTATTGAAGACGTTTCAAGTGAGCAACGTCGTCGTGCGAAAGCGGTTAATTTCGGTCTTATTTACGGCATGAGTGCGTTTGGTTTGGCGAAGCAATTAGGCATTCCTCGTGGTGAGGCTCAAGCGTACATGGATACATACTTTGAACGTTACCCAGGCGTGATGCAGTACATGGAAGACACACGCAGCACGGCAGCAGATAAAGGGTATGTTGAAACGATTTTTGGTCGACGTTTGCATTTACCAGAAATCAAATCGCGCAACGGGATGCGTCGTAAAGCTGCTGAACGTGCGGCAATCAACGCACCAATGCAAGGTACGGCTGCGGACATCATTAAGAAAGCGATGCTGTTGGTTGATCAGTGGATTCAGGAAGAAGGCAATGGTCGTGTGAAGTTATTAATGCAAGTACACGATGAATTGGTCTTTGAAGTTGAAGAGTCATCATTGTCCGAAATTGAAAGTAAAGTACAGAAATTGATGGAATCTGCAGCAGAGCTAAAAGTACCGTTGGTTGCAGAAGCAGGTCATGGTGATAACTGGGATCAAGCTCATTAGTCATTTTTAGACCAAAATAACCAATTAATTATGAGCCAGCGCACAAACGCTGGCTTTTTTTTGAGATTAAAAAAGCTAGCGCAAAGTTAACTTTGATGTTGCTTAATAAAAGTTTCATGAAAAAAAACTACAAAAATTCTTTGCAATTCTGACCAATTGTTGTACATTAATACTCGTAGGGTACAGAGGTAAGATGTTCTATCTTTCAGACCTTTTGTTTCACGTTATTGGATTAGGCTGATTCAGCCGCCCCAGTCAGTTTTTGACTGGGGCGTTTTTTATTGGGCGAAAGAAAATTATTCTTTTGGATCAGTAGCTTAAAGTAAGCCTTCAAAAACCTTCTTTTTTGACCTTTCTAAGTCACTGCAAAATCTCGATTTTTCCTTCAAATTTATTGCGTTATTCATCCTGTAAATTTACGCCAGTCACACTATTATTTTTTCTTGAAGGAAACTAAGTTACATCTTTTTGAAGCTTTGCTTGGCTTAACTGTCTGAATTGTAATGCTATTGGGTGTTTTTGGAGTGAATGTTTGGTGATAAACAGGAAACAAGAGCGCTTTTTAACCTATTGAAATCGAATCTCAGTTCAGCAATGCTTCGTCACATAACAATAATTACCAATTTTTCTCTCCCGTTATCCCTGCCAGGAAGGCGGGGATTTTTATTGCCTGTTATTTAGTTCAGATAAACAAAAGCCCCACCAAATGGCAGGGCCGTGTCGAAGAAATTTAACAAATATTGTTAATTATTCTTCATCGCTCGCTGGTGTCTCTTGTTCGTCTTCTTCTATCAGGTGCGCTAGTGCTGGTGCAAACCAGGTATCCAGTTTTGCACGTAGCTGATCGACACCTAATCCTTTAAGTGAGGAGAACACATCAACAGAAACGTCACCACCGAAAGTTTCTACTTGCTTACGAACTTTCAGTAGAGTTTGTTTGCGTGCACCACTTTTTAGTTTATCTGCTTTGGTTAGCAAAACTTGCACAGGAATGTGGCTATCGATGGCCCAGAAAATCATTTGTTGGTCGAGATCTTTCATTGGATGACGAATGTCCATTAGAACCACTAAGCCTTTTAGGCACTCGCGTTTCTGTAGGTATTCACCCAAAGATTTCTGCCATTTGTTTTTCATTTCTACCGGTACTTGAGCAAAACCGTATCCAGGTAGATCGACAATGTGACAACCTTCTTCTACTTTGAAAAGGTTGATTAATTGCGTACGACCAGGTGTCTTTGATGTCTTGGCTAAGCTTTTTTGATTAGTTAGACGGTTAAGTGCACTCGATTTACCAGCGTTTGAGCGTCCTGCAAACGCAATTTCGACACCTTCGTCTTCCGGCAGGTGACGAATATCGGGTGCGCTGGTGATGAAATGCGTATTTTGGTAATGAATTTTTACGCTCACTGTTAACTCCATCTCGACTTTGTGTAGTCGATTGATTACTTTTTTGTGAAAATGTGTAAAATAACCGTGCTCGGCATAAGGTCGCCTATTGTACCATGAGTGTACGCGGTATGTTCACATTCCGTGGTACTGGAAGCTTGATAATTATAATGGAATGTCATGAAGAAATTAGCGCTAATTTTGAGTCTTTTAGCCAGTTGCTCAGTATGGGCCCAAGGTAATATTGAGGCTGGTAAAGCAAAATCACAAACCTGTGTCGCCTGTCACGGAGCAGATGGCAACAGTGCAATAACAACGTACCCGAAACTCGCAGGCCAACACGCTAAGTATCTTGAGAAGCAGTTAAAAGAACTTAAGCTAGGCATGACAAGTGGTGGTAAACAAGGTCGTTACGATCCTGTAATGAGTGGTATGGCAATGCCACTGAGCGATGAAGATATCGCAGACCTATCTGCTTACTACGCTTCGCTACCAGTTTCAGAAAACTCAACACCTGAAGATGTAGTAGCAAAAGGCAAAACGCTTTATACCGCTGGTGATGCCGAGCGTGGCCTAACCGCATGTATTGCATGTCATGGTCCTCGTGGCAATGGTACTGAGCTTTCAGGTTTCCCGAAAATTTCTGGTCAGCATGCTGACTACATCAAAGCTCAGCTAGAAAAATTCCGTGATGGTGACCGTGGTAATGATATGAATGCCATGATGCGCGACATCGCGAAGAAAATGACAGACGAAGATATCGAAGTGCTGTCTAAATACGTTGGCGGTCTGCACTAATATACCTAAATCGCTCAAGATCCTGCATCTTGAGCTGGTTGGGTAGATGTCCCTACATCGTTCGAGCAACTTGTACAAAAATGCCCTAGTGAATCCACTAGGGCATTTTTGTTCGTGACAGATATCACAGTCGAGTTTGGATGCGAAAGCGATAGTTGGCTCGGCAGTTTGTGAGACATTTGCCATACTTGATGTTGGCTTTTTCTTGTTAGTGTTTTTAAGTTTTTGATTAAATGATAATTTTGATTTTTTAGAAAAATAGGCGGATTATTTTTTCAACCCATTACTTGTGAGCATAACGGGATGGCGTAAAGTAGAAGTCGTTCACAGGGAGTGAATGTAAGGATTTAAGACCACGGTTTAGGTCTCCAAGGATGTAGCTCGGATGCTTGGTGATTTAGAAAGGGATTTAGATAGGTAGGGAGCCTATCAGATAAGGATGGTCATCTCGTCTGACGGTTAAGACAGTGAAACGGATCAGGCACAGGAAGTTGCTCAGTAGACAGGAAGTAAACGGATAGCCAAAACTCATCAGGAAGATGAAAAACAACTCTTTTTGGCAGGGAAAGCTCTAAAAACAAAGGGATCATTGGTGCACCAAATGTGTGCAACACAGTTTCGCCAATTGATGGCACTTAGAAAGCGACAGTCTGACTGTCGCTTTTTTTATATCCGTTGACTTGCTCAGTCGTAACTTGAATTGAGATTACTGCACTTATTTAGCTTTATAGGTTGTAAACAAAGTTTTTTAACAAAAATTGCTGAAAAAATACTCAACAACACTCCAATCCGAGTTCACTTTCTGGTATGTTTCGCATCCCTGTTTGAGGAAGTCAGCATGCATACCTGTCCTTTATGCCAAAATCAGCGCACTCACCATTATTTTGAAGATAAGCGTCGTGAATATCTTCAATGTGAGCAGTGCAGCTTGGTATTCGTAAATCCAGACCAACGTTTGGATGCGGAAAGCGAAAAAGCTCACTATGATTTGCATGAGAACAACCCCGATGATTTGGGTTACCGACGCTTTTTGTCGCGTATTGCTGACCCGATCACAGAGCGAATTTCTCCACAATCAAATGGTATCGACTTTGGTTGTGGTCCTGGCCCAACGCTCTCCTTGATGCTGGAAGAGGCGGGGCACAACATGGCGTTGTACGATCTCTACTACCACCCTGATACGTCGGTTTTAGAAAAAACGTACGACTTCATGACAGCAACAGAGGTGATAGAGCACCTCTACCACCCAGATTTGGTGTGGAAGCAATGGTTGAATTTAGTTAAGCCAGGGGGCTGGATAGGCCTGATGACGAAAATGGTCATCGACGTGGAGGCTTTCAAATCATGGCATTATAAGAATGATCTCACTCACGTAGTGTTCTTTAGTCGTGACACGTTCCAGTTCCTAGCAGAGCGGGATAAGCTCGAACTCGAATTTATTGGTAATGATGTAATTTTACTGAGGAAACCCCAGTAATGAGCCGTAGTAAAAAATCTAGAAAACCGGGTGCCGCTGGTGCACCTGAGTTTGTTGTAACTCGTAACCGTACAGAATCTGATGTGGAAGGCCGCTTACGCAAGCGTGCTAAAAAGCGTAAAGGTCTGAAAACGGGTAACCGTAACTCAGAAGTTAACGAGCAGAAAAAGCAAGCTGCTGCACAAAATCGCGACCCGCGCTTAGGCAGCAAAAAGAAAATACCTCTGATTGTTGAACCTGCGAAGAAAATGACGAAGCAAGAGCGTCGTTTGTCGGCAGAGCAAGAACTAGAGATGCTAGAAAATGACGCGCAATTGAACGTGTTGCTAGACCGTATTGAAGCGGGTGAAAACCTGGGCACAGGTCTACAGAAATTCGTCGATGAGAAACTCGATCGCATTGAGAAGCTAATGGACCAACTAGGTTTGTTGGAACCTGAAGAAGAGGAAGACTTCACTGCACCTGCTGAGAAAAGCACGCGCAACGATGATGACTTGCTGGCAGATTTCGACGACATTAATTTCGACGACTATAAAGGATAATTAAGCTATGAATGTAACCTTATTAGCTATTGCTGGTGTTGTGATTATCATCGCACTCGCTTCTTATGCAGGTTACCTTCTGCTTCAATTGAAAAAGCAAAAGGAATTGCAGCTGAAGCATCAAAAATTGGCGATAGACAAACGTAACGCCAACATTTTTGAGAATGTGCATACCTTGTGTCAGGCGGGCATTCAAGGGCAGTGCGATTTATCTGAAATCAGTATCCGTGTGTATAACATCATGGATTATGTACAAGGTGAAGACCGCGTTGATTTCGATAAAACGTACCCTGCGATTTCTGAGCTTTACCACATAGTGAAAGATATGGCGCGTGGCGAAGAACGCCAACAACTTGCCAAGAAAGAGCGTATGCAACAGAACTTGACGCGTCATAAAGCGGAAAGCCGCCTCACTGATGCGATTATTGAGGAGCTCAAAGTGTTGCAGAAAAACGTCCAGCCACTGAATAATCAAATCAATATTCAGATGATTTAAGCGCGACCCCCAATAGTCTCCTTATGGCTAATGGGGGTATCGTGATCACGCTAGCACTTCTTTAGTTTTATACTTAAAAAGCCAGTCGGCGTTGCCACGCTTGTCATCGTCGTATGGCAAAATAGCGGCTCTGAATATCGGGTGACGGCTTTCGTTGCCCTAGCATTTAACGGAAAGTACCACCATGTCGAATCAACACACTGAATCGAAACAGCAAATCGTCTGGGATCAAGCGGTATTGGATAAGTACAACTATTCCGGGCCTCGTTATACGTCGTACCCAACGGCGCTGGAGTTTCATGAAGCGTTCACCATTTCTGATTATGATATGGCATGTACTCAATACCCAGAACGCCCATTATCGCTGTACGTACACATTCCGTTCTGTCACAAGCTTTGTTACTACTGTGGATGTAATAAAGTCATTACACGCCATTCGCACAAAGCGGATGAATACCTCGACGTGCTTGAACACGAAATTCGTCAACGTGCTGCATTACTTGTTGGTCGCACCGTGACGCAATTGCATTTTGGTGGTGGTACACCGACGTTTCTCTCTGAAAAGCAAATCACGCGTGTAATGAGCCTGCTACGCCAAGAGTTTACTTTTAGTAGCGATGCTGAAATCAGTATCGAGGTTGACCCGCGTGAAATCGAGCTGACCATGCTGGATCATCTGCGTAGTGAAGGCTTCAATCGCTTGAGCATCGGTGTTCAGGACTTCAATAAAGAAGTGCAAAAACTGGTGAATCGTGAGCAAGATGAAGAGTTCATCGTTGCGATGGTTGCGCGCGCAAAAGAGTTAGGCTTTCGTTCGACGAACCTAGATTTGATTTACGGTTTACCGAAGCAGACCAAAGAATCTTTTGCCAAGACTCTAGAACAAGTGCTAGAGATGCAGCCGGGCCGTCTATCCGTGTTTAACTACGCGCACATGCCACAGCTATTTGCAGCGCAGCGTAAGATTAAAAACGAAGATCTGCCAAAGGCAGAAGAGAAGATGGCAATTCTGCAAGACACCATCGCGACACTGACTGGTGCTGGCTACCAATTTATCGGTATGGACCATTTTGCTTTGCCGGACGATGAACTTGCTGTTGCCCAGCGCGAAGGTATTTTGCATCGCAATTTCCAAGGCTACACCACACAAGGTGAATGTGACTTGGTTGGCTTTGGTGTTTCTGCAATCTCGATGATCGGCGATGCGTACGCGCAAAACCAGAAAGAGCTGAAGAAATACTACGCTCAAGTCAACGAACTTCGTCACGCTCTATGGAAAGGGGTCTCTCTGGACTCCGATGATTTGCTCCGTCGTGAAGTGATTAAGCAGCTGATTTGTAACTTCAAGTTAGACAAGAAAGCCATTGAGTCTGAGTTTAAAGTGAAGTTTGATCAGTACTTTAAAGAAGACTTACAGCTACTTCAGACCTTCATCAACGATGAGCTGGTGGAAGTGGATGACAATGAAATTCGTGTGACGCTGCGAGGTCGTTTGTTGATCCGTAATATTTGTATGAGCTTCGATAAGTACCTGCGAGCGAAGGCGCGTCAGCAACAATTCTCTCGTGTTATTTAATCAGAGATACAGATTCAAGATATAAAAAATGCCAGCAGATGCTGGCATTTTTTTATGTTTTCGCTGGATTTAAGCGCGATCTTTTACTTTTTCTCTCAGTTCCGCTTTTTCTGCTTCTGAAAGGAACGCAATCTCAAGGCCATTGATTTGCGCATGGCGAATCTGGTCTTGGCTCAGACCAGCGGCTGGTGCTGCTACTTCGTATTCGTATGGCAGTTCGATGCCTTCAACCGCTGGATCGTCAGTGTTCAGACACGCAAGAACGCCATGCTCTAGGAACTGCTTGAGAGGGTGGTTTTCTAGCGTTTCTACCGTACTTGTTTGGTAGTTTGACGTCAGGCAAGATTCAATACCAATGCGGTTTTCTGCTAGGTAATCCATCAGTTTTGGATCGTGAATCGCTTTTACGCCGTGACCGATACGAGTTGCGCCCAGCTCATTGATTGCTTGCCACATGCTCTCTGCACCTGCTGCTTCACCAGCATGGACCGTTACCCCAAGGCCAGCATCGCGTACTTGCTTGAAGTGAGACACAAAGCGATCACCCGGTTGGCCTAGCTCGTCACCCGCAAGGTCGACGGCAACGATGTGATCTTTCTGGCTCAGAATGCCGTCCAGTTCTTGTTGACATGCGTCAGTGCCAAATGTGCGACTCATGATACCGATCAGGTTGGCTTTCACGCCAAAATCGCGCATACCCGCTTGCACACCGTCCACGACGGCTTCAACAACCCCCTCTACTGGTAGTTTGTGTTTCATCGCCATGTAGTAAGGAGAGAAACGCAGCTCTGCGTAATCGATTTGTGCGTTTAGCGCGTCTTCTACGTTTTCGTACGCGACACGACGACATGCATCTAGATCGCCCAGTACAGCAACACCCCAGTCGAGCTTAGAAAGGAAAGCAACAAGAGAGGGTTCCGCTTCGACAATTTGAACGTGAGGAGTGAGAGACTCAATATCGTACGCTGGTAGGGCAATGCCAAACTTTTGGCCTAGCTCAAGAATCGTTTTAGTACGAATGTTACCGTCGAGGTGACGGTGCAAATCAGTAAGAGGAAGGTTCTTCGTTATCATTTTGTCGATCCGGATAGTTATGAACTGGAACAGGGCCCAAACATCATCTGTGACAATACATGGGTAAGATTTGCAGTTAAGTATAAATAACAGTTGGGTAGATTGTCAGTAGAGGATGACTAGGAAATCAACGATTCTCGCTCTTTTCTACTTCATGTTCACCAAATGTGTTGGCCATTCTTCTAGTGGCATAGGGCGGCTGTAATAGAAGCCTTGCACCTGATTACAGCCTAAAGAGCGCAGTAATTGTGCTTGATTGCTATCCTCGACACCTTCCGCGACGACATTAGTTTTGAGACCTGCTGTGATATTGATGACGGCAGCGACGACTGAACTGTTTAAGTTTTCTTGTGTGAGTTGATTGATGAAGGTGCGATCAATCTTCAAGCAGGTAAACGGCAGAGAGTGGAGGTAACCCAGTGATGAGTAGCCGGTGCCAAAGTCATCTATCGCGATACCAATACCCATTTCACGCAGTTTAGTCATATTTTCTAGTGTGGTCGGTGCGCTATCAATGATACGTGATTCTGTGATCTCTAGTGTGAGGTTACTTGCTGGTAATTTCGTGATATCCAATACGCTTGTCACCGTATCAACAAAACTTGGGCAGGATAGTTGATTAACAGAGATATTCACATGCAGTTGGAAGTCCGACGGCCACTGTTTGCTTTCGATCGCTTGGTAAGTGTCGCGACAAGCTTGTAACAGAATCTGTTGGCCGATGGCTTTGATCATGCCGCTTTCTTCCGCGATTGGGATAAAATCTAATGGTGACACCATACCTGAGTCGCTATGCCAGCGCGCAAGTGCTTCGGCGCCACACACTGTGCCACTGACGAGATCCACAATCGGTTGGTAATGAGGAATAAACTCTCGGTTTTCAATGCCAGTTTGGATCTTGGTCAGCATTTGCGTACGAAACTTTGAAGCGCTCGCTAGTTCTGGGCTGTAGTGACAAACACCAGTCAGTGAGTCTTGTTTAGCGTAACTTAATGCGATGCTGGCGTTGCGTAACCATAAAGGCATGGTTTCGTTTGGCTGGGTTTGTACAATACCAAGTGAAATCTTCATCACTACATTCTCGCCTTCCACCATAAATGGGGTGGAAAAGAGTTGCTGTAATCGACGCTCGGTTTGTTTAATTTTGGTTTCAGTGTCGACATTTGAGAGAAACACCGCGAACTCATCACCACCAATCCGAGCCAATAATGCGTTGTCACGAAACTGCTGTTTTAGCCTTTCAGCGATGCTGACCAACAACTGGTCGCCGTTGTGATGACCCACACTGTCGTTGATATCTCTAAATTTGTTGATACCAAGTAAAAATAAACTGCCGTGACAAAGATGAGACTGATTTTCACAGATTTCGACCAAACCCTGACGGCTATATAAGCGTGTTAGAGAGTCATAAACTAACTGTTCACGCAATGCTTTGAATGAAGCTCTTAGATTGTTCGCCATTTCATTAAAAGCATGAACCAGTACGGTTGTCTCATACACATAACCAGGCTTTGGCATGCCGCTATCCCAATCCCCATTTGCCAGGTGCTGAGCGGCGGCGGCCGTCGCGTTAATTGGTCTGGTAACTCGGTTGAAAATGATCCAACTGATGGCGATCCCAAATAGGCTTACAATAATGCCAACGAGCCAACTCTCTTGCTGGCTTTTCGGTAACAGGCCGAGAAGCTCGGACTCCGAAATGGAGGTGCCAATAAACCATGTTAAGCCATCTTGGTCTCGATACGGGGTTAGCCGACTGAAAATACGTTGGCCATCATGTTCAAATGAAAAAGTATAAGGTTGCTTGGTGTTGTTGAGATCGAAAGACCGGACGCGGCTCGCACTGATTTTGATGATCGGGTCTGCGTTTTCAGCGGCAAGCAAACGCTGCCCTTTATCCGAAAATTTTGTGCCCCATGAGATGACGCTTCCCGGGCCTGAGTGAGCGATTAAACGATGATCTGGGTCCATGATGTAGACCGACGCTTTAGTGTTGTATTTTAACTCGCGCAGGAACTCGTTGAATGTATTGATACGAATGTCTGTCACCAAAACACCAGCAAATTGGTCGTGTTTGTACACCGGCGTCATGGCTGATAGCGTAATATCCTGGCGTTCATCAGCGTTGGTATAAATTTCAGACCAAGTGGCGTCTTGGCTATCTGCAACGGGCTTATACCATGGGCGAGTGCGAGGATCGTATTGGGAGATAACCGTTCGAATGTTGTTACTCACATGGTTGGTTCCATAAATAACCAGATCACCATCGGTGTGGCGATCTTGCACCATTAAGGTGTAATCGTCGGAAAGCTCGCGGCGAAAGCCTGCAAAGTCGCCGTTTTCTGAACCAAATGCGATTACATCCAACTGCGGTATCGATTGGTAAAGATTTTTGAATGCACTCAGCAGGTAGTTTTGAATGTCTGAGGTATCGTGAGGGCGATAAAGGTTGTGATAGCTGACGTTGTGCGCGAGAGCCATAACCGCAGTAAAAGGCTTACGTAGATAGCTATTGAGGTGGTCGTGGACGCTTTCGGTTAACACGGAAAGTTGCTTGTCACTGATATCCGTGACCACTTCTTCGTAACTTTGTTTTTGGACGTAGACAATGACACCGATCGCCAGTAAGAAGATCATGACAAATGGAATCAGAACAGCAGTACGCAGTGTAATTTGAGTCGTAGCAGTAGACATCGCCTAATCACATAGATGGTGGTGCGCCACAATTGTACTGATGTTTTTATTAATATCGAGTGACAAACGACGCTCGTTGTTAACGCACCACGTAAGTGATTGTCAGTACAATTCTTTTAATTTTCTGGTGAGTGTATTTCGCCCCCAGCCTAATACTTTAGCGGCATCTTGCTTATGACCTTTAGTGTGCTCTAAGGCTGCTTCTAATAAAATGCGTTCAAATTCTGGTAAAGCGTAAGAAAGTAGTTCTTTATCTCCTGCTGCGAGTGAATGCCGTGCCCAATCCGCCAATTGTTCTTGCCAACTACCATGTGCAGAGTCTGAAATGGATTTTTTCTCTTCGAGTAGTTCGCTTGGCAAGTCATTTGGTAACACCTCGCTACCACTGGCCATAACGGTTAACCAACGGCAAATATTCTCTAATTGACGCACGTTGCCAGGCCAATCAAGGCGGTTAAGAATCTCTACAGTCGACGGGTGGAGAGTTTTTGTTTCCACACCAAGCTCATCAGCTGCACGGATAAGAAAATGCTGTGTAAGCTTTTCAATGTCTTGCTTACGCTCACGCAGTGCCGGGATCTGCACGCGAATCACGTTTAAGCGATGAAAGAGGTCCTCACGGAAGTCACCTTCGTGCACCAGCTTTTCTAAGTTCTGGTGTGTTGCCGCGACAATTCGTACATCGACACTGATCGGAGAGTGACCGCCCACTCGATAAAACTGCCCGTCAGCTAGAACGCGTAGCAAACGAGTTTGAATGTCCAATGGCATGTCGCCGATTTCGTCTAAAAATAGAGTGCCGCCATTGGCTTGTTCGAATCGTCCTTGACGAACATTGTTTGCCCCCGTAAACGCGCCTTTTTCGTGGCCAAACAGTTCTGATTCAATCAAGTCTTTGGGAATCGCCGCCATATTGAGCGCAATGAAAGGTTTGTTAGCACGTGGACTGTGACGGTGCAGTGCATGAGCAACGAGTTCTTTACCCGTGCCCGATTCACCGTTAATCAAGACTGAAATAGAGGAGCGAGAAAGACGACCAATGGCGCGAAACACCTCTTGCATCGCTGGTGCTTCACCGATAATTTCAGGCGTTTCTGCTGGAATGTCTTCTGGAGAGAGCTGCTCGCGTTTGTTTTCGTGGCTGTGTGCAATGGCTCGTTCAACCAGAGTTAAAGTTTCATCAATATCAAAAGGTTTTGGTAAATATTCAAAAGCACCTTTTTGGTACGCATTCACTGCCGCATCTAAATCTGAATGCGCGGTCATGATAATCACGGGAAGGTCTGGGTAATCGCGCTGTACTTGTTTTAGTAGCTCCAACCCATCAATGCCTGGCATGCGAATGTCTGATACTAGAACATCCGGCACTTCGCGTTCGAGCGCCATTAACACGCTTTCTCCATCGGCATAGGTTTCACATTTGATGTTGGCAGAGGAGAGCGTTTTCTCCATTACCCAGCGAATTGAACTGTCGTCATCAACGACCCAAACATATCCTTTACTCATGTAGTAATCCTTGCAGCAAACCGAAAAACTGACGCGACTTGAAGTCCATTAGCGCAATCAGATCGGCAGATAAATAGTAAATGTTGTGTGACCAGGCCAGCTTTCTACGTCTATTTTTCCATTGTGCTGGTCGATCAAATTTTGCGAAATAGATAGCCCTAATCCTGTTCCTCCCTCGCGGCCACTGACCATGGGATAGAACAGCGTGTCTTGTAGTTCCGGTGGAATACCTGGGCCGTTGTCTGTGATTTCGACACGAGCAGCGAGTTTACAGCGTTTGCCGTGAATATTGGCTTGATGCACCGTTCTGGTGCGAATGGTTATTTTCCCGTGTTCTTGATGGCTAAGAATTTGTGCGGCGTTGCTGACGATATTAAGCATTGCCTGTTCGATTTGGTCTGTATCCATCAAAATCTCTGGCAAGCTTGGGTCATAATCTCGTTCAATGATGATTGAGCGTTGTGACTCTAATTCAACCAGTTGGCGAACCTTTTCAAGAATTTGGTGCAGATTTTCTTGTGTCTTCTTACCTGGCTTCTGCGGTCCTAGTAATCGATCCACGAGCGCCCTTAAACGGTCGGCTTGCTCAATGATGATGTGTGTATATTCGGTGAGAGAGGGCTCTGGCAGCATTTTTTCTAACAATTGCGCCGCACCGCGTAAGCCGCCAAGCGGATTTTTGATCTCATGTGCAAGCCCTCGGACTAACAGCTTCGCCGCTTGTTGTTGGGCGTGTTGGTTCAGTTCTTGAGAGAGTCGGCGCTGCTGATCAATTTTGCGCATCTCGACCAGAAGCATCAACTGCTTTTGCCAAGTGATAGGGCTAACCGTCACCTCTAGCATTAAAGGGCGGCCATCAACAACGAAAGTGACGTCACTGTCGGTGATGCTTTGGCCACTTTGCAACGGTTGAGTGAGCAGCGCGAGATCCAGCGACGCATGCTGAATCAATTGAGAAAGCGATTGTTCAATAATTCGTTTGGCGCTTTGAGAAAACAGCAATTCGGCAGCCGGATTGGCATAACGGATGGCCAATCCATCATCAAGAATCAGCGTTGCTGTCACCATATTGTTGAGAATGGCACTAGGAAGACTGGTATCCACATTACGTCCTTGTTTTGCTTTAAGATTGTGCGATGCACAATAATGGTGCAATTGAACGTTAAGTATGGCGAATAAATCTTAGAAGAAAAAGTGAAA
Organism: Vibrio sp. 2033; assembly: GCF_033339735.1. Classification (NCBI taxonomy): domain Bacteria; kingdom Pseudomonadati; phylum Pseudomonadota; class Gammaproteobacteria; order Vibrionales; family Vibrionaceae; genus Vibrio; species Vibrio sp. 2033. Next base: position 68,768 of record NZ_JAWOVC010000008.1, read on the forward strand.
AGCATCGCTGTGATGTGATTTTTTTCACCAGATATTCTATTTTGCCCCTTTTACGGTCGGCTTAACACTTGCTCTATGTAAATGCACCGTTATAGGGCTAGTAGATGCAATAAGCTTGCCGCTTCTTTTCGCGTGCACAGCAAGTGTGTGAGTGCCTCGGTCAATATTGTTTAACTGCCACACTATATGGTTTTGTGGTGCACCATAAGGTTTTCCATCGAGTAACAATTGCAATTGCTCACCGATACCAAGCTTGCGATTGGTTTCTAATTGAATATTGATGATGCCTCGATTGCTGCGGATGGTCTCGTTGTGCTTGGGAGTCAGCATCGAGAGTTGTAATGGGAGAGGCTTCTCGGTTGTTTTATCTGGCTTGTTTTGTGATGCAGTAGATGGCGTAGTCTGAGGTGCGAGCGATTCAGTACTTTCTACCTCAGGAGCTGGTGCGCTGGCTTCAAGGTTTGGCAGTGCGATCGCTTTTGCTCCTTTGTTTGGCGTATCACTAAAGTGAACCACGCCATTTTCATCTACCCACGTATACGCGACCTGCGCGAAGGCGATAGAGGCGATTAACAATCCGCTGAGTGCACACAGTGATGGAATAAGCTGAACTTTCATTGCTCACCTTCTCTTGTTCGATGATTTCACGTTTCAATGGCTTAGCTCTTTGACCTGTAAGGAAAAATTCTAAGTGTATTTTTATTATCCTCTCATGTTAAACGTCGAAGCTTGACTGGCGAATACAAAAAAGGCCCGCCTGCGAGGCGAGCCTAATATTTTATTGCTGTGTTTACATTTTACACAGTGTCGATCTTACACAGAGTAGTAAAGTTCGAACTCAACAGGGTGAGTTGTCATGTTCACACGCTCTACGTCCTGAGACTTAAGGTCGATGTATGAATCGATGAAGTCGTCAGAGAATACGCCGCCCGCTGTTAAGAACTCACGATCAGCATCTAGCTCTGCTAGCGCGTCTTTTAGTGAGTATGCAACAGTTGGGATTTCTGCTGCTTCTTCAGCTGGAAGATCGTAAAGGTCTTTATCCATCGCTTCGCCTGGGTGGATCTTATTCTTGATACCGTCAAGACCAGCCATAAGCATTGCTGCGAAACATAGGTATGGGTTCGCCGCTGGGTCACCGAAACGAACTTCGATACGACGTGCTTTCGGGCTTGGTACCACTGGGATACGGATTGAAGCAGAGCGGTTACGCGCTGAGTAAGCTAGCATTACTGGTGCTTCGAAGCCTGGTACAAGACGTTTGTACGAGTTTGTTGATGGGTTAGCGAATGCGTTGATTGCACGAGCGTGTTTGATGATACCACCGATGTAGTAAAGCGCCATTTCAGATAGACCGCCGTACTTGTCACCAGCAAATAGGTTTACGCCATCTTTTGCTAGAGACTGGTGAACGTGCATACCGCTGCCGTTGTCGCCAACAAGTGGTTTAGGCATAAACGTCGCTGTTTTACCAAACGCGTGAGCAACGTTGTGTACAACGTACTTGTAGATTTGGATTTCGTCAGCTTTGGTTGTTAGCGTGTTGAAACGAGTTGCGATTTCGTTTTGACCCGCCGTTGCCACTTCGTGGTGGTGTGCTTCAACAACAAGACCCATTTCTTCCATTACTAGACACATAGCAGAACGGATGTCTTGAGATGAATCTACTGGAGCTACTGGGAAGTAACCACCTTTAACGCCTGGACGGTGACCTTTGTTACCTTCTTCGTAGTCAGAACCTGTGTTCCATGCCGCTTCTACGTCGTCGATTTTGAAGAAAGAGCCTGACATGTCTGTAGAGAACTTCACGTCATCAAATAGGAAGAATTCTGGCTCAGGACCGATAAGTACAGTATCTGCAACACCAGTAGAACGCATGAAGTCTTCAGCGCGTTTTGCGATAGAGCGTGGGTCACGGTCATAGCCTTGCATTGTTGCAGGCTCTAAGATGTCACAACGGATATTTAGTGTTGCGTCTTCCGTGAATGGGTCAAGCACAGCAGAAGATGCGTCAGGCATCATTACCATGTCTGATTCGTTGATACCTTTCCAGCCAGCAACTGATGAACCATCGAACATTTTACCTTCTTCGAAGAAGTCTGCGTCGATTTGGTGAGCAGGGATCGAAATGTGCTGCTCTTTACCTTTTGTATCAGTGAAGCGTAGGTCAACAAACTTAACTTCGTTTTCTTGGATCAGCGATAGAACGTTTTCTACTGACATCTTGGATAACCTCCAGTGTTAATAAGCGGTAAAAGCTCGATTTATGAATTATTCATGAAACCTGGCATTGATTAATCAATTTGACTTTTCATTAATCGATGCTGTTTTAACTAAAGCCAAAACCGTGCCAAAAAAAATATTCCATTAATTTCAAGCAATTGTGTTTTTGAATGCTAGTTTGGTGCACTTGCTTGCACCAAAATGATCTTTGCTTGCACTATTATGGTGCCAAAAATCATTGTTGCACCATAATGTGACAGGTACATTGCGTATTCAGCCCAGTTTTTGAGCAAGAGTCAATTTGAATTATGCATCGATTAGAATAAAGTTGCGTTTAATCAATTCGTTCTGAGGAAGAAAATGGGCATTAAGCGTAAAAATCGCAGAAATGCTCGGGAGTAGATCACATATTTCTAGGCTTTTTGCTAAAATCTGGTACATTATGGCCGTTTTTTTAATCAGCAAATGTCGCCAGAGAGCACCCGTTCTCAGCGTGGGGGCATTTCATCTATCTAAGTGAATCAATATCCATGGCTACTCCACAGATTGATAAATTAAGAAATATCGCGATCATCGCGCACGTTGACCACGGTAAAACCACGTTGGTTGACAAGCTGCTACAACAATCAGGCACGCTTGAGTCTCGCGGTGAAGCTGAAGAGCGAGTCATGGACTCGAACGACATCGAGAAAGAGCGCGGTATTACCATTCTTGCTAAAAACACAGCAATCGACTGGAACGATTACCGTATCAACATCGTAGATACTCCGGGACACGCGGACTTCGGTGGTGAAGTTGAGCGTATCATGTCGATGGTAGACTCTGTACTACTTATCGTTGACGCTGTTGATGGTCCAATGCCTCAAACGCGTTTCGTAACACAAAAAGCGTTTGCTCACGGTCTAAAACCAATCGTTGTAATCAACAAGATTGACCGCCCTGGCGCACGTCCTGATTGGGTTATGGACCAAGTGTTCGACCTGTTCGACAACCTAGGTGCAACTGATGACCAGCTAGACTTTAAAGTAGTTTACGCATCAGCACTTAACGGTTGGGCTTCTCTAGAAGAAGGCGAAACTGGCGAGAACATGGAACCACTATTCCAAACTATCGTTGATGTTGTTGACGCGCCAAATGTTGACCTTGATGGTCCACTACAGATGCAAGTTTCTCAGCTAGACTACAGCTCTTACGTTGGTGTTATCGGCGTGGCTCGCGTAACTCGTGGTAGCGTTAAACCAAACCAGCAGGTAACCATTATTGGTGCTGACGGTAAAACTCGCAACGGTAAAGTGGGTACAGTAATGGGCTACCTTGGCCTAGAGCGTCACGAAGTGGAACAAGCTAACGCGGGTGATATCATCGCAATCACTGGTCTTGGCGAGCTGAAAATTTCTGACACTATCTGTGCACAAAACGCAGTAGAAGCATTACCACCATTGTCTGTTGATGAACCAACAGTAACGATGACATTCCAAGTAAACACGTCTCCATTCGCGGGTAAAGAAGGTAAGTTCGTAACGTCACGTAACATCCTTGAGCGTCTTGAGAAGGAACTGGTACACAACGTTGCACTACGCGTTGAGCAAACAGACGATCCAGATAAATTCCGCGTATCAGGTCGTGGTGAACTTCACCTTTCTATCCTGATCGAAAACATGCGTCGTGAAGGCTTCGAGCTTGCGGTATCTCGTCCAGAAGTAATCATCAAAGAAGAAGATGGTCAGTTGATGGAACCGTTCGAAACGGTAACTATCGACGTAATGGAAGAGCACCAAGGCGGCATCATGGAGAACATCGGCCTACGTAAAGGTGAGCTGAAAGACATGTCTCCAGACGGTAAAGGTCGTGTGCGTATGGACTTCGTTATGCCATCACGTGGTCTGATCGGTTTCCAAACGGAATTCATGACACTGACTTCAGGTTCAGGTCTTCTTTACCATACGTTTGATCACTACGGCCCTCACAAAGGCGGTAACATCGGTCAACGTGTAAACGGTGTACTAATCGCGAACGCGATGGGTAAAGCGCTAACTAACGCACTGTTCAACCTTCAAGAGCGTGGTCGTCTATTTATCGGTCACGGTGTTGAAGTTTACGAAGGTATGGTTATCGGTATTCACAGCCGTGACAACGACCTAACGGTAAACGCACTGAAAGGTAAGCAGCTAACCAACGTTCGTGCATCTGGTACCGATGACGCACAGGTTCTTACTCCGCCTATCAAGATGACTCTTGAGCAAGCACTAGAATTCATCGATGACGACGAGCTAGTAGAAGTAACGCCTGAAAGCATCCGTATCCGTAAGAAGTTCCTAACGGAAAGCGACCGTAAGCGTGCTTCTCGTGGCGCGAAATAATTTTCGTTAAGCGATTCAATTAAGAAGAAGCCTCGAGTTATGCTCGGGGCTTTTTGTTTTCTGGAGTTGAATATGAACCCGATTATTATCACCGGTGGGCCTGGTGCGGGAAAAACAACACTGCTGAATGCGCTAGACGCGTGTGGTTATGCCACGTTTCCTGAAGGGTCTCGCGACTTGATTGAGCAGCAAAGCCAGTTAGAAAATGGTATTTTGCCGTGGACGAATTTACCTGAGTTTGCCAAGTTATGCCTTGGGTTGATGGACAAACAAAAGAGTGATGCGCGTTGTCATGATGTTGCGTTTGTTGATCGCGCCATCCCCGACATCATTGCATACCTACAAGTGGGCGGCTGTAAGGTTGACCAAGCTTTCTTAACCGAAAGCGCTGGGTACCATAGTCAGGTGTTTACTTGTCGACCTGAAGCATCCATTTACGTACAAGATGAAGTGCGTCCGCACAGCTTTGAAGAAGCATTGGAGATTCATCAGTCGTTAGTGAGTGTCTATACTGAGTTGGGTTATGAAGTGGTAGAAGTGCCATGGGGAACTGTACCAGAGAGGGTAGGCTTTGTTCGAAGAGTCATCGGTTTACTCGGTGAGGTCGCCGACTAAAACCTCCTCACTAGGAGGAGGTCTAAATCATTTACTTTTGATTGAGCTTCTGTAGGAATTTATCGGACTCTGCAATCGCTTCGTTCATTTGTTTGATCGCAAACTGAATGTCTTTCTCTAAGCTAGAGAACTCACCTTGCAAAGAACCAATCGCACTGGCGTTAAGGTTGTGTTTTAAGTACAACGTGTTGTCACGTAGCGTGTCCAGTACCGGTGTCATCTTTTTCTCTGCACGCTTCATAGCGCTAAGCATGGTTTTGTACGAGGCTTTGGTTTCACGTAGTTTTTGCTCGCTTGAACGACGCAGTTTCGCACTCGAGTACAGCTCTAGCTCATCTTGCCACTCATCAAACAGTGCACCGGATACGTCTTCAATCGCAGCAATACGGTCACGTACGTCTTGAGCCGCTTTTTCGCTATCTTCGTATTTGTCATTGATGTTGTTGTAGACATTTTCTAGCTCACCACCATCAAAGTTGGTGATCGCAGACAAGGCTTCAAGTGCACTGGTGAATTCTTCTTGTGCATCTTGTTGAGATTCTTTGGCATCTTCGACGCGGTCGACCATAATATCTCGTTTATGATACCCAACCTGCTCCATTGCTGAGTAATAAGCAGATTGACACCCTGTTAAAGTGAAAATTGATAGTACAATTGCTAATAAATAAGGCATTCTTATGTCCTCGGCGCTAATTATGGGATGAACTATGAACCAGTTATCAGAGAGTTACAAGGCGAGATTAATCAATCTACTGCCAAGTTGCGTCGCGTTTTTTAAGTATCTTCTTAAGCGATTAACGCATGACCGTGTGAATGTGAACGCGGGCTATCTTGCCTACATTACCTTGTTATCCATCGTGCCAATGCTGACGGTATTGTTATCAATATTGTCGAAATTTCCCGTTTTTGCGAACGTTGGTGAGGTGCTGCAAGGCTACATTATTGAGAATTTTGTGCCAGCTTCTGGAGAAGCTGTACATACGGCATTACAGGAATTTGTGGCGAATACGGGCAAAATGAGCGCGGTTGGCGGTGGGTTTTTATTCATCGCAGCGGTCATGCTGATTTCCAACATTGATAAGAACTTAAACTACATTTGGCGAGTTAAAGACAAGCGCCGTTTAGTCTTTTCATTCTCTATGTATTGGATGGTACTCACGTTAGGGCCGATCATGGTCGGTGCGAGTATTGCGGCGACGTCGTACGTGACTTCGCTGCAAATTTTAGAGAACGAGACATTATCTGGTGCGTTTAATTTATTTCTGCGTTGGCTACCGTTGTTGCTGTCCTTTTTTGCTTTTCTTGGCTTGTATATTCTAGTGCCGAATAAAAAAGTACACCTCGCTCATGGTGCCATGGGGGCAGCAGTCGCCGCGATACTGTTCGAGTTGAGTAAAAAAGGCTTTGCGCTTTACATCACTCAGTTTCCGTCTTATCAGCTCATCTACGGCGCGTTAGCGGCGATTCCTATCTTATTTGTTTGGGTGTATTTATGCTGGATGATCGTGTTATTGGGGGCGGAAGTTACGGCTGCGCTTGGTGAGCGAGAGCACTGGAGTGAAGATTTAGACATGATACACTCGACCGCTGAATCTCAGTTAACAGATGAAGGAAGCGAGAGTAGTGATAGCGCTAATTCAACGAGTCAGTGAAGCAGCCGTCCGTGTGGATGGTGAAGTCGTAGGAGAAATTGATCGTGGTCTGCTGGTCTTATTGGGCGTAGAGAAGGGCGACGATGAAGCTAAAGCAAAGCGTTTAATGGAGCGTGTTACAACCTACCGTGTGTTCGAAGATGACGAAGGCAAGATGAACCTGAACGTTAAACAGGTGGAAGGTAAAGTGCTGGTGGTTTCTCAATTTACGCTGCCTGCGGATACAAAAAAAGGCACGCGAGCTGGCTTTTCTCGCGGTGCGCATCCTGTTGATGCAGAGCGCTTGTATGATTACTTTTCTGACTTGTGTGAAGAAGTCTTACCCACACAGCGTGGCCGCTTCGCTGCCGATATGAAAGTGTCCTTGGTGAATGACGGTCCAGTGACGTTTTGGTTGCAGGTCTAATCTGGTAACACAGGCGCCATAGTCTAAGCTTTAACTCCAAGCTCATGGAATTGGCTTGGAGTAATTTTTCCGACACTGATTAGTGTTGTGCTTTCAAAGGATTGATATGTTCAAACTCATTACTCCCAAAACCGATAATCAGATAAACAAGTATTATCAGTTTCGCTGGCAACTGCTTCGTGAGCCATGGCGTATGCCGATCGGCTCAGAGCGCGATGAATACGACGAAATGAGCCATCACCGCATGATTGTTGATGGACGAGGTCGTCCTATGGCGATTGGCCGTTTATACATTACACCGGATAATGATGGCCAGATCCGCTACATGGCGGTTAAAAATAATCGCCGTAGCAAAGGAATGGGTTCGCTGGTTTTGGTTGCACTAGAGTCGTTAGCGCGCCAAGAAGGAGCGAAACGCTTGGTGTGTAATGCCCGTGAAGATGCCATCGCCTTTTATGAAAAAAATGGCTTTGAGCGTCGAGGCGAGCTAACCGATGAGCGTGGCCCTGTGCGCCATCAGCAAATGGTGAAGCAACTGGATCCGATGGCCAATGTGTTACGTCGCCCTGAATGGTGTACTGAGCTTCAACAGCGCTGGGAGCAACAAATCCCAATTAGCGACAAAATGGGGATCAAAATTAACCAGTACACGGGTTACCAGTTTGAATGCTGTGCGCAGCTTAATCCTAACCTTAATCCGCATAACACCATGTTCGCTGGGTCAGCTTTTACCTTAGCAACCCTGACAGGGTGGGGGATGACGTGGCTGCTGCTTAAAGAGCGTGGGCTGCACGGTGATATTGTGTTGGCCGACAGCTCGATTCGCTATCGTCAACCAGTCGAACAAAACCCCGTGGCGAGTACTTCGTTGGATGGGATCAGTGGTGACCTAGACCGATTGGAGTCGGGACGCAAAGCACGCATCGTTATTCACGTAGTGATTTATAGTGGTGACACGCCAGCTGTTGATTTTGTCGGTACCTATATGCTGATACCGAACTACTCGCAGTTACTCAGTTGCTGATGGGGTAAGCGCCGACTGATCTGCTGGGCGCTTATCTGTTTCACCTTCTTGCTCTGTCGGTAAGAGGGTTTGTTCTGCTGCGGAATTCGTGTCGGGTACTTCATCTTCTTCGATAACTTCTTCGTAAAGCTCTTCCTCTTGAGTCTCCAAATTGATGTTATCAATTACGATTGGCTGCTCGATGGAAGGTTCATTTTTCTGTGGAGTCTCAATATCAGTAGGCTCGGCCAGTTTTGATGCGTTCACGCACTCATTACGGTGGGTTTCGCCACTTAGTAGATCGCCTTCAATGTTTCCGCACGACTCTTCCAATTGATAAGTAATGCCACTTAGCGGGTTGTTGGCCATATCAAATGTTCCCCAAACCTTACCACTTATGGCTTTTCCTGAGATGGTGACCGGCTTTATGGCAACTTCCCCTCGTTGCGCGCTTAAACGCAGTGGACTTAAGGTAATGGCTTTGAGCGAATGATCCGCTTGGGACTTCAAGCGGGTATCTCGGAGATTGGCTTCCACTTCACCCGATAAGCTGTAGGCCAGCATGTTGCGATCACCTGATAACCCTTGTAGATCGAGGCTGAGATCGGAAAAACCATCAATAGCCAGTGTGTCGGGTAAAAAATAATCGTGGAAGAGCGATAAGGGAATACCATCAGCATTGACGTTGAGCGCCCAAGGTTGGCTCGGGGTACTCAAATCTATTTGTCCGATGCCTTCTACGTAGCCTTGCTCGAGTGGCGCAAAAAGGCGAGTCAATTGCCAAAAGCCATCTTTGCTTTGCATGGCAAGTGCTGCGTGAGACGTGAGTATTTGGTCATAGCTGGCGTTGACAACGCTGACTTCCAATTCGCCTTGCCAAAGGCCCCAACGTTGAGCCGACTGTTTAATATCAAGCTGTTGCCCTTCGATATTTAAACCGGAAAGTTGCCAATAAGGTTCGTGAGATAGCTGGATAATTTGGCTGCGCTCAATGTCGAGTCGTTCGATTGCAACATGCTCTAACTCGCTGGTGGCGGCGTGCCACCAATTTAGGTTGTCTTCTGGCTGTGTTGCCCACTTGAGGCCTTGAATAGAGGCTTCTTTGAGCTTCCATTGTGTTGGCGTGAACAATCCAGAAACTTGCACTCGACCTTGCTGCCAATCTAAGCTGAGCTCGTTGAGCTGGATTACTCCTGGCTCGATAGCGGCACTCAAACGTGGCTCTATTGCGGTTTGCTGCTGGAATCGAACGCTATCCGCCTGCAATGACACTTGAGCTTTTGTCTTCCAGAGAGACAGTGGCAGTGTGGCGTTTTCCACAGAAAGATCCAAGTTCTGCCAGTGCCAGTCGCCCCATTCAATATCGGCGTTAAGCAAATCTAAGCTATTAATATGATTAATGTTAAATGGTAGATCGTGCCAAGGTTTTGCAAGCAGTGATTGGCGCTGCGTATTACTCAGTTTCAGCTTGTTGATGGTCACATTTACTAAAGACCAACCTTGAGGATACTGCTCCCCTTGCCCAGATATTTGACTGTTACGCCAGTTAAAAGAGGTGCCATAAAGCGTACTGTCTTGCGGTTTGTAGTCTATATCGACTAAGACTTGATTAAAGGCTTCGCCATTCCAATAGAGTTGGTCAGCTGCAAGTTGAACTTCGCCATATGGTATTAATTGACCATTCCATTGTGGTGATTGAATTTGAAGGTCAATGCCATTGGCAGAGAACTGCTCGTCGGCGTAATCAATATTTTTGAGCGCGATTTGATGGAATAAAACGTTATCTAAAGCTGGGAGCTTTGGTGCACCATACTGCAAGCTCATACCATCAATCAATAAACTATCAACGATCCATTTACCATCGCGATAAACATCGGGATTCATCCATAAATCGACTTGCTCGATGTAAGACGCATCGTCTCCGCTGGTGTTCACGCGTTGTAAAGTTAGGTGATAGGGAAAGCCATAACGCACGCTTTCGGCCCGGAAGGGAAGAGAAAAGGTGTTTGACAGCAAGCGCCAGGTTGCGTCCGCGTAAGATGTTGTTAGCAGCGCAATCGTAGCGGCCGGAATGGCAACTAAGATAACCAGTAACAGAAGTAGAACTCGACGCGCTGTTTTCATCTTTGCTAGAACCTACGTGTGTTATGAAATAAAACTAGATAGGCTTTAGCTTGTATCAATATTCTGTGGTATTCAATAAAAAGCCCCTCAAAAGAGGGGCTTGAAGCAATTTTTGTAACTTGGCCTACGTAAAGGTGATAAGTTAATGCCAACTTTTCACTGAGTTCACGCGACGTCGCTGTTACTCGATTTAATCAATCTGAGGACCAGCCGCAACCAGAGATTTACCTTCAGCGTTGTCTGTGTACTTATCAAAGTTATTGATAAAGCGCGCTGCTAAATCTTTCGCTTTGCTTTCCCACTGAAGTGGGTCAACGTACGTGTCGCGAGGGTCTAGAATGCTAGGATCCACACCTGGTAGTGAAGTCGGTACTTCAAGATTGAAGATAGGAATGTGCTTAGTTGGTGCATCTTCAATCGAACCATCAAGAATCGCATCAATAATTCCGCGCGTATCTTGAATCGAGATACGTTTGCCAGTGCCGTTCCAACCTGTGTTCACTAGGTAAGCCTCAGCGCCTGCTGCTTCCATGCGTTTAACCAGTACTTCTGCGTATTTAGTTGGGTGAAGTGTTAGGAACGCCGCGCCGAAACAAGCAGAGAAAGTTGGTGTTGGCTCAGTAATACCGCGCTCTGTTCCCGCTAGTTTGGCGGTAAAGCCAGACAGGAAGTGGTACTTAGTTTGCTCAGGTGTCAATTTAGATACTGGAGGCAGTACGCCAAATGCATCGGCTGATAGGAAGATCACTTTATTCGCGTGACCGCCTTTTGATACTGGCTTAACGATATTATCGATATGGTAGATAGGGTAAGAAACACGTGTGTTTTCTGTTTTCGAACCATCATCAAAGTCGATAGAGCCATCGCCACGTACTGTTACGTTTTCTAGCAGTGCATCACGACGAATTGCGTTGTAGATGTCCGGCTCCGCTTCTTTCGAAAGTTTGATGGTTTTTGCGTAACAACCACCTTCGAAGTTGAAGACACCGTCATCATCCCAGCCGTGCTCATCATCACCAATTAGCGCACGTTTAGGATCAGTCGACAGGGTCGTTTTACCCGTACCAGATAGACCGAAGAATACCGCTACATCGCCATCTTTGCCCATGTTAGCGCTACAGTGCATTGATGCGATGTCTTTTAGTGGAAGGAAGTAGTTCATCATGGCGAACATACCTTTCTTCATTTCACCGCCGTACCAAGTACCACCGATAAGTTGCATGCGCTCAGTTAGGTTAAATACGGTGAAGTTTTCTGAGTTCAGGCCTTGCTCTTCCCATTTTGGATTAGTGCATTTTGCGCCATTCATTACTACGAAGTCTGGTTCAAATGTCGCTAACTCTTCTTCTGTCGGGCGAATAAACATGTTTTTAACGAAGTGCGCTTGCCATGCGACTTCTGTGATAACACGAATGCTCAAACGTGTATCTGGGTTTGCACCACAGTAACCGTCAACAACAAACAAGCGTTTGTTAGAAAGCTGGTTTGTGACCAGTTCTTTTAGCTCGTCCCACACTTCAGGAGTGATTGGCTTGTTATCATTTTTCACTTGATCAGACGTCCACCACATATGTTCTTCTGTCGTAGCGTCTTTGACGATGTATTTATCTTTTGGTGAGCGACCAGTAAAGATGCCAGTGTCAACGGCAACCGCACCTAGTTCAGTAACCACGCCGCGCTCATAACCGGTTAGGTCTTCACGCGTTTCTTCCTCAAACAACATTTCGTAGCTTGGGTTGCGAATAACCTCTTTTACGTTATGCAGTCCGTGCTTGGTTAGATCAAGTGTTGCAGCCTTAGTATGTTCCATAACGGTCATAGGTGCTCCTTATAAGGATTTTGTAGGGATTTTGTAAGAATGTTTTAATTTTAATCTGCTCACCATGCTAGCAACGGGGCGGGGAGAAAACAGGGAGATAGCTCAAAATTTACCCATGATTTCAATAAGGTTTTAGGTAACCCGTCACATATTGGTGGGAATAGTCTATCGTGCACGCAATCCTTTGCGCTAGGGCAAAATCATTATTAATTGTTTAAAATTAAGCAGTTGTTTTATTACGCTTGAGGCTAGTTATTACGAGGGGTTGATCACAAAAAGGCCAGCATTAAGCTGGCCTTTTGTAGGGTAAATTACGTGCTTGATAAGCTATGTAAATTAATGCAGGGTTTTCTTGTCCGTAGAAGCTTGTGCATACAGTTCAGTGACTTCAGATTCGTCGAACGTATAAGTTGTGCCACAGTAATCACAATGTAAAGAAACTGATCCAACTTCTGCCAAAATGTCATAAATTTCAGCTTTCTCAACGGTGATGATTGCGGCACCGCTACGCTCACGAGAACAGCCACAATGGAACTCGACAGGTTGCGGCTCGTACAGACATACTTTGTCTTGGTTATATAGTCGATACAATAACTCGTTCGCTTCTAAACCAAACAATTCTTCATCTTTTACTGTATCAGTGAGCTGCTCTAGATGTTCGAAATCATCTGGAGAGCCAGTGCCGTCAGGGATCACTTGAATCAACATACCTGCTGCGTGTGCTTTGCCCTCATGCTCACCAGTGCGGATCCATAGGCGCGTTTTTAACTGCTCTGAGTTTGCAAAGTAGCCTTCTAGCACTTCTGCTAAAGTGTCACCTTCTAATCCAACGACACCTTGGTAACGCTCGCCGTTTTTCGGTTCGATAGTGATCACAAGGTAGCCCTTACCCATTAGATCGTGAATGTTTGCGTCATCGGCAATATCGCCTTCCCAGCGAGCTACGCCACGAACACGTTGGTTATGGTCACCGTTGATAACGGCAAGAGACACAGGACCGTCGCCTTGTAGCTGGATGGTGATTGAACCTTCGAACTTAAGAGTGGCAGTTAAAAGAGTAGTTGAAACGAGTAGCTCACCCAGCAGTTTCTCTATTGCTACCGGATATTCCTTGCTGGAGATAACACGTTGGTACGCTTCATCCAATTGTACCAACTCGCCACGTACTGAAAGATCTTCGAATAGGTAGCGGTTTAAAACATTATTTGCCATGGAGTGCTTTCCTCGTTGGTAATTCCGGCTTTTATTGGTGTTTGAACTTAATGATGTCTCGGCGCTGCTTTTTATCTGGGCGGCGTTCCGGACTTGGGTTGTGGGCATTAAGCTTACGTTGAGTCGCGTGTTCCTCACGTTTCGCTATACTTTCATTAGTTTCGCGATATAAGGTTTGTGCGATGGGAGCGCCTCGGCGTTGATCTGAGATTTGTTCGATGATCACGATTTTTTCTTCGTTGCCTTGACGAAGTCTTACTTCAGCGCCCACTTCAACGATTTTACTCGGCTTGCTTCGTTGGCCATTATAGTGGACTTTACCGCCATCGACCATGTTACGCGCGATGGAGCGGGTTTTGTAAAATCTTGCGGCCCATAGCCATTTATCTAGCCTAACGGCTTCATTTAGGGAACTCATAGAACACTACGCTATCTAATCACTGCCCGAATACGGCAATGAGTGATGGATTATTCACCTACAGATGGAGTCAAGGCGTATTTTTTTCAAGGGAGTTGGCAAAAACTGCATAAGAAAAAGGTATGAAAGACAACTTGTGATATAGTTCACTGCTCTTTGTTGAGTAATAATTTTATTGCAAATTTAGCAATTTAAAGTCGATAGCTATCGTTATAGCTTAAATGACGGACGTTAGAATAAAGGAATCCATTCAGTGAAACGTTTAGAGCTAAGTGCAGGATTATCAAGCAGACCGCTACTGGCTCAGATCAAGTCCAATCATTATACCATTCAAGCCAAACTTAGCTTGTTGCTTACCTGTCTGTTTATTGCGATAACCGGATGGATACTTGGCAAAATTGTGTGGTTAGCCATACCTCAATCGTCGGAAGTGCCGCAATGGCGTCCATCGGCGAGTAGCGTTACTGCGAGCAATAAAGGCGACGCGATAGATTTTAATGCCCTTCAGAATGCCAACCTATTCGGTAAATTCACTGAGCAAAAAGCGGCAGTTGTAGAACAGCCTATTGTTAAAGACGCCCCTAAGACGCGCCTTAACCTCACCCTAGTCGGTGCGGTTGCCAGCAGTGATGCCAATACCAGCCTTGCTGTTATTGCTAACCGAGGTAAGCAAGCTACGTACGGTTTGGGTGAAGAAATCGAAGGGACACGTGCGACGCTAAAAGCGGTATTGGTGGATCGCGTCATCATTGATAACCAAGGTCGAGACGAGACCTTAATGATGCAAGGTATAGAATATAAGAAGCTATCTGAATCGCCGCAGGTAGCTAGGGCGCAAGCTCAGCGAGCAGAAGCAGCGACGTCTGACGTTGGAGAGAAATTAGAGCAAATCCGCGAGGAAATTGCGAAAGATCCACAAAGCGTTTTTAAATACATCACCATTTCACCCGTCAAAAAAGACGGAGACATTGTTGGTTATCGAGTATCACCTGGTCGTGATGCCGCATTATTTAATGATGTAGGGCTACAACCTGGTGATATTGCGGTTCAACTGAACGGGATCGATTTAAGTGATCCGTCTTCTTCAGTACAACTGATGCAAGTGATGAGCGATCCGCAAGAATTAAATTTAACTGTTGAGCGAGACGGCCAACAGTACGATATCTATATCCAATTGTAAGACTTAGGCAACCGGCGTAAGTTCAGGGAGACATACGTGAAACATTGGTTCAGCAAAAGTGCTTGGCTACTAGCAGGAAGTTTACTCTGCGTACCAGGTGCAATGGCAAACGAATTTAGTGCGAGCTTTAAAGGCACTGATATTCAAGAATTCATCAACATAGTGGGTCGTAACCTCGAAAAGACCATCATTGTTGATCCTTCAGTACGCGGTAAGATCGATGTCCGCAGCTATGACGTACTTAACGAAGAGCAATATTACAGCTTTTTCCTTAATGTCCTTGAAGTATACGGTTACGCAGTCGTAGAGATGGACAATGGGGTACTTAAGGTTATCAAAGCAAAAGACTCAAAAACCTCAGCAATCCCTGTGTTAGGTGATGGCAGCGCGCAAGGCGATAGTGTTATCACTCGAGTTGTCGCGGTGCGTAATGTGTCGGTCCGTGAGTTGTCTCCTCTACTTCGTCAGCTGATTGATAACGCCGGTGCCGGTAACGTGGTTCATTATGATCCAGCGAATATTATCTTGATTACTGGTCGTGCGGCAGTAGTGAATCGCTTAGCAGAGATCATCAAGCGTGTTGACCAAGCCGGTGATAAAGAAATTGAATTGGTGGAGCTGCGTAATGCATCTGCTGCTGAAATGGTACGCATTGTCGAAGCACTGAATAAAAGTGCGAATCAGAAAAGCACGCCAGAGTTCCTTGAACCTAAAATTGTGGCCGATGAACGTACTAACGCGATTTTAATTTCTGGTGATCCAAAAGTAAGAGCCCGCTTGAAACGTTTGATTCGTCAACTTGATGTTGAAATGGCGACAAAAGGTAACAACCGAGTTGTGTACCTGAAAAATGCGAAAGCTGAAGACTTGGTGGATGTATTGAAAGGTGTTTCCGATAACCTGCAAGCTGAAAAACAAGCCGGTCAGAAAACATCAGGTGCATCGCGTGGTGAGGTCGTCATTGCTGCTCACGCTGCAACTAACTCGTTAGTTTTAACAGCGCCGCCAGATATTATGATGGCATTACAAGACGTCATTTCTCAACTCGATATTCGTCGTGCTCAGGTTCTTATTGAAGCGTTAATTGTCGAAATGTCTGAAGGTGATGGTATTAACCTAGGTGTTCAGTGGGGTTCGTTAGAAACGGGTGCTGTAATTCAGTACGGTAACTCAGGAGCCCCGATTGGTCAGGTGATGGTTGGTCTAGAAGAAGCAAAAGATCAAACCCGAACTGAATACTATACCAACTCTAATGGCGAACGAACGCCATATGATGTTACTGAATCAGGTGACTACTCTACGCTAGCGTCAGCGCTTAGCGGAGTAAATGGTGCGGCAATGAGTATTGTCATGGGTGACTGGACAGCGCTAATTAGTGCTGTTGCTTCTGACTCCAACTCAAACATTCTATCTTCTCCGAGTATTACCGTAATGGATAATGGCGAAGCATCATTTATTGTGGGTGAAGAGGTTCCGGTTATTACGGGCTCTACGGCTGGCTCAAACAACGACAACCCATTCCAAACGGTTGACCGTAAAGAAGTCGGTATCAAACTCAAAGTAGTGCCACAAATTAACGAAGGTGACTCTGTACAGTTAAACATTGAACAAGAAGTTTCCAACGTATTAGGCGCAAACGGTGCGGTTGACGTTCGCTTTGCTAAACGACAGTTAAACACCTCTGTCATGATCCAAGATGGTCAGATGTTGGTTCTTGGTGGTTTGGTCGATGAACGCGCACTTGAAAGTGAGTCTAAAGTGCCGCTATTGGGTGACATTCCGGTACTGGGTCACCTGTTCAAGTCAACTAGCACGCAAACAGAAAAACGTAACTTGATGGTGTTCATCAAGCCGACGATTATTCGCGATGGTGTGACGGCTGACGGTATTACGCAGCGTAAATACAACTTTATTCGCGCAGAACAGCTTTATAAAGCGGATCAAGGGTTGAAGTTGATGGCAGACGAGAAGATCCCGGTTATGCCAGCCTTTGGCCAGGAGCGTCAGCACCCAACAGAGATTCAAGCGTTTATTGATCAAATGGAAAACAACTAATGGTTGATATGTTAGACACAGCGCCAAGTATGCGTCGTCTGCCATTCAGTTTTGCCAACCGCTTTAAACTGGTGCTGGAGACAGAGCATCCTGAGCGTCCACCTATTCTTTACTATGTCGAGCCGCTTAACCCTGCGGCTCTGGTTGAAGTCCGTCGTGTATTAAAGAAAAGCTTCGTACCGCAACCTATCGATAAAGAAGCCTTTGATAAAAAGCTGACCGAAGCATATCAACGCGACTCGTCTGAAGCGCGTCAGTTGATGGAAGATATTGGTGCTGATAGCGATGATTTCTTCTCTTTGGCTGAAGAACTGCCGCACGATGAAGACTTATTAGAATCGGAAGACGATGCGCCAATCATCAAATTGATCAACGCCATGTTGGGCGAAGCGATCAAAGAAGGGGCGTCGGATATTCATATCGAAACTTTCGAGAAAACCCTTTCGATTCGTTTCCGTGTCGATGGCGTATTGCGTGAAGTTCTGACCCCAAGTCGTAAGCTTGCGCCTTTGCTAGTTTCTCGTGTGAAGGTTATGGCTAAACTAGATATCGCAGAAAAGCGTGTGCCTCAAGATGGCCGTATTTCGTTGCGTATCGGTGGTCGTGCGGTGGACGTGCGTGTATCGACGATGCCGTCCTCTCATGGGGAGCGCGTGGTAATGCGTCTGTTGGATAAAAACGCGACGCGTCTCGATTTGCATAGCTTAGGTATGACGCCTTCCGTGCACGACAATTTCCGTCATCTTATTCAGCGTCCTCACGGTATTATCTTGGTCACCGGCCCGACGGGTTCTGGTAAGTCGACGACTTTGTACGCTGGCTTGCAAGAGATCAACAGTAACGAACGCAATATCTTAACGGTTGAAGACCCGATCGAATTTGACATTGATGGCATCGGTCAGACTCAGGTGAACCCGAAGGTCGACATGACGTTTGCGCGTGGCTTGCGTGCCATTCTGCGTCAGGACCCGGATGTGGTGATGGTCGGTGAGATCCGTGACTTAGAAACCGCACAAATTGCAGTGCAAGCGTCCTTAACGGGTCACTTGGTAATGTCGACTCTCCACACCAACACCGCAGTGGGTGCGATTACGCGTCTACGTGATATGGGTATTGAGCCATTCCTTATTTCTTCTTCGTTATTAGGGGTGCTAGCGCAGCGCTTAGTTCGAACGCTTTGTCCAAGCTGTAAAGAGCCGTATGAAGCCGATGCGGAACAGAAAAAACTGTTTGGTATGGAAGCGCATGAACCGTTAGAACTGCACCGAGCAAAAGGCTGTGAAGCGTGCAACCAAAAAGGCTACCGAGGTCGAACAGGTATCCACGAGCTCATTATGGTTGATGAGCAAGTGCAAGAGTTGATTCATCGAGAGTCTGGTGAACAAGAAATTGAGAGA
This sequence comes from Vibrio sp. 2033, assembly GCF_033339735.1. Taxonomy (NCBI): domain Bacteria; kingdom Pseudomonadati; phylum Pseudomonadota; class Gammaproteobacteria; order Vibrionales; family Vibrionaceae; genus Vibrio; species Vibrio sp. 2033. The sequence continues at coordinate 87,232 of NZ_JAWOVC010000008.1, forward strand.
GCCGTTCGCGCCCATACGCCAAGTATTCGCAGTGATGGTTTAAGCAAAGTACGTCGTGGTATTACGTCACTTGAAGAAGTGATGCGAGTGACGAAGGAAACCTAATGGCGGCATTTGAGTACAAAGCGCTAGATGCAAAAGGCAAGCATAAAAAAGGCACGATAGAAGGGGACAACGCCCGACAAGTGCGCCAGCGACTCAAAGAGCAAGGGATGATCCCGATTGAAGTGGTCGAGACGAAAGCTAAATCGGCTAAGTCTTCAGGTTCAGTCAGCTTTAAGCGCGGTATCTCAACATCTGAGCTGGCACTCATCACACGGCAATTGTCTACGCTAGTCCAATCAGGAATGCCTTTGGAAGAGTGTTTGCGTGCGGTCTCTGAGCAGGCTGAAAAGCCGAGGATTCGTTCTATGTTGGCTGCGGTTCGCTCGAAAGTAACAGAGGGTTATCCGCTTGCCGACAGTTTTGCCGATTACCCACACGTGTTTGATGAACTGTACCGCTCCATGGTTGCGGCGGGTGAAAAATCAGGTCACCTCGATACCGTATTAGAGCGTTTGGCAGACTATGTCGAAAACCGCCAAAAGATGCGATCTAAATTGCTTCAAGCCATGATTTATCCTGTAGTTTTGGTGGTATTCGCGGTTGTCATCGTTTCGTTCTTATTGGCGACAGTGGTTCCTAAAATCATTGAACCCATCATTCAGATGGGCCAAGAGTTACCTCAATCGACGCAATTTTTACTGGCAGCCAGTGAGTTTGTGCAAGATTGGGGGCTGATTATTTTCGTTGTGCTGGTGGTGCTTTTCTATGGCCTCAAACTGGCGTTGCAAAAGCCAGACTTTCGCTTAGCTTGGGACAGAAAAATCTTGAGCTTACCGCTAATAGGTAAGATCTCTCGAGGTTTGAATACCGCACGATTCGCACGAACGCTTTCGATCTGTACTTCCAGTGCGATTCCAATTCTAGAGGGTATGCGCGTTGCGGTAGATGTTATGTCTAACCGTTATGTGAAGCAGCAAGTGTTGCTTGCAGCGGATAACGTTCGAGAGGGCGCTAGTCTGCGTAAGGCGTTGGACCAAACCCGCTTGTTTCCACCAATGATGCTACACATGATCGCCAGTGGTGAGCAAAGTGGTGAATTAGAGAGCATGTTGACGCGGGCAGCCGATAACCAAGATCAAAACTTTGAATCAACAGTCAATATTGCTCTGGGTGTGTTTACTCCTGCGCTGATTGCATTAATGGCTGGATTAGTGTTGTTCATTGTGATGGCGACCTTGATGCCAATGTTAGAAATGAATAACTTGATGAGCGGATAATTTCGAATTAAGACGTGTCTACTAACGGCATGGCTTTAATCTAACTTTCGGAGAAAAAAATGAAGTTTAAGCGTAGTAAACAACAGGGTTTTACACTTTTAGAAGTGATGGTTGTTGTGGTTATCCTAGGTATTTTGGCAAGTTTTGTTGTTCCAAACCTATTGGGTAACAAAGAGAAGGCAGACCAACAAAAAGCGATTACGGACATTGTCGCGTTGGAAAATGCCTTAGATATGTACAAGTTGGATAACAGCGTTTACCCAACAACGGACCAAGGTCTAGAAGCATTGGTTAGTAAGCCATCTAACCCAGAGCCACGCAACTACCGTGATGGTGGTTACATCAAACGTCTTCCTAATGACCCTTGGGGCAACCAGTACCAATACTTAAGCCCAGGTGATAACGGTACAATCGATATCTTCACTCTAGGCGCAGATGGCCAAGAGGGTGGAGAAGGTCCAGCTGCAGATATTGGCAACTGGAACATGCAAGACTTCCAATAATTGAGCCTAAGCCAGCACTAATGAAACAAATGCGAAAACATAACGGTTTTACATTGATAGAAATTCTATTGGTGCTGGTTTTGCTATCTCTTACGGCTGTGGCCGTGATCTCGACGTTACCGACTAGCCAAAAAGATCTTTCCAAACAGTATGCTCAAAGCTTTTTTCAGCGTTTACAGCTGCTCAATGAAGAAGCGGTGCTGAGCGGTAAAGATTTTGGCGTTCGAGTGGATGATGCCAAATCGACCTACGCTCTACTGAGTTTAACCTCAGAAGGTTGGCAGCCTCTGAAATTAAAGCAGATTCCGAGCAAAACCAAGCTAGAAGAAGATATTACGCTACAACTCGAGCTCGGCGGTGGTGCTTGGGATAATGATGAGCGCTTATTCAAACCAGGTTCTCTTTTTGATGAAGACATGTTCGCAGAAGAAGAGGACGAAAAGAAAATTGAGCCACCGCAAGTGTTTATCTTTTCCAGCGCCGAAGTCACGCCATTTACCCTGTCTTTTTTTCCGCAAAATGGTGATGCCTTTAATGACGGTTGGCGAGTCATTGGCAAAGAAAGTGGACAAATTTTGTTATTAGCTCCGGGCGAAGAAGTGAAAGAGGATGAGAATGCGCAATTTTAAGCAAGCTCGCCTAAATTTGAGTCATCGCCGGACGAGAGGCATGACCTTACTGGAAGTATTGGTCGCACTGGCAATTTTCGCTACCGCTGCCATCAGTGTCATTCGCTCTGTGAGCCAGCATATTAATACAATCAGTTATTTAGAAGAAAAAATGTTTGCAGCCATGGTTGTGGATAATCAGATGGCAAATGTGATGTTGAATACCGGAGAACTCAAAGCGAAAAACGGCACAGAAGAGCTGGCAGGACGCACTTGGTTCTGGAAAGTCACGCCAGTCGCCACGACGCAGCCATTGCTGAAAGCATTTGATGTGAGCGTCTCGGTAGAGAAAAGCGCGAGCCCTGTAGTAACGGTACGAAGCTATGTGGCGCAATAATAATCCCCGCGCAAATACGCGCCAAAGGGTAAAAGGTTTTACACTTATTGAAGTGTTGGTATCGATTGCCATCTTTGCCAGTTTAAGTGTCGCTGCGTACCAAGTGGTATCGCAAGTACAGCGTAGCAATGCGCTATCACAAGAACGAACCCAACGCTTAAACGAAATTCAGCGTGCCATGGTGATGATGGATAACGATTTTCGTCAAATGGCGATGCGTCAAACACGTACTAATGGTGAAGAGCCTGCTAGCCGGCTAATTTTTTGGTCCGATTACCTGTTGGACTCCGATACCAAAGGACTGATGTTTGCCCGTTTAGGTTGGCACAACCCTCAGCAGCAGTTCCCTCGTGGAGAAGTAACCAAGGTTGGCTATCGCTTAAAAGAAGAAACACTGCAGCGAGTATGGTGGCGCTATCCTGATACGCCGGTTGGGCAACAAGGTACTGTTACTCCATTGCTAACGCAGGTCGAGTCATTTGATATGCGTTTCTATGATGGTAAGCAATGGAAAAAAGAGTGGGCTGAAGAAAAAGCGCTGCCGAAAGCGGTTTCTGTTGTTCTCACTCTCAAAGACTATGGAGAAATTGCCCGCACTTATCTCACTCCTGATGGCACATTGAGTCAGAAAGAGGAAAGTTCAGGAGACAGCAATAATGGTTAACCGTCAGCGCGGTGTTGCTTTGATTATAGTGTTGATGTTGCTGGCGATTATGGCAACGGTTGCTGCCAGTATGTCGGAACGTTTGTTCTTGCAGTTTCAGCGAGGCGCTAATCAAATCAATTACCAGCAAGCGTATTGGTACAGCCTTGGCGTCGAGGCGCTAGCAAAAGTGGGTATCGAGCAAAGTTATAAAGACACCGACACGATTAATATGAGTCAACCGTGGGCGATAAAAGAGCAAGTCTATCCGTTAGATTATGGTCAAGCGGCGGGACGAATTAGAGACAAGCAAGCGTGCTTTAATCTAAATGTATTGAGTCGTGTGCAACCAACGGGTCAGCAAATTACAAGACCATATTTAGTGAATGTATTGCAGCGCTTATTAGAAGAGTTGGATGTCGAGCCATATCAAGCAGAAATCATTGCAGACTCTACTTGGGAATACATTGATGCTGACGACTCTGTCCGTTCGACTACTGGGGTTGAAGACAGCACATATGAAGCGATGAAGCCTTCCTATTTAGCATCAAATGGTTGGATGGCAGATGCTTCCGAGTTACGGGCTGTCTATCAGGTGAGTGGTGAAATTTTCCAAAAATTGGAGCCGCTGGTCTGTGCATTACCAAGTGATGACTGGCGTTTAAACGTGAATACGATTGATGTTGAGCAAGCTCCGATTTTGGTGGCAATGTTCTCACCAAACTTAAGCAGTAGTGATGCGATTCAGCTAATTGAAAAACGCCCATTTGATGGGTGGGATAGCATTGATGAATTTTTAGCAGAGTCAGAAATGGCTGGCTTAAGTGAAGATGTAAAGAAAAACGCCAAAGGCTATTTGGGTGTGGATAGCGCCTTTTTTGAATTGGATGCACAAGTGTTGGTGGATGAATCACGTGTACGTATCCGAAGCCTTTTGCAAAGTACAAATAGAGAAACGGTGACCGTAGTTCGCCGTCGTTTTGGAGGGATCAGTGAGCGAGTTTCTGACCGTTCGGCTGAGTAGCGAACAACAAAGTACCATTCCTTGGGTGGTGTGGTCGACAGATCAACAGGAAGTGATTGCTAGCGGTGAAATCGCCGGGTGGGAACACTTAGATGAGTTGGTCTCATATGCTGGTCAGCGCCAAGTTGTGGCGCTGTTGGCGAGTAATGATGTGGTCCTGACGCAAGTGGATATACCACCTGGTGCAACACGCCAATTCGAGGCGATGTTACCGTACTTAGTGGAAGACGAAGTTGCTCAGGACGTTGATGGCCTGCACTTTAGCGTGTTGGGTAAACAAGCGGACAAAGCGCAGATTTGCGCAGTTGAACGTGCTTGGATTCAGACTGTACTGCAACGTTTTTCAAGCCAAGGTATCGCCATTAAACGCATTTTACCCGATGTGCTTGCATTACCGGTTCGTGGAGAGCACAGCAGTGCTGCAATGATTGGCGAGCAATGGCTAATTCGTCACTCTGCGACAGAGGGCGCGGTTGTCGACGCTTCTTGGTTAGACCTTTACCTCTCTTCTTATCTACAAAATCATGAAGGTTGGAAGCTCGATTGCTATAGCTCGGTCCCGGAATCTGCGTTACCTGAAATATGGGAGCCGCAACCAGAAGAAATGACGATGGCTTTACTGGCGAAGGGGGTGACAGAAAGCAAAGTCAATTTGCTGACTGGGATCTTCAAGCCGAAATCTTCTTGGGGTAAATACTGGAAGCTCTGGCAAAAAGCCACCATTGCTGCGGGGGTGCTTATCGTTGTCATGGTTGCGCAGCAGTTGCTCGTGGTCCACAAGTACGAAGCACAAGCTCAAGCGTATCGTGAGGAGAGTGAGCGTATTTTCCGCCAAGTGTTCCCAAATAAACGACGCATTCCTACCGTTAGTTACCTCAAACGACAAATGGATGATGAAGAGCGCCGCTTATCTGGTGGAAGTGGTCAGCAGGCAATGTTGTCATGGTTGGCGGCATTACCCGCGACGCTTGGTCAGGTCAGCGACTTGGAGATCACTAGCTTTAAATACGACGGACAACGTGGCGAAGTACGTATTCAGGCTCGTAGTTCAGACTTCCAACCTTTTGAGCAGGCTCGTGTGAAATTGGCAGAGAAGTTTAATGTTGAGCAAGGTCAGTTGAACCGTAGCGATAACGTTGTGGTTGGCAGCTTTGTTTTGAAGCGTTTGTGAGGTGATGATGAAAAATTTAATTTCTCAAGCTCAGGTTTGGTGGAGCAGCATCTCGCAGCGTGAGCAGCGTTTGGTCATGGGATGTGGCGCTATTGCCGTTATCGGTATTATTTATTGGGGTTTATTACAGCCAATGAGTCAACGTGCGGAGCTAGCTCAGTCACGTATTCAAAGTGAAAAGCAGTTGCTAGCTTGGGTACAAGATAAAGCGGATGGCATCACTGCACTGCGAAAAAGCAGCGGTGTGAGCTACTCTAGTCAACCGTTGAATCAGTTGGTTTCTTCTTCAGCTCGTCGTTATAAAGTTGAGTTGATTCGAGTACAACCTCGTAATGAGAGCGTTCAAGTGTGGATCAAACCACTCGCGTTTAATCAACTAGTGGATTGGTTACGTTACTTGAAAGAGCAACAGGGTATTGAAGTCGAATTTTTAGATATCGACCGAACAGAGCAAGCGGGCATGATCGATGTAAACCGCCTTCAGTTTAAGCGAGGTTAAGGTGAAGCGAGCAGTACTTTACGTTGTTATCTTTATCGTCTTTTTTTCAGTCAGTCTTTTAATGGGATTACCAGTCTCTTGGGTGTTACAACAAGCACCAACAGTGAGAGGCCTGGACATTCAAGGAGCCAACGGTTCGGTATGGCAAGGTCAAGCTGCTAGTATTCGTTGGCAGCACCAGAACCTTGGAGAAGTTAATTGGGATTTCCAATGGTCGAGTCTACTGACAGGTAAAGCTGAGTTTGCTGTGCGCTTTGGTCGTGGTAGTGAAATGGACGTTCGTGGGCGCGGTTTTGTCGGCTATAGCTTAAGTGATGGCCCTTATGCCAAAAACTTAGTTGCCTCGATTCCGGCGGTAAAAGTTGTTGAGCAAGCGCGCCTCCCTGTGCCTGTTGGTGTTGATGGGCAGCTTGAGCTGAATATTCGTCATGCGACTTATGCTGCGCCTTGGTGTAAGAACGGTGAAGGCACTTTAGTATGGAATGCCAGTGGTATTCAAAGCCCCGTTGGCAGCTTAGATCTCGGTCCTGTGATTGCCGATATAAACTGTCAGGATAGTGTATTGACGGCAACTGGTGAGCAGAGCAGCAAACAAGTCTCTGCGGCGTTTTCCGCTGAACTGATGCCTAATCAACGGTACTCAACCAAAGCGTGGTTCAAACCTGGTGCAGAGTTCCCATCCAGCATGGGGGAGCAACTGAAATGGTTGGGTAAGCCGAATGCTCAAGGTCAATACGAGTTTAATTACCAAGGGCGCTTCTAACCTATCGTGACAAAATCCAATATCTTAAAAGAGCTGCTATTGTGCAGCTCTTTTTGCTTTTGGATCATCGTAAGCTAAAACCTCTATTCGCTGTACATTGGGAATGAATGGAAATTTAAAACCATGATTTTTAATTGATTTGTTTTCTTTCGTTCAGCTTTACAGGCAATTGGAACATAGTAGGCCAAATACTCCAAGTGCTGTACAGAAGGTCAAAAAGAAAAGGCCACGAAGATATTCGTGGCCTTTCTATTGCTAGAATTTTGTGCTCTAAATTTTACCGATAGGGCGCTTAATCTTTGCGTTGTAAAATCTCATTCCAAGGTAAATCCGCATCACCAAGAACAATAAAGTTCGGGTTTTCTAGTGTTTCCCGCTCGTTATATGACAGCGGTTCTAATTGCGTGCTGAGAATACGTCCGCCAGCTTCTTCAACAATGCATTGTGTCGCAGCGGTGTCCCACTCACCTGTTGGACCTAGTCGGAGATAGCAATCTACCGCCCCTTCCGCGACGAGGCATGCTTTCAATGCTGCAGAACCGAGCGGTATTAAGTCGTAATTCCAGGCGCTGCTCATACGGTTAGTAATACGATTGATGTCTTGGCGACGACTAATAGCAATTGCGATGCTTTGCTCTGGCTGTTCGTGTTTGTGTGTATGGATTTTGACGCTGTCCGACATGTCGGGAATTTTCCAGGCGCCTTTGCCATTATAAGCGTAGTAAGTCACGCCAGATACAGGGCCGTAAACGACGCCCATGGTTGGTCGATTGTTGTCGACCAACGCAATAATAGTGGCAAAGTCACCACTGCGAGCGATGAATTCTTGAGTACCATCAAGAGGGTCGACTAACCAATAACGTTCCCACTGAGCGCGTTGCTCTAAGCTTATGTCTGCGTCTTCTTCTGACAACACGGGAATGTCAGGCGTCAGATCACTCAAGCGTTCAGTGATGAACTTGTGAGCTGCAATATCTGCACTTGTTACGGGAGTTTCGTCACTTTTGGTGTAGGCCTCGTATTGCTTCTTTTCATATATTTCGAGGATCATTTGCCCAGCACTGCGGGCAATCTCGATGACTTGAGGAAGTAGGTGAGATAGATCTTTTGTCATTGGCATAAGTGATAGTCCTTACTCACAGTGTTATTCGGTTCTAATGACCGTTATTGGTTATGCTTGTGAGTGGTGTTTGGTAAGTGTTTCAGTGCCAACATTAGCGCTGTGATGCTTCGTGCTTCACAGAAATCCATGTGAGTTAATAACTCTTCGGCTTGCGCAAGTGGCCAACGCACAATTTCCAGTGGTTCAGGCTCATCGCCTTCTTGCTTCTCTGGATAAAGCGCCTGTCCTAAAAATAGAGTCATTTTGCTCGAAAAGTAAGATGGCGCGAGGATAACTTGTTTCAACGGGGTTAACTGATTACAGCCAAAGCCGATTTCTTCTTTTAACTCACGATCCGCAGCTTGGTGTGGTGTTTCTCCTGGGTCAATCAGCCCTTTTGGGAAACCTAGCTCGTAACGTTCAGTTCCAGCGGCGTATTCACGCACCAGTAATAAATCGCCTTGTTCTGTTACAGGGACTACCATTACAGCATCTCGTCCACTTGGCTTCATACGCTCATAAGTACGGTGCTCACCATTGGAAAAACGAAGGTCGAGCGCTTCCACAGCAAACAGTTTGGATTTTGCAACCGTCTGGCATGAGAGTATCTCTGGTGGGGTTCGTTTCGGCATGACGCTGGCTCCTTGGTGTCGTTGGCGTTTACGAGATGCGTAAGATTCTTAATATATGAGAACTCCGCCTGAGTTTCTAGCGGATTTTACGAGTCGAGCTAAGCATCTCAGCATCACCTCAGTATCGATACAAAAATGGGAGACCGAAGCCTCCCATTTTCTGACAGTGTTTACTCTTAGTAGTAAGAGTGATCACCACGGTCATGTTCTGTTGCATCACGAACTGCGGTTAGTTCACCAATGAACTGGTTTAGCAGTTCTTTCTCGATGCCTTCTTTTAGTGTTACGTCAACCATAGAACAGCCATTACAACCGCCACCAAATGCAACAATCGCAACACCGTCTTCAGAGATCTCAACCAAGTTTACGTGACCACCGTGGCCAGCAAGTTGTGGGTTCACTTGAGTTTGGATAACGTACTCAACGCGCTCAACCAGTGGTGCGTCGTCCGCAACTTTACGCATTTTAGCGTTAGGTGCTTTTAGCGTTAGCTGAGAGCCCATTTTATCGGTAACAAAATCGATTTCAGCGTCTTCAAGGAATGGCAGGCTTAGCTCATCCACGTAAGCTGAAAAACCGCTGTAAGAGAGTTCAGTGTCGGTCGATTCTACTGCTTCTGGTGGGCAGTAAGACACGCCACACTCAGCGTTTTGTGTACCTGGGTTCACAACGAAAATACGAATGTTAGTGCCTTCAGGTTGTTGACCTAAAAGGTTAGCGAAATGCGTTTGCGCAGTTTCTGTAATAGTAATATTTGACACGACGAATACCCGAGTAAATTTGTAGGTTACTGCTGCTATTCTACTCTTGTTGACGTATGGGTCTAGTCTTTTTGATGCTAAGGCATGGCGAAGCGATCTAGAGAGAACGAGGAGCAGGTGTTCTGCAGATGCAGTAAATATCGATGCTTTCTACGCCAACTTCAAGTAGTAAATGACATAATTGTCGGACGGTACTGCCTGTGGTGACTACATCATCGACGATGGCAACATGGGAAGAGTGAGGTTGCTTATTGAGAATAAACGCGCCTTTTAAGTTTTGTTCACGGCTTGTTTTGGTATTACCACGCTGTGATTGGGCGAGCTTTACTCGACGAAAGACCTTCGCATCAAAATTAGTCTGCAATTGCTTGGCGAGGTGTCGGGCTAAAACATCACTTTGATTAAAACCCCGGCGCAGGTAACGCTGCCAGTGCAATGGCACACTGGTAATGATTGGAGCTGGCGTGGTGATGCGCTGTGCCAGTTGCTCGGTTAATGCTTTTACATGCCAAGACTCTCCGTGATCTTTAAAGCGCTGTACTTCCCGTGAAAGGGGAAAGTCGTAATCGCCTAACGTGTATAGCCTTTGCCATGGCGGTGGCTTTGAAAGACATTCACCACAAATACTATCCGTACTCATTTCTTCTTTCTGTAATGATAAACCGCAGCGTTGACATCGTTTTACCGGAGTTAGGTATTTTAAACAGTGCTCGCACCAGCGCAGAGTATTTGTGTGGCTTGGTGTTTGAATAGGGAACCGACACAGGCCGCATTGACTGCTCAATACGCGATGCATGATGTTTTGCCAGTGATGAGATAACATAGCGTTTATTCATGGTGATATTTTACTCAGCCTAACGCTTGGCTGAAGCCGTAGGGAATAAAATAAGTGGGAGAGATTGAGAGCATGAGCACGAAATTACACTGGCAGTCATTTGGTCAGGGACCAGATTTGGTATTACTTCATGGTTGGGGCATGAATGGTGCGGTATGGCAGCAGACAGTCGAGTCTCTTCAACCTTATTTCCGAGTTCATGTGGTTGACCTTCCGGGGTACGGGCATAGCGCCGAATCTCATGCCGAAGATTTAGACCATATTGCTAATCTGGTGGTGCAAGGTGCGCCAGAGAAAGCGATTTGGCTTGGTTGGTCCCTCGGAGGTTTAGTGGCGACGCATGTGGCGTTAAATATGCCCGAGCGCGTGGCTAAGTTGATTACGGTTGCCAGCTCACCAAAATTTGCCGCAGAAAAACCGTGGCGCGGCATTCAACCGAATGTACTGAGTGCGTTCACCTCTCAGTTGCTAGAAGATTTCTCACTGACCATTGAGCGCTTTATGGCGTTGCAAGCGATGGGCAGCCCATCAGCGCGTAAAGATGTTAAACAGCTCAAGCAAGCGGTACTATCGCGCCCTCAGCCAAACCCTGAATCGCTGTTGGTTGGGCTAAACATCCTTGCTGATGTGGATCTGCGCGATGCGTTGACGTCTCTTTCTGTTCCAATGTTGCGTCTTTATGGCCGTTTAGATGGGTTGGTGCCAATTAAAGTAGCTAACGATTTGAGTGAACAGTTGCCTCATACCCAGCAGTTTGTTTTTAATCAGTCCTCTCATGCGCCTTTTATCACCGAACATGACGAATTTTGTGTTCAAATCCGAGAGTTTGCTCACGATTGAGCAAGTGCGAACGGAAATACCTCAAGTTGTTTAAAAAGTGGTCGACATAAAGACTGGTGAGGTTTTATTAGCCAATAAAGCTAAGCCATATTGACGAGTTGGGCGACTCTGAGGAGGGTTCGCAATGATTGTGTCACCGACCAACGTAAGTGTGCCACTGATCGCCCCATCCGTGAATGTGCAGACGGAACAAGCAGCTCGCGACAATAAAGTCCGAGAGCCTGTAACGCCAACGGTCGCATTGGCCAAAACCAATGCAGAGCGAAAAGTAAAAGGTGATGACAAGCGCCGACGTCAGTCTTCTTGGGATCCTTCAGAGCATCCTGATTATGATATGGAAACGGAAGTCGACACGCGTTATCAAGAAGAGCCGGAAGATACACTAGAACGGCTTTTTAGTTTGCTTGCGCTCAAATCGTATAGTGAAGACCAGGGGAAAGGCTACGCGATCCGCTTTCGCTTACCAAAGCGCATTTTGGATGCTGCGATCAATGAAGGATTAATGGAAAAGCGCAGGAAGGTGATCAAGTTTCATTATGGTCATGCAGTCGCTCCCCATACCCCGTCAGAAGTGATAGCAGTATTATGACGACTCAATATCCTACTCAAACAAAAACGCTCCAAGCAGGTTGACTGATTGGAGCGTTTTCTTTTTAGTTATGAAAGCTCGTTAGCGGTGAAGCCTAGGTAAGGTTACTTTTTCGCTTTAGCAAACGCTGCAGCAAACGCACCGCCCATCGCGCTGTTCGATGACGAATCATCACGGCGAGGCTGACGACGCTGCGGTTGGTCATTACGACGTGGCGCTGCTGATGAGCGTTGGCTGCGGTTGTCTTGACCCGGTTCGTCGTTCATACGCATCGATAGACCAATACGCTTACGCTGCACGTCAACTTCCATCACTTTCACTTTGACGATGTCGCCCGCTTTCACCACTTCACGTGGGTCAGACACGTAACGATCTGTCAGTGCAGAGATGTGTACGAGACCATCTTGGTGAACGCCAATATCAACGAAGGCACCGAAGTTGGCTACGTTTGATACCACACCTTCTAGAATCATGCCCGGTTCCAAGTCAGATACCGAGTTTACACCTTCTGCAAAGGTCGCCGTTTTGAATTCTGGACGTGGGTCACGACCCGGCTTGTCTAACTCTTTGATGATGTCTGTAATGGTTGGAACGCCGAAGTTATCGTCGGTGTAATCGACCGCATGCAGACCTTTAAGGAAGCTTGAATCACCAATCAGTGCTTTGATATCTTTGTTGTTCTTCTCAGAAATCGCTTTGACCACTGGGTACGCTTCTGGGTGAACCGCAGACGCATCAAGTGGGTTCTTACCATCCATAATACGCAGGAAGCCCGCACACTGCTCGAACGCCTTAGGACCTAAACGAGGTACTTTCTTCAAGGTTGTACGTGCTTCGAAGCGGCCGTTCTCATCGCGGAAGTCGACAATGTTCTGCGCGATGGTGCTTGATAAGCCTGCTACGCGCGTCAGTAGCGCCGCAGACGCAGTGTTCACATCAACACCAACCGCGTTTACACAGTCTTCCACAATCGCATCTAGGCGTTTTGCCAACATAGATTGGCTTACATCGTGCTGGTATTGACCCACACCAATAGATTTCGGATCAATTTTCACGAGTTCAGCCAATGGATCTTGCAAACGACGTGCAATCGACACTGCACCACGCAGTGATACGTCCATATTCGGGAACTCTTTTGCTGCAAGCTCAGACGCTGAGTAAACCGAAGCCCCCGCTTCACTTACGATGATCTTCTGAACTTTCAGGTTGCCACGTTTGATGACGTCTGCGACAAAGCTGTCGGTTTCACGTGAAGCCGTACCGTTACCAATCGCAATCAAATCCACGTTGTACTTACGCACCAACTGCTCAACGATTTGTGCTGACTTGTCGTATTGTTTTTGTGGTGGGTGAGGGTAGATGGTTTCGGTTGCAAGCACTTTACCTGTTGAGTCGACAACCGCGATTTTTGAACCTGTACGCAGACCCGGATCGAGACCAAGTGTTGCACGAGGGCCAGCCGGTGCTGCCATCAACAAGTCTTTTAGGTTAGTGGCGAATACTTCAATCGCTTCGATTTCAGCGCGCTCTTTCATTGCGCCCATTAGCTCGGTTTCCATGTGCATCGATACTTTGATGCGCCATGCCCAGCTGATCACTTGCTTACGCCAGGTATCCGCCGGTGCGCTGCTTAGCGTCACGCCATAATGGTCGGCGATAATCGTTTCGCAGTAAGACTGACGAGCGCCTTCTTCCTGTTCTGGATCAGCATTCATTGCCAATGTCAGGAAGCCTTCGTTACGGCCACGTAGCATCGCCAGTGCGCGGTGCGATGGCACTTTGCTTAGGGGCTCGTTGTGGTTGAAGTAATCTTTAAACTTCTCGCCTTCTTGCTCTTTGCCTTCAACGACTCGTGAAACCAGTTCCGCATTGCGATTTAAGTGGTTGCGAATTTTTTCCAGTAAGTTTGCGTCTTCTGCGATGCGCTCCATGATGATCGCGCGAGCGCCATCCAATGCAGCTTTGGTGCCTGCGATGCCTTTGTCTGCATCAAGGTATTTGCTTGCTTCGCTTTCTGGCTCGGTTTGTGGATGATTCCAAAGCTGATCTGCGAGTGGTTCAAGACCAGCTTCAATCGCGATCTGACCTTTCGTACGACGCTTGGGTTTGTAAGGTAGGTATAAGTCTTCAAGACGAGTTTTGCTGTCTGCCTGCGCGATCTCTTGTTCTAGCTCTGGCGTCAGTTTGCCTTGCTCTTGGATTGATTTGAGGATGGTTTGACGGCGATCATCCATTTCACGAAGGTAAGACAGACGGCTGTCCAAAGTACGAAGCTGGGTATCATCAAGGCCCCCCGTCACCTCTTTGCGGTAACGTGCAATAAAAGGGACAGTGTTGCCATCATCAATTAGGGTGACAGCGGCGTTGACTTGCTCTGGGCGAACATTCAGTTCTTGAGCAATCATGCGACAGATAGCTTGGCTCATCCGTGTTTTCTCTTTTAATTCAGTTTTGGTTGTATAGAACATTGGGGTCGTTCGAAGAATTTGCAATGTTTTAAATTAACGAGGCAAAAATTTACCGGGCGCTGGTGGACATCAGTCATATTTATGTCAAAACTGTAATTAAATTGAGAACTTATATCCGCAGTTATCGACTAACCTAATTCCACGGTTGTTGATATCACTAAATGTACCTCGGCTTATACGGATAATCATGATGAAAAAAATGTCTTTGGCGTTAGCGCTTACGAGTGCCTTACTTGCCGCCCCGCTTAGTTGGGCGCAGTCTATCTCAGGAACCACACAAGCTCCCGTTTATCAGCTCGATAACAAATTGGTACTAGGGCGTGTGGAGAGCGTCTACTACAGTGACATTCCGGAACTAAAAGCGGTGCCATTTATTGGCAAGATTGATACTGGTGCAGATACGACATCGATGCATGCGGAGAATATCCATGTCAGTAGCTCACACCCAGATTACCAAGATTTGAAAGATAACGAGTTACTTTGGGCGATTGTCGATGACTTAGGTGGTACGAAGGCAAAGTGGGACGCCGACAGCTTTAAGCCATATCAAGTAAAGGTTAGCTTTACGGTTCCTCACCCTTATACAGGGAAGGAAATACAGATTACCGATGATCTGGAAAGAGTGAGCGCGATTCGCAGTCGGACAAGCAAAAAGCCCATCCTACGCCCGACAATAAAAATGCCGATGACAATCGCTGGTCACACCGTTGAGACGGAAGTGAACCTGACCAAGCGTACGCAATTCTCTTCTCCTATCTTGATTGGTAAAACCTATCTCGATGATAACGCATGGGTCTTCGCTGGTTACGATTACCTTCAAGAACAGCCAAGCGCAAAAATGATTGGCAAAAAAGAGACGGTTGAAGTCGAAGGTGTGCCATATAAGATCAGCATCTCAACTTCTAGCCGTTATACCAACGTCCATGCACTGGACATCAAGGTAGACAAAAAGCATAACGAAGTCTCTTTTATGTTAGAGGGCGAGAATGGTAAGCGTCATCCAATGACATTACCCTTGGTACGAATGCTGAAAACGACCAAAAGCGAGCGCCCTTTAGTCTATTTACCCGTCAAAGTCGGCGAAAATGAAACTCAACGTTGGTTGGTGTATCTGCGTGATCGCAGTAAGTTCAGTTCGCAAATTCGCTTAGGTCGGGACGTCGCGAGTCAGCACTTTGTTATTGATACGGACAGAGAAAATCTACTGGGTGGCGTAGAAAAAACGTTCAAAAGCGCGCTCAAATCAAAACCTCTTGTCGTTTCACCAGAAGAACAGGTCACCATTGATGGTTATACCGTCCCTGCTTACCCCACTTTTACTGTGAAAACGCCATTACTGCGTGTAAATGGGTTTGAAGTAACAGAAAAAGGTAAGGATGAATCCGTCACGTTTTATTTAATGAACGATGAGGGGAAAGAAGAAAAAATCACCAAACCAGTGTTGAAAAAGCTCAAGGTTGGCAGCGCGGTTCGCCCTGTTGTCGAAGGAGACTTTCTTCTCGGTAGAAAAGACACATCAATGAAGTTTGCGCTCGATGTGCTTGATGAGGGTGACACTCAACCCTTTTTCGTCTTTGGTCATGACATAGCCAAGGGTGGTGTGTTGCTGAACACTCGCGCAGATCATCTACTAGATGCAAGGCCACTTTTCAAAGCTGGCCATATCGAAGTGGCGGAAGTTGAGGGGATGTCTTTCCCTGTGAAGTTAGACACGGGTGCAGATGTAAGCTCAATCAATGCTAAGAACATCAAGCAGTTTAAGAAAGACGGCAAAGACATGGTGAGCTTTACCTATGAGAACGATCTTGGCATGAAACAGGCGTTTACTAAGCCTGTTGTTGATGTCATGCGTATTAAAGCGAAGAAAGGCGAGAAAGCGAACGTACGCCCTGTGGTTGAAATGCATGTTAAGCTTGGCGAATTAGAGAAGAAGATCCGAGTCAACTTACAGGACCGAGGTCGCTTCCATTACAGCATGATTTTAGGTAAAAACTTCCTAAAACATGGCGCGGTTGTTTCGAGTGATACGAATTACATCGTGACGCAAAAACCGGATTACGAAAAGTAACACTCTGGCCGCCTTATCACCTTGATACCCAAAGCCTGAACAACGTTGGATCTTTGGGTATATCATCTCCTTAATGCTGCCAC
Source organism: Vibrio sp. 2033 (assembly GCF_033339735.1). Taxonomy (NCBI): domain Bacteria; kingdom Pseudomonadati; phylum Pseudomonadota; class Gammaproteobacteria; order Vibrionales; family Vibrionaceae; genus Vibrio; species Vibrio sp. 2033. The sequence goes on from NZ_JAWOVC010000008.1 coordinate 103,540, forward strand.
AGAGCAGCATTTTTTAGTTGAGATAGGAGTTAATTTGAAAACTAAGCTGATTACACGAGAAGGTTACAACAAACTCAAACAAGAGCATGATTACCTTTGGAATGAAAAGCGCCCGGAAATCACCAAGATCGTCACTTGGGCGGCGAGCCTGGGCGATCGCTCAGAAAATGCGGATTACACCTTCAATAAACGTTTACTCCGTCAGATCGACCGTCGTGTCCGCTTCCTTCGTAAATTCCTGCCAGAAGTCACGATCGTTGACTATTCTCCGCAACAAGAAGGCAAAGTCTTTTTTGGTGCATGGGTGGAAATAGAAAATGAGGCAGGAGAAGTGAAAAAGTTTCGTATTGTCGGGCCTGAAGAGATTTACGGCGATGCGAAAGACTACATCTCGATCGATTCACCTATGGCGCGAGCGATGTTGAAAAAACAAGTGGATGAAGAGTTCACGGTACGCACCCCAGAAGGTGAAAAAGAGTGGTTCATCAACTCAATTGAATATACTCAACCGGCCTCGGAAGACTGAGGCTTTATCACCGATTCAAGTCTCATGAAGTTCACTAGAAGTGACTTGGGTCTCAACGTCAGAATATTTGGTATAAAGGCATGGTGCCTTTCTCGGAGAAGTAAAATGAACAAAGCAGTCATGTGTAGTGCTGCACTAACAATAGGATTCTCACTTTCAGTTTTTGCTCAAGATGAAGTGAAAGGCTGTGACGCTAAAGAGTTAGCGGTAGAGCAGCAGCTTGAGTATGCAAAAGCGCAAGGTAATGAGCATCGCATTAAAGGCTTGGAGCAAGCACTTTCCGCTATCCAGAATGAATGCTCGGAAGGTGAGCTGCGCCAAGAGCTGCAAGCAGAAGTGGAAGAAAAGACTAAAGAAGTTGAGGAGCGAGAGGAAGAATTAGTCGAAGCTCAGCATTCAGGGAAAGCAGACAAAATTGAGAAAAAACGTCACAAGCTGGCTGAGGCACAGCAAGAGCTGCTTGAGGCCAAACGTGAACTGGAATGGAATTATGGTCAATAGTAGGTGCTGAAAATACCTGCTAGAGAGAGAATAAAGCGCTTAAGATAAAAAGAGTAACAATTTGCTTGAGCACGTTAGGAAAAACAGTGATACATTTTCGACAATAGACGCTTCTGAAAGGATGTTTCAATGCAAGAAAATCATAAAATTTTAGTGGTTGATGACGATGCTCGTTTACGTGCTCTATTGGAGCGTTACCTTTCTGAGCAAGGTTTTCAGGTACGAAGTGTCGCCAATGGCGAACAGATGGATCGCCTACTAACGCGCGAAAACTTTCACTTAATGGTGCTAGACCTAATGTTGCCTGGTGAAGATGGATTGTCAATTTGTCGTCGTCTACGCCACGCGAACAACATGTTGCCAATTTTAATGCTCACCGCGAAAGGTGATGAAGTGGATCGCATCGTGGGTCTTGAGGTAGGGGCGGATGATTATTTGCCAAAACCGTTTAACCCACGCGAATTGTTGGCTCGCATCAAGGCCGTATTACGCCGCCAAACTGTAGAGTTGCCGGGTGCACCAAGCACTGAAGAAAAAGTGGTGGAGTTCGGGGAGTTCCGACTCAATCTAGGCACTCGCGAGATGTTCCGCGGTGATGAGGCAATGCCACTCACCTCTGGAGAGTTTGCTGTCCTAAAGGCGCTCGTGATGAATGCACGTGAGCCAATGTCACGAGACAAATTGATGAACATGGCGCGTGGCCGTGAATATTCTGCAATGGAACGTTCTATTGACGTACAAATCTCACGTTTACGTCGCATGTTAGAAGACGATCCGAGCAAGCCGCGCTACATTCAAACCGTATGGGGCCTAGGTTATGTTTTCGTCCCAGACGGCAAAGAGGTGTAACCTCTTCACTCCATAGCCAGCACTTGGCTATAGCAACTTCAGCCTTCATTACCTTCCCTTTGAAGGCTGAAATTTCGCGATTAGGACCACTAGGAACGTTCCATGCGCATCCGAAGTTCATTGACACAATCTATTCTGCTGTTCATCTCTTTGCTTCTCGCGAGCCAAGTTTTCTCTTACTACGCCGTTTTTAACTACGCGTTGATGCCGAGTTTGCAGCAGTTCAATAAAATTCTCGCCCATGAGCTCAATTTGGTGCTTGATGATGAAGGACCTTTAAAGTCTGATGCACCGTTAAGGCGTCAATTGTTAGAAAGATTAGGGGTGACGGTTCATAGTCTCGATAGCGATAAGGCGATTGAATTTCATCACGCAATGTCGATTGATTTGATGTCTGAAGAAATGAGCCAAGAGCTGGGTTCGCCCACAGAAGTGCGCTTATTGCTTGGCGATGAAAGTTACATTTTGTGGATGCACATCGAAAAGTTGCCGAACTCCATCATTCGTATTCCGTTATCTGAGCTGCAAGAAGAAGATTTTGCCCCGCTGTTTCGTAACAGCTTGATTATGGCGCTGCTGATCATTGCAGGTGGTTGGTTGTTTATTCGTTTGCAAAACCGTCCACTTTTGGCTTTAGAGAGAGCCGCGAAAGACGTCGGTCGAGGTGAGATCCCGCCCCCCTTAGCAGAGAAAGGCGCATCGGAGATTCGCTCTGTAACTCGAGCCTTTAATCAAATGTCGAAAGGTATTCAAGAGCTAGAAGAAGACCGAGCCTTATTAATGGCAGGGATTAGCCATGACTTACGAACACCTCTGACGCGTATTCGCCTAGCGACAGAAATGATGTCTCCTGAGGACAGCTATCTTGCGGAGGGGATCATTAGCGATACGGAAGAATGTAATGAGATCATCAGTCAGTTTATGGATTACCTCAAACCGGTGAACCAAGAATCGTTTGAAGCGGTTGATATCAGTACGATTGCCAGTGACGTCGCCAGTTCTGAAGGTGGTTATGAGGTTGAAATTGAAACAGATCTTAATCTTAACTTGCCGCCAGCCAAAGGAAGTGCGATTGCGATTAAGCGGGCGATCAGTAACTTAGTTGTGAATGCGCTACGTTATGGCAATGGCTGGGTCAAAATCAGCACTGGTGTGACAGCAGATAAGCAGCTAGTGTGGATTTCAGTAGAGGACAACGGACCGGGTATCGAGCATTCTCAAATCGCGAGGTTATTTGAACCCTTTACGCGTGGTGACACCGCTCGCGGTAGTGAAGGCACTGGGCTAGGGTTGGCGATTGTGAAGCGTATAATCAGCCAACATTCAGGCTCTGTGGTGATGCGTAATCGCAGTGAAGGCGGTTTAATCGCTCAAATCAGCTTTCCTACCAAGTAAGTCGATGGCCCGCACCCTTTAAAACAAAAAGCCCAACCTAATTAGGTTGGGCTTTTCTTATTCTCAATAATCTTAAGACTCTTTCACTTCCTGAGGAAGTTCATCTTCGTCTTCCAGTTTCTCTGGCAGAAGTAGATTTAAAATGATCGCTGTGATGCCACCTGCTGCAACACCAGTTGAGAAAATACTCTTAATAAATTCTGGCATAAATTGCAGGATCTCTGGTTTTTGTGCGATACCAAGTCCCATTGAGAAGGATAAGGCCATGATCAGAATTGCGCGGCGATCGAGCTCAACACGAGAGATAATACGCACACCAGCGGCAGCAATCGTACCAAACATGACAATCGTTGCGCCGCCAAGTACTGGCTCAGGAATCAGCTGAACAAAGCTAGCGACACCTGGGAACAAGCCAAGAATCACTAACATGCCAGAAATAAAGTAACCCACGTAGCGGCTCGCGACTCCTGTTAGCATGATGATGCCGTTATTCTGGCTAAACGTTGAGTTCGGGAAGCTGTTGAAAACGGCTGCGATTGCGGAGTTTAAGCCGTCTGCTAACACACCGCCCTTAATGCGTTTCATGTACACTGGGCCTTTTACTGGCTCACCAGACACTTCAGATGTTGCGGTAATATCACCGATGGCCTCTAGTGCGGTAATAAAGAAAATCAGTACCAGCGGAATGAACAGAGACCAGTCAAACGATAAGCCATATTGCATTGGTACGGGCAGTGCTACGATCTCAGTTGCGCCTAGCTGAGAAGTATCTACCATCCCCATAAAATACGCCATGATGTAGCCCACTAGCATCGCAATCACGATTGAAGCCACACGGATGTATGGGTTTTTCGAGCGGTTTAAAATCACAATTAATCCAAGTACCGTCCCAGCCAGAGCAAGTTTGTCTAAGCTGCCGAAGGTTCCTTCATTTAATGCTGCGTAGCCACCGCCCATTGATACTAAGCCGACTTGAATCAGTGTGAGACCGATAAGAGTGACGACGATGCCTGAAACGAGCGGAGTGATGATTCGGCGGGCATGCTCCAATACGCGAGATAGGAAAATTTCTGCAAATGATGCGACTAAAATCGTACCAAAAATGGCAGCCATCATGGTGCTGATGTCTGCTCCACCGGCTTTCAGCGATAGGCCTGCTCCAATAATAGGACCTAAAAAGTTAAAGCTGGTGCCTTGAACAGAGAGCAAACCAGAGCCAATTGGGCCAACGGTGCGAATTTGAATAAACGAAGACACGCCTGACGCAAATAAAGACATGCTGATGATGGTGTTCGTTTGGTCTGCAGGTACACCCAAAGACTGACAGATGATCAGTGACGGAGTGATAACCGCGACGAACATCGCCAATAAGTGCTGAAGTGCGGCAAAAATGGTTTGAGGCAAAGGTGGTCGATCGTTGAGTTGATAGACCAGTTCCGAAGATCGGTTTGAAGTTGTCATTGTTTGTCTCGCTAGTCGCAATATTTCCCTAGTTCTCGCTGAATGGGAGAGCAGGGTGGAGTTGACGTCGTTACCTGTGATTGCTGTTAATCAGAGTCAACTCAGGTTGGTGGAGTGTGATCTAACACACTTAAAAATTTGTGCGCGATTATAGAGAGATTTACTCAAAAAGCAAACGTTTGCTTTGTTTTTGGCGTATTAAAAAACGAGCCATTTGGCTCGCTTTCAATCATTACGCTTTGGAGTAAATATCCCGCTCACCCAACCAGCGATCGATAATTGCTGTTGCGTTAGTCGGGTAATTGTCATGAATATGACGCGCAATACGCTGAACTTCGGGAATCAGGCGTTGATCTCGAACTAAGTCTGCGATTTTGAAATCAGCAAGACCTGTCTGCTTTGTACCCAATAGTTCTCCAGGGCCACGAATTTCTAGGTCTTTCTGCGCAATGACGAAGCCATCGTTACTTTCACGTAGTACTCCGAGACGTTTTTGCGCGGTTTTTGACAGCGGAGAGTGGTACAGCAGCACACAATGGCTAGCAACGGAACCTCGGCCCACGCGACCTCTTAACTGGTGTAATTGTGCCAAACCAAGACGTTCAGGGTTTTCTATGATCATCAAGCTAGAGTTTGGCACATCCACACCAACTTCAATCACTGTCGTTGCGACCAGCAAATGCAGTTTATTGTCTTTGAAATCTTGCATCACCGCTTGTTTCTCTGCCGGCTTCATTCGTCCGTGTACTAGACCAATTTTTACGTCCGGTAGCTTACGTTGAAGCTCTTCTGCGGTATCTGCCGCGGCTTGCGCTTCTAATACTTCCGACTCATCAATCAGGGTACACACCCAATATGCCTGCTTGCCTTCGTTTAAGCAGGCATTTCGGACACGCTCGACGATGTCGTCACGTTTTGTATCTGGAATGGCAACGGTTTGAATCGGCGTTCGACCCGGTGGTAGCTCGTCAATCACGGAAGTTTCTAGATCGGCGTAAGCGGTCATGGCTAAGGTGCGAGGAATAGGCGTCGCCGTCATGATCAACTGATGTGGGTAGGCGCCTTGTTTTGCGCCTTTTTCACGCAATTCTAATCGCTGATGGACACCGAAGCGGTGCTGTTCATCAATGATGACCAAAGCAAGGTGATGAAATTCAACGTGCTCTTGGAATAGCGCGTGAGTACCCACTACCATTTGCGCTTCACCACTGGCAATACGAGCCAGCTCGGCTTCCTTTGCCTTACCTTTGAGTTTGCCCGCTAACCAACCGACTTGAATGCCCATTGTTTCAAACCAGTTTGCGAAGTTGATAGCGTGTTGCTCGGCCAATAGTTCGGTTGGCGCCATGAGTGCCACCTGATGGCCATGCTCAATGGCTCTAACAGCGGCCAAAGCGGCAACCAATGTTTTCCCCGAACCAACATCGCCTTGCACTAATCGCATCATTGGGTGCGGTTTTTCTAGATCGGCCTCAATCTCTTGTACTACTCGGGTTTGAGCGTTTGTAGGAGAGAAAGGCAGTTGGGCTAAAAGCTGCGTTTTTAGTTTATGACAAGGACCGAGAGGTAGCGCTGAATCCTTCTGACCTTTGCTACGCACCGCCAGCATCGATAAGTTTTGTGCGAGCAATTCTTCCATGATCAAGCGGATTTGGGCAGGATGTTTGCCTTCGTCAAACTCATCTAAATTAATGGTTGGTGGTGGGCGATGAATGGTGTGCAGCGCTTGCGACATAGTGATTTGATGGTCATACAACCCAGCTGGAAGTAATTCCTGCACTGCGGTTTTATCAAGCAGGGCTAAAGCTTGTTCGGTAAGGTTGCGCAATGTGATTTGGCGTAAACCATCGGTGGTGGGATAAACAGGGGTTAAGCTCTGTTCTACATCGGGCTTTTGCTCGCTAACGTAAAACTTGTAGTCAGGATGAACAATTTCCAAACCCATGCCACCGCGCTTAATTTCACCGTAAGCATGTACTAACTTACCTTGCGTGAAATTGTTCTTCATGGCTGCGGTAAAGTTGAAAAAGCGCAGCGTGATAGTGCCATTACCGTCGCTGATTTTTACCGTTAGCATTTTGCGCTTACCGAAGATGGTGTCGACTGCCATGACCTTACCTTGCACGGCCGCCCAAAGGCCAGCATGCAGTTTGGCAATAGGGTAAATACGAGTACGATCTTCGTAGCGTAACGGAAGGTGAAACAGCAAATCTTGAACGCTATGTAAGCCAACTTTGGCGAGTTTTTCTGCGACTTTCGCGCCAACTCCAGAAAGGGAGGTTAATGGGACGGCAGATAACATTTGGGCGGACATAGAGGGCTCAAGAAAATGGTTAACATAGCAGTATGTTAACCATGGAGCTGTGTTTTTGTACAGGAAAAAATAGTCATGCTTTAGTTAGTGTCATGATTTGACTGATAACCTATCATTCCGAGGAGCTTTAGCGACATCAGGATTCTATTTCCAACAAGTATGTCGCTGAAGTTAACACTATCAGCATCTGTATATTTGAGAATTAGATCCTGAACCACGCTCCTTCGCCGCCGTTCAGGATGACGAAAGTCTGTTACTTGCTTTGCATCTCTTGCCACCACGCGTCATCGGCGATGATTTGACCTTCTTCATCGAGTGGTGGGTAAACGAGCCCTTTTCGTTTCGCGACTTTTGCCAGCACTGGGTGACCACGTTCAAAGAGAATACGGTTGATTGTCTCTTTAGGCAGAGCGCTTTCTTCTCGGTCGTACATGCCTGCGGCTTCACGTTGACGTTGCGCTTCATACAAAATTACGGCACTGGCAACCGATACGTTTAGTGACTGCACCATGCCCACCATTGGGATAATAATGTCTTGATCGGCAAGCTGTTTGGCTTGCTCCGAAGCGCCAACCTTTTCGCTGCCTAAAATGATTGCCGTTGGTTTGGTGTAGTCGATTTCGCGAAAATCGACGGCGGTGTCCGAAAGATTGGTCACCAAAACCTGCATACCTTGCGCTTTGAGTTCGGTAATCGCAGTTTCAATCGAATCGTGAGTATCCACTTCAACCCAGTTACGCGCGCCTGCTGAGGTATGGCTCAGCGTACGCATTTTGTCTGGCCAAATTGCGTGAACTTTGTGTAAGCCTGTCGCGTCAGCGGTGCGGATCACAGCAGAGACGTTGTTTGGCTTATGTACTTCTTCGAGACAAAGTGTCAGATCAGTTTGGCGAGTTTTTAGGACTTGGTGAATACGGTTGTAACGTTCTAGGTTCATATTTATTGAGGTATAAAAAATCGCCACCTAACAGAGTAGGTGGCGATAGAGGTTAGTTCTTTCTGCGTCTGACTCGGGTTGCTTGAGGCATTGCCTTAATCTTACGCATGATACCAGCAAGGTGGACACGATCTTTCGTCGTCAACAGCACTGTCACAGTGTATAAACGACCATCACGTTCTTCCGTTGAAAGACCATGAATGTTTGATCCTGTTTTCGAGATCACGTTGGTCAGTTCTGCAAGAGCACCTTGGTTGTTAAGCATGTCGACTTTAAGTTCAGCAATGAACTCTTTATCGTAGTCTTCAGACCAAGCGACAGCCATATAACGGTCTGGCTCTTTCTGATAACCACGAACGTTCGGACATGTTTCTCGGTGAACAACCAAACCACGACCAGGCGATACGTGAGCAATAATGTGATCATCTGGGATAGGATGACAACAATTTGCAAACGTCAGCAATAAGCCTTCTGCGCCACGAATCGGAAGCTTCTTCTTCGAGTCCGTTGGGATTGAACTTGTTGTCGTGAGCTCTTCGGTGTCACCAAGGAGACGACGTGCGATCACAATGCTCATCAACTCACCCAATCCAATAGCAGCCAATAAATCATCGATGCTTTCTAGGCGAAGATCATTCAAGACTTCTTGGATATTTTCTGGATAAATTGAATCAATCGAGTGACGGCCAAGTGCGTGATTAAGTAGGCGACGACCTAAAGTAATCGACTCTTCACGACGCATCGTTTTCAGTACTTGTCGAATCTTAGTGCGGGCACGAGAAGTCACGACATAGTTCAGCCATGCCGCATTCGGACGCGCACCAGGGGCACTGATAATTTCCACCGTCTGACCGTTTTTCAATGCCTTACTCAATGGGTAAGGGTTACGATCAACACGAGCACCAACACAAGAGTTGCCTACATCGGTATGTACGGCATAGGCAAAGTCGACAGCCGTTGCGCCTAAAGGTAATTCAACGATACGACCTTTTGGTGTGAAGACGTAAATCTCATCTGGGAAAAGATCGGATTTTACGTTTTCAATGAATTCGAATGAGTTACCCGCGCTTTGTTGTAGCTCTAACAGGCTTTGCATCCAACGCTGAGCTTTTACTTGCGCAGTGGTGCCAGACTTGTCGCCTTTGTCTTTGTAAGACCAGTGTGCCGCGACACCTTTGTCCGCCATTTGATCCATATCTTCAGTACGGATCTGAACTTCAACAGGTACGCCGTGTGGACCAACCATGGAAGTGTGTAGCGATTGGTAGCCGTTCGCCTTTGGTACCGCGATATAATCTTTCATGCGACCAGGACGTGGCTTATACAAGCTGTGTACTTGGCCTAAAACGCGATAACAAGTATCAGCGGTATCAACAACGACTCGGAACGCATAGATATCCATGATGGTGTGAAAGCGCTGTTCTTTGGTTTTCATCTTGTTGTAGATAGAGAACAGGTTTTTCTCACGACCAACGACGCGAGCATTCAAGCCAAAATCTTGCAGACGGCCTTCTATTTCGCTGTGAATGCGTTGGATCATCTCTTTACGATTACCACGTGCGGCTTTAACCACTTCTTTCAGTACGCGGTAGCGGTTGGGATATAGCGCCTCAAAGCCCAACTCTTCGAGTTCGGTTTTGATATTGTGAATACCAAGACGATGAGCGAGGGGCGCGTAAATTTCTAACGTTTCACGAGCAATACGACGCTTTTTATCTGGTCGAAGCGCGCCAAGCGTACGCATGTTGTGCGTGCGGTCAGCCAGTTTGATCAGAATGACGCGGATATCTTGCACCATGGCCAGAACCATCTTACGAAAGTTCTCAGCCTGAGCCTCTTTCCTATCGCGGAATTTGAGTTTGTCCAGTTTAGATACACCATCAACCAATTCTGCGACAGTGTTGCCGAATTTCTCTTCGAGATCTTCTTTAGTTACATCACAGTCTTCAATGACGTCATGCAGCAAAGCAGCTTGGAGGGTTTCGATATCAAGGCGCATTTCGGCCAAGATACGAGCCACAGCGACAGGGTGGATGATGTATGGTTCACCGCTAGAGCGGGTTTGCCCTTCATGGGCATCTCTCGCTACCACATAAGATTGACGCAGAGCCTCAATCTGAGGCTCTGTTAGGTATTCTTGGGCAACGTCTTTGAGGCTATCGAATAGATACAAATTATAGGCCCGGGAGGTTGTTGAATTCTAAAGTCAGAATTAACGGTTGTGAGCGATGCTGCTTACTGCCGCTAGCTCTGCCGCTTCTTGCTCTTGCTGTTCTTGACGTTCACGAGCGTCTAGAACTTCTTTAGTAATTAAACCTTCTTCGATTTCGCGTAGAGCGATAACCGTTGGCTTATCGTTCTCTTCTGGCACTAGTGCATCTTTACCGCCAGTTTGCATTTGACGAGCGCGGCGAGCCGCAATCAGTACTAGGTCGAAACGGTTGCCAACTTTTTCAACAGCGTCTTGAACAGTTACGCGTGCCATGAGGACTCCAAATAGTTAACTAAAATTTTAGAATGACGAGAAAGTATACAACCTAACTACTTTATTTACTAGCAATTAGACAAGCCACCGTTTGTGGACTTTCTCAGGTAGTTTATTGTGTTTTTCGCACTGGGCAAAAAACGGGAAATTCTTTATGTTTTACAGCGTGACTTTTTTGAAGTTACTCTGCTAACAACGCGTCAAGCATACCTTTATATTTAGCAGCTTGCTTTTCTTCCTTCAATCTTTCAGCACGCAAGATAGCTTTAAAATCCATCAAAGCGGTATCAAAATCGTCGTTTACGATCACGTAGTCGTACTCGTTGTAATGAGAGATTTCCGACTTGGCTTCAGCCATACGCTTTGCGATCACTTCATCGCTATCTTGACCACGAGTGTTCAAGCGACGCTCTAACTCACCGTTTGATGGTGGCAGGATGAAGATGCTTTTGGCTTCTGGCATTTGTTCACGGATTTGGCGTGCGCCTTGCCAGTCGATATCTAGAAAAACGTCGATACCTTTATTTAGTGTTTCTTCAATCCATACACGAGATGTGCCGTAATAATTACCAAACACTTCTGCGTATTCTAGGAAGTCACCTTTAGCGATCAGGGCTTCAAACTCATCTTTCGCTACAAAATGGTAGTGGACACCATTTTCTTCACCAGGTCGCATGTTGCGCGTGGTGTGAGACACAGACACTTTCATTGCGTAGGTTGGGTTGCGTTCCAACATCGCTGAGATCAAGCTAGATTTACCTGCGCCGCTAGGTGCAGATACGATATAGAGAGTACCTTTGCCCATTGTACTGTTCCACTTTTGATTGGATTGATTGAGTGCCGAAGGAAAGTTCGACATTCTTATAACGATAGCACTGGCATTGAGAAATCAACCACCAAAGGGGTGGATATTGGTGATAATCCCGCCAGAAAAATGGAGGCGAAGAGTATCATGATCTCTATTTTGTTACCAGTTGATCTTTCTGTCTGTGATCGTCTTTGATGAAATAGTTACTTACGCCAGAGTGTTCCTAAACAGCGAAGAAGGAGCGTGATACAGGACTTACCATCCGCGCACTCTGTTATTAAAACCATTTCTACAACCGTTTAGTGTGCTGATTTTAGGTTTAGAGTCCCGATTTGGCTTGCGTGAGTGACTCTGGTTAAAAATAGGGGTTAATAATGATAAGACGGAAAAAAGGGGAAGCTTTCACTTCCCCAGGCGTGCGACTGACTCACACTTAATCTTCGAATTATCCTTGAGACTCTAGGAAATTTATCCAAGGGCTAACGGTTGACCTGAATTTTGGCGATTGAGCAGCGCCTTTCATCGCCTGCAAGGCCTTTTGTGGCTGCTTAAGCTCGAAATAGGCCATCCCGCGAATGTATTCAAGTTCTGCCTTTTGCTCTTTAGAGGCACTGGATGCCGCGCTTTCTACAAAACGAGTTGCTTCAGAATATTGCTTGTCTTGTATCATTAAGCGAGCAATCTGAATTTGCGTTTTAGCAGAAGGAGCGAGGTTATATGACTTTTTATAAGCGAGAATTGATTTATCTAGCTCTTTAGCTTGCTGCCAGAAACTGGCTAGGCGGTCATAGTTTTCCTTCGTCTTTTCAATGTTTCCAGCTGCCATTTCCTTTTCAAGAGTTTTGGCTGCTTTATATGGAATACCTTGGTAAGCCAAGAAGTTTACAAAGCGTAAATATTCCTTCTCTCCTTCTAGTTTCCCCATTTTGTAAACCATTTCTAGGGTGGCTAGAGAGTTGCGCTCTTGACCTAGCTCCATGTAGACACCAGAAAGTTGCATCCAGTAACGCTTTTTCTGAGGGTACTTTGAAGTCAGAGTTTTGAGTACACTGGCAACGCTTTTCAGCTGGCCTAACTCGTAGTGAGATGCAACGAGAATTAAGTACCAAGACTCACTTGGGCTCTTGCTCATCGCGATGGCTTTTTTGGTTGGCGGGATTGCATTTTTGTAATCTTCCAACTGAACATAAGCGCTCGCTAACGTGATATAAGCATGAGCTTGAGGCTTCTCTTTGGTTGTTTCTGCAACCTTGAACCATTCCTTCATCGTTTTTACAGACAACGTATACTTTTCTTCAGCTAGGTAAAGCTGAGCCAAGCTGTAGCGAACTTGTTGAGCAACAGGAACGGGAAGTGCGTCGAGCTGTAATGCTTCGGCAAAGTATTTTGCTGCTTGCACATAATTGTCTTGTAGCGAATACAAAAAGCCAGTCTGCTGAAGTAAAACTGCTCGGTCGTATTTTTTCGAACTTGTGCTTTCTAAAGCGCTTGCTAGTTTTTCTTTCGCTGCTGAATATTTTTCAGTTGCGATCAACTCTTGCACTTTGTTAACGGTTCGAAATGTCCGATCTGATAACTGAGGAGCTTCTTTTGCCATCGTAGGAGCGGCCATTGCCACTCCTGCGAAGAGAATTAAAGAAGCCACTTTGCTTTTCCATAAACTTTTCATCGTGACTCCTTAATTGGTTGAGAACTCTATTTCTTGCGATAGGCGCGAGCTAACAGGTTTCCCGTCAACCAATTTTGGTTTAAATGTCCATTTAGAGACTGTTTTTCTTGCCGCTCGACCGAGGCCTAAGCGTCGTGGTTGCTCTTTAAGAACTTTGATGTCCTCTACGGCACCACGTGCGTTGACGGTAAACTCTAATAAGACGACCCCTTTTTCTATTCCTGCTTTCGCAGCCTTCCTAGGCATTTGAGGTTGGAATGTCGCTAGAGGTGTTGGACCTCCGCTACCCGCGAGTTGCGCACCTCCACCCTGGCTATAATGTCCAAGCACCGAACCACCTGTAACATTTACGGGTAGGTCAAGCTTTGGCATATCCATTGGTGTCTGCTCCATCACCGGTTTTACTGTCGCTGTCACTTTCATTTCTGGCGGCGGCGGCGGACGCTTAGGCGGTGGTGGCTTTGGAAGTTCGCGTTTTTTCTCCTGTATTTTTTCGTCTGGTTTAATGCGAATAAACTCGACCATACGCAGGTCATCATTCGACACTAACTCGTGGCGCTCTTTGTTTACTAGCTTGTCCATCCCCCAGAACAACCCGAGGGAGACAATGAGCGCCAGTGCAATTGAGGCCAGATACCGCATAAGCTTAATCCTTATTGGTTGCGGCAATGGAGATGCTTTCTACACCTGCCATTTTGATCTGGTCCATAACCTTCACGACTACGCCAGCATTTGCTTCAGTGTCGGCTTGGATAACAACTGCGCCATCAGGGCTTTCTGCACGAAGACGTTCAATATTCGCGCGAACTGCGTCCACTTCGATGCGGCGTTTATCAACCCAAACATCACCCGCCGCACCAACTGCGACCATGATGTTACCTTTTTTCACGGTTTGCGCAGAGCTTGCCGTAGGGCGGTTTACTTCTAGACCAGCTTCTTTGACGAACGATGTTGTTACGATAAAGAAGATCAACATGATGAATACGATGTCGAGCATCGGTGTCATATCGATAGCGGTTTCATCACTGCTATCACTGCTATAGCGTCTTTTCATGACCTATACCTCTAATTCCATTTACTCAGGCAATATGCTTTAGCTTATCTTCCAGCTTTTGCGTTGTGACTTTGGCTAAATGATCAAGACGTGAACTAAAGAACAGTCCTGATAGAGAAGCCACCATCCCGGCTAAAGTTGGGATTGTTGCCTTTGAGATCCCCGAGGCCATTGCTCGAGGGCTTCCTGTTCCTGTTACCGCTAAGATGTCGAATACTTGGATCATGCCAACAACGGTGCCGAGCAAACCCAGTAGGGGACAAAGCGCAATCAATACTTTCACGATTGGCAGGCCCTTTTTATTCTCAATGTCCTGACGAGAAACAATTTCTTGTCGGATCATCTTAGCGTTCCAGCTCTGGTGCTCTGATCGCCCCTGCCATGAGCCAACGGCTTTTTTCATGGCTTTTGGAGCGACGGCAGCAAAATAGAACCAACGTTCTAACAATACTGCCCAAAGCATAAAGCTGAGGATGAAGATGGCGACGAGTACATCGCCACCCATTCCCAAGAAGCGCCTAATTGATTCAAGTTCTCCAACTAACCACCACATAACGCCTCCTTAGCTTTCGGCTTTATGTAGTTTTTCCTGATAGCGAGCGATGAAGCCTGCACTCTGTTCTTCAAGAGTTTGAACCAAACGACGACCTTTACTGTGTACGATGGTGTACAGGAACAGTAGAGGAATTGCGACAACTAGACCAAGCATCGTAGTAACAAGTGCTTCAGAGATACCGCCAGCCATTAGCTTAGGATCACCTGTACCAAATAGTGTGATTGCTTGGAACGTACCGATCATACCCATAACCGTACCCAGTAGACCTAGAAGTGGTGCTACAGAAGCGAACAGTTTGATTGAGCTGATAAAGCGTTCAATGCTCGGTGCGTTACGTAGGATGATTTCGTCCAGTTTCGCTTCAAGATCTTCAAGGTTGTCACCTTTGTGCTCTTGGTAAGCCTGGATAACTTCACCCAGAGGGTTACCAGGAATCACGGTTTCTGATTTCGCTTGCTTACGCATTTTACCGCCAATCACTTGAAGGCGTAGGAAGCAAACTAGAGCAATGATAGCGCCAACTGCACCCATACCAAGGATGACGTAACCTACAATGCCACCTTGATCAATACGTTCTTGAACGGTAGGGCTTTGTACAAGTAGAGACAGAATTACACCACGGGATGGGTCAATAAACAGTGGCTCATAGCTGTTTGACGCTGACTCAAAGCCCGCAACATGACGTGTAATATTGGTGCGAGGCTGTCGAGAGAGTTCTTCGAACTTACCTGTTTGAGGTACATAAGTAACGTACTTACCATCGGCAATCGCGTTAAATTCACCGACAAGAGTAACATCGCGAACCGCTTCTTTACCTTCGCCATAAACAACCGTTGCTTGGGTTGTTGCTGTCTCGCCTGAGGCAACCACTTGTTGAAGAATGGTATGCCAGAATGCTTCTAGCTCTTGTGTTGATGGCAGTTCTTTGCTTTCAGCCAGTTTCGTTAGTAGAGCGTCACGCTCTGGGAACTGAACAGCGTTTTGAGAAGCAGCAAATAAGCCCTTAAACTCGCCCGCATATTGGCGGACCACACCAAACATTTCGCCCAAAGTACCAGAGCGAACACGTAAGGTTTCTGTTAGTTCAGTCAGCTGCTTATCGTTTTCATCAAATGTCGCTTTAAGTTGATCGCCCAGTGCTTGCTGTGAAGCTAGCTCTTCACGAGCCTGTTGCAATAATGCCGCTTGCTTATCTCGGTTGTTCTTGAACTCAGCTTCACGGGCTTTGTTCTCTTTTGACTCAACGATGCTTTCTGATTTTACGTTTTTGAGTAGTTCAGATAGGTTTTTAGGCGTTTCTGCTTGTACGCCTGAAACCATAAATAAGCTCGCTAGTAGACCAGCGGCTAGAGTTTTGAATCCTTTCATCTCTTATTCCTCCCCAGCATATACAGGCAATTTGATTAGCGCTGGTGGCGCTTGCTTCTTCGCGATACGAAGGCCTTGCTGTACCGCTATGCGGTAGCTTTCCGGTAATGTTTCCCATTGACGTGTTTGTTGGTTCCACATACCTGTCTCACCACCGTCTGGAGATTGGAATAAAAGCGCCGTGCGACCAATACGTAGGAAGTCGTAAGTCACGGTTTCCCCATTTCTATCTAGGCTAGCTTTGTAAGATTCAATTGAGCGAGAGAAGCCTTCTTCAATTTGGTAGGCTTCCATCACTTTACGGAATTTCTCAGAAGTCGTTACGTCGGCGCGATCCATGAGACGACGCAGTTCTTGGACACGTTTATTACGTTCTTTTTTCTGGAAAGGCAGATCGAGAGTCACAAACTCATCGAGTGCATCGATCATTTTAAGTGTTAGTGGCACTACTTCTGTTGCCGTTTGATCGATCTGAGCTATTTGGTTATTTAATGAGTCCAATTCACCTTGCTGTGATTGAACCATACGATTAATTTGCTCGTTGTAGACTTTCATGCTGTCGATTTGACGTAGCAAGCCTTTGTATTCTGCCAACATGCCTTCAGTACTTTCGGCATAATTGTCGATTTTTTGTTGCGAAGCTTCTGAAGATTGATTTGCTTTTGCTTGTGTGGAAACGACAGCACCAGAGTTGGCCGCTATAGAGCTACTACTGATAGTAAGCAATGCTGCAGCTATGGCACTGAGACCAAATTCCTTGAATTTCATGGTTGCATCCTTGTCAGTGTTTTAGTCAGTCGAAAAGGGCGCGGAAAACCCGCGCCAAATATTTTTTAGAAGTCGTATGATGCCTCGACGTATAGCTGACGTCCGATTGGATCGTCATACCCAGTTGCATAGAATGGAGAGGTATCGCTTAGAGGATCTGCAGGCGGTACTTTGTCAAACATGTTGATAGCACCAAGAGTTACACGACCACTCTCGTTGAATTGGTAAGAAGCCGTTAGGTTCCACGTTGTCATACTAGCGATTTCTGCTTTGTAACCCGCTTTTTTAGCAGAATCACAGTCATCAAAGTAGTAACGGTTTGCGTAGCTTGAACACATACGGTCGCGGTATTTACCAAATAGGTTGATAGCGACATCTTCATATGCCCAGCCAAGATTTAACGTTGCGGTGTATTCAGGCATGAAATCTCTTTCATCCGTTACAGGTTCGCTGTCGTTTTCTTGATATTCAGCAATCAAGATCTTCGTTACAGCAACACGCGTGTTAAATGAACCGAACTCATTAGTGTCGTATGCGTATTTGATCGCTAGGTCAATACCAGAACGCTCTTCATACGACTGGTTCACTGGACCATAGGATACCGACTTGATGGTGCCATCTGGGTTACGAACGACTTCAGTACCTGGGTATTTACCTGGATCGTTAATTACATCTTGGTAAGTTGGTGCAGTTACGACGTCTTCCATTTTGATGTGGTACCAGTCAACGGTTACACCAAGATCATCCACAGGCTCCCACGCTAGGCCCAAGTTAATGTTTGTACTTGTTTCTTCTTTCAGCTCTGAGTTAGGGCCATTAAGCGTATCGAAGTACTGAGTATCACACTCTGGGTACTTATCTTTATCTTGTGGGCCGCTACCACCAGCATTGGTACAAAGCTCTGGGTCAAAGCCAGAACCAAAGCCTCGAGTTTGATCACCAAATAGTCGCTTCAAGTCTGGAGCTCGGAAGCCTAGACCGTAGCTACCACGTAGCAATAGGGTGTCAGTAGGACGGTATGCTAGGGCTACTTTAGGAGTGAATGCGCCACCAGTTGCCGAGTCGTCGAAGTAGTGGTCGTAACGACCAGCGACAGTCATTTCTAAATCTTCAATGATGGGAATAAGAGCTTCAACACCAAGACCAATCTGATCACGGTCACCGCCGCCTGATGTTCCACCTAGGCCAGAGAAACCACCAGCTGCTGTTGTAGCATCAATCGTCTCATTGTAGTCAGTACGGTTCCATTCACCATAGACAGCAAAGCCAGACATACCTGCAGGAAGTTCAACCAAATCACCAGCCAGTGAGCCGTTAACAGAGTAAAGCTTTGAGTAAGCTTCTTTGCTTGAAGTGCCGCTGTATTTGTCTACAACGTCTTGAGAGATAGGCCCTAGAAGATCGACATCACCATTTTGTACAGCTTGGTCGAGAGTTAGGAAGATTGCTGGGTTGCTTGTTTCAACGCTTTGCTCAGAGTAACCAGCGGATAGGTCCCAATCATACGTATCAGCAAGCAGGCCGTTCAAGCCTAAGGTTAAGCCAAAAGAATCGGCTTCAGTGTTACTTTCGCGTGGTCCAAATTCGACCATACGGCGAGTGTATTCGCCTTCGCCGCGGAAGTGAGTGGCATCAACTTCTACGCTGTAAGGGTTAGGTTCGAATTCAGATTCTGTAGACTTGTAGCCAAAACGGGCTTCTGCCATGGCAGTGACATTGTCGTTAATGTCCATTTCACCACGTAAAAGTAGGTCTACTTGTTTGTTTTCTGGTTTTAATGTTCGGTACGCAGAGCGGTTAACACCACACTTTCCATCCGCTCGTTCAATCGCGGCATCACCAACGACTTCTTTACATGAAGAACCAGCATCAGCTGGTGTTAGGAGTGTTCCGTTGGCGCCTTCAAAGTTTGCACCGTAGCTAGAGTAGCCACTTAGCTGAGAACGGCTAGAACCGTCATCGCCAGCCCAATCATCTCGGTCAGATTGCTTTAGCATTTCGTTGCCCGCAAATTGGCCAACGAAGAGAATACGTTTGTCGTCAAAGTTTTTGCCAGCTACAACGTCTAAACGACCATTTTGGTAACCACCATCCGTCGCGTCACCCGCGCGTACTTTTACAGAAACGCCATCAAAGTCTTTCTTTAAAATGAAGTTTACGACACCACCGATTGCGTCGGAGCCGTAGATAGCAGAACCTGAGTCGGTCATTACTTCAACACGCTCAATGGCGGCGACAGGGATTTGGCCGATATCTTGGAAGTTAGATGTACCATTTTGTGCTAGCGGGTATTGAGGAAGACGACGGCCATCAATAAGAATCAATGTGCGCGACGCGCCAAGGCCACGTAAGTTGACTGACTGCGCTGCTGGTGTAAACGAGAAAGAGTCTGTTTGAGCCATTACACCACCTGTGTTTTGGGTCAAACTGTTCAATACGTCTTGCGCGCTGTTAAAGCCTTTAGACTCAATGTCTTTACTATTAATAACAGTAACTGGTGAAGGACCTTCCATATCCGTCGTGGAGATACGCGAACCAGTAACTTTCATCTTTTGAAGTTTTTCAACTTGCTGCTCTTCTGCCAGTGCTGTTGCTGGGGCTGCAACTGCTGCTGTCCCCAAAGCAAGGCTTATCGCAACAGATAAAGCGGTTGTGTTTTTATACATCCTTGTTGCTCCGATTATTATTATTTCCTATGTCTGGCCGCATAGCGGCCAAATGTGACGTTAATATTTCGTTAACGTTCGGCCAATGTATAACCGAGATGAAAAAAGGAAGTCAAACCAGTGGTAAACGGGGATGCTTAAATGTAAAAAAGATGTAAATAACCAGGCTTCATTTAAAAGGCGGAATAAAAAACCGAATAATGTTTATGAATCGATATTAAATTTCAATAAAACACCGTATTTTGTGTTTCTTATAAACTTTAATGACTTATCTTGCCTATGGTTTTTTAGTGGGTAATTGAATCTGGAAAAAGATATTTTTCCAGTGAATTGTTCTGAGATGAGTTTTATATCGAATCCATACTTTGTTAGCTCGAACTTATTAGGTGGTATCAAAATATGATACCCATTGCGGTTAAAGGGCTCACTCGTATTTTTAGGTCAAATATAACCTTGGATTATGTGTCTATTTATGTGTGTAGGGTGCATTTTTATGTAGGGTTTTGGCTCTAAACAGCCTAGATTGATATTCTGTATGAATTATTTTTGTGGTTTTTTATAATTTTTTACAAAAACATTTCTGTTTTTCGACATCGAAGGAAGTTTGTCATGTTTTGGTTTCAAACACTTGAAGCTGATGTGGATTCAAGATAAATATGACGCTGAAATTATTGCAGTAGTAGAAAAGTCTAGCTCTTGAGGCGCAGGGAGTGTGCTTCAACAGTTTTAGTTACTACGAGATAAATATGCACCATTTTGGGCGGAAAATATCCTCTTTCACTCCGTTTGAACTGGACAGTAGACAAGGAGCAAGTTGTATATGCTGTCGTACTTTTTACGCCGTTTGGCGTTGGTTATCCCAACGTTTCTCGGGATAACTATTCTCATCTTTGCTATCACTCGTTTCGTGCCTGGCGGACCTGTTGAACGCATGTTGTCACAAATGCAGTCCCAGGGGGACGGCGCCGCATCAATGACGTCTGCGGGTGGTAATACGGCCCTTTCTGACGATCAAATCGCGGAGCTGAATGCGTTTTATGGCCTGGATAAACCTGTAACGGAAGCGTACGTCGAGTGGTTAAGTCGTTTGGTAATGCTAGATCTTGGCGAGTCGACGCGTTACTACGAGCCTGTCTCGGACATGATCGCAGAGCGTTTGCCAGTGTCGTTGTTTTATGGCGGCATGACCTTCTTTATTAGTTATTTTATCTCGATTCCTCTTGGTTACTATAAGGCGCTCAAGCACGGTTCTGTGTTTGATTCCGCTTCTTCAGTACTCATTTTCGTAGGCTACGCGCTACCAGGTTATGTGGTGGGTGTATTGCTGATCACGTTATTTAGTTATCACTTGGAATGGTTTCCGATGGGAGGCTTTGTCGGCGATGACTTCGACGATTACGAAACCTTCTTTGAACGCGCTAAAGACATTATGTGGCATGCGGTGTTGCCTTTGATCTGTTACCTCATTGGTGATTTTGCCACGCTGACGATGACAATGAAAAATAACCTGATGGAAAACCTTTCCTCAGATTACATCCGCACCGCAATTGCGAAAGGATTACCTTTCAAAAAAGCAGTTCGTAAGCACGCGTTGCGTAACAGCTTAATTCCAATCGCGAGTCACTTTGGTAACTCTTTGTTGTTCTTCATGACCGGTGCCTTCCTGATTGAAGTTATCTTCAATATTGATGGCATTGGCTTATTGGGTTACGAATCAATCATGGAGCGTGATTACCCTGTTGTTATGGGTATTGTCGCCATTAATGCGTTGTTACTGCTCATTGGTAACATCATTTCAGATATTTGTGTTGCTTTAGTCGACCCACGTGTGAAGTTTGGAGCGTAACATGATTAAAGTTAGTCCATTAACTCAAAAGAAAATTCGTCACTTTAAAGAGATCAAACGAGGCTATTGGTCGTTTGTTGCTCTTTCTATCATGTTGATCCTTTCTCTATTCGCCGAACTTTTGATTAACAGTAAAGCGCTAGTCGTCAAGTTCGATGGTAGCTACTATTTTCCTGTTGTCAGTGACGTACGTTTAGGTAGCGAATTCGGCCAAGAGTCATCCAGCGAAGCGGATTATCGCGTACTGCAAAAAGCGTTTGAGGCCGAAGGGGGCGACAACTTTGTTATTTTGCCGCTTGTGCCATGGAACCCATATGAACAAGATTTTAGTGGTGATTTCCCGCCAACAGCACCTAGCGCCGAAAATAAGCATTATTTAGGTACAGATGTGATAGGTCGCGATATTTTGGCGCGACTTGTCTACGGATTCAGAACGGCGATGGGATTTGCGTTGCTTACGATGGCCATCTCCTACGCGATCGGTACTGCAGTCGGTTGTGCTATGGGCTTTTGGGGCGGTAAATTTGACTTGTTTGTACAGCGACTTATCGAAATCTGGTCAATGGTCCCGTTTTTGTACGTCATTATGATTCTTGTCTCAATCGTTCAACCGACGTTCGCTCTCTTTGTCGCTATTAACGTGCTTTTCACTTGGATGGGGATGACTTGGTACATGCGGACCATGACCTATAAAGAAGCGGCACGAGAATATGTAATGGCGGCTCGTGCTTTAGGGGCATCGACCGGACGTATCTTGTTTAATCACATCTTGCCAAATACGATGGTGATGATTGTAACCCTAGCGCCTTTCACTATTGCAGCTAACATCACAGCACTGACTGCTCTCGATTACCTAGGCTTAGGCTTGATGCCACCAACGCCAAGTTGGGGTGAACTACTGCAACAAGGTAAGTCAAACTTAGATTCGCCATGGATTGTTGCGTCAGTAGTGACTTCTATTGTTCTGGTTCTGGTAATGGTGACCTTTATTGGTGAAGCCATTCGAGCGGCTTTCGACCCGAAAAAATTCACACGCTATGTTTAAGCGAGCATTGTGAGCAAAACATAAAAAAGGGAAGTTTTATGAAGAAATTATTTTTAGCGTCCACGCTGAGCGCCCTGAGTTTTGGTGCAATGTCAGCAACGCTTCCGACCGACTTAGACTGGCAAACAAACTGGGATGAGCCTCAATATGGTTCGCCAGAAGCGAAACGTGGAGGGACTTATCGCACCTTTATGTCAAGTTTCCCGCAGACGTTACGTAGTGTTGGCCCAGATGCTAATGCAGGGCTACGTTCTTTTATCTTAGATGAAACACCAGGCTTGGTGGTCCGCCACCCAGATACTTTAGAGTTCATCCCTGAGCTTGCTAACGAGTGGGCGTTAGCAGGTGACAACAAAACGGTCTATTTTAAACTCAACCCTGAAGCCAAATGGTCGGACGGCAAACCTGTGACTGCCGACGATTTCGTTTTCATGCTGAAATTTTATCGTTCCAAAGACATCTTGGAACCTTGGTACAACGATTACTACAACAAAACGATTGCGGATGTTATCAAGTACGACACTCATACGTTTGCTGTTAAGGCGGCGAAAGAGTTCAATCCGGAAGAATTGCTGTTACGAATGGGGGCGCTGCGCCCACGTCCCGCACATTTTTATGCTAATCCTTCAAAAGATGAAAATGGTGACGGTATACATGACAACTTTGTCCGCTACTACAATTTTAAAAGTGAACCAACGACCAGTGCATACTACCTAGATGACATTAAAAAAGGTAAAAGTGTTACCTTCAAACATGTCGGTGAAGACTGGTGGGGTTACAGCAATAAGTATTATCAACATCGTTATAATGTCGACAAAATCCGCATCACAGTGATTCGCGACAGTGATATCGCGATGAAGCACTTTGAGAAAGGGAAGCTGGACGCATTTGGTCTTGTTTTACCAAGCTTATGGCATGATAAATCGAATACGGAACCTTACCAAAAGGGATACATTCAAAAGTTCTGGGGTTACAACCAATTCCCAGTTGGGGCTGGTGGTGTATGGATGAACACCGCGATGCCTTTGCTGGATGATTTAAACATTCGCAAGGGCATTACTTACGCGATTGACTTTGATGGCATGATAGAGAATGTCATGCGTGGCGACTACTCCCGTAAACCGAACCCGACCGGTTATGGTCATGGTAAATACACCCTACCAGATGCTAAGGCACCGAAGTTTGATCCCGCAAAAGCGGCTGAGGCATTCGAAGCCGCAGGCTTTAACAAAATTGGTTCTGATGGTATTCGTGTTAATGATAAAGGTGAGCGCTTAAGCTTCGAGCTGACCTACGGAACACCTGTTCATACTCCTCGTATTGCCTTTTTGCGTGAGCAAGCCAAGCTAGCAGGGCTGGATATTGAGCTCAAGTTAGTTGATGGCTCATCCATGTTCAAATACGTACGTGAGAAAAAGCACGATTTGGCTTTCTTAGATATGGGTACGTCTGAGATCCCAACGTATTGGGAGTATTTCCATTCAGTCAATGCGAACAAGCCGCAAACTAACTCTTTCACAAACTACAGCACGCCTGAACTGGATGAAAAGATCATCGAGTATCGTTTTGGCATGGATATGGATAAAAAGATTCAGCTAGGTCATGAGATTCAGCGTGACATCATTGATGCTCACGTTATCGTCCCAGGCTACATGGTTCCTTATGTCCGCTATGGTCACTGGCGCTGGTTAAAGTTTCCAGATAAGCCAATGAATCGCATGACAGAGGCGCTGTTCAGTGGTTCAATCATAGGCGATGGCACTTACTGGATTGATAGTGATATCAAAAAAGAAACGAAACAAGCGATGAAGTCAGGCAAAGCTTTTGAACCTGTTGTTGTCGTAGATGACACTTATAAGCTGTAAGGATTGGTTATGGAAAACGATGTAATCCTAAGTGTTAAAGATCTCGAAGTTGAATTTACCACCGATGATGGGCCAGTGAAGGTTCTGCATGGTGTGAACTTTGATGTGCGAGCTGGACGTACACTCGGTCTGGTGGGAGAGTCAGGTAGTGGTAAGAGCGTAACCTCAATGTCGATCATGGGGCTATTACCTAAGCCATATGGCAACATCATTAAAGGTGAAGTGAATTATCGCGGCACCAACCTAGTTGATTTGCCTGCGGAAGAGATGTACGCCATGCGTGGCGATCGCATTTCGATCATCTTCCAAGACCCAATGACGGCGCTCAACCCAGTGCACACCATTGGTCGTCAAATATGTGAAGTGCTTGAGCTCCATCGACCTGAGCTCGACAAAAAGGAGCGGGAGGCGTACTCGATTGAAATGCTGGCAAAAGTAAAAATTCCAATGCCAGAGAAGCGATTGAATGAGTATCCCCATAATCTATCTGGTGGTATGCGCCAGCGTGTCATGATCGCGATGGCATTGGCCTGTAAGCCGGATATTCTGATTTGTGATGAACCGACTACAGCGTTGGATGTTACGGTTCAGGCGTCTATCCTTGAACTGATGAACGAGCTTCAGGAAGAAACGGGCATGGCGATGATCTTCATCACTCACGATCTCGGGGTTGTGGCAGAAGTGTGTGATGATGTTGCCGTGATGTATGGCGGGCGTATTGTCGAAAAAGCAGAAATTTTTGAGTTGTTTGATAACCCACAGCACCCATATACAGAGCGTTTGATGGGGTTGATGCCGAGCTTAGATAATGAGCCAAAGCAGATGATCGATATCAAGCCTATTGATGCCAGTATGTTTGCCAGTTAACTGAGCAAAGTGAACCAGTCATAAAAGAGGATGTTATGGCAAAAGAAGTATTAAGAATTGAAAATCTTAAGCAGCACTTTGTTTCTGGTAAAGGGCTGTTCAAGAAAGGCTACACCATCAAAGCGGTAGACGGAGTTTCACTGTCTGTTTCTGAAGGTGAAACACTGGGGCTAGTTGGTGAGTCAGGTTGTGGTAAAAGCACCCTTGGTCGCACGATCTTAAAGTTATACGAGCCAACAGAAGGTAAGATTTTCTTTGAAGGTAAAGACATCACTAAATTGTCTGTTAAAGAGATGCGCTCGCTGCGTAAAGACATGCAAATCGTCTTTCAAGACCCAATGGAGTCACTCAATCAGCGTCATACCATCGGTATGATTCTGGAAGAACCGTTTGTTATTCATAAAATTGGCACGCCAACAGAGCGTAAACAGTGGGTAAAAGAACTTTTAATCAAAGTGGGATTACCAGAAACGGCAGTAAACCGTTATCCACATGAATTTTCAGGCGGACAACGGCAGCGTATCGGTATCGCTCGCGCGATTGCATTGAAGCCTAAACTGCTGATTTGTGATGAATCGGTATCTGCGTTAGATGTGTCGGTACAGGCGCAAATCTTGAACCTATTGCTACAACTGCAACAAGAAATGAACTTGGCGATCATATTTATCTCTCACGATCTCTCGGTGGTGAAACATGTTTCTGACAAAGTTGCCGTGATGTATTTTGGCAAAGTGGTAGAAGCAGGCAGCGCTAAAGAAATTTATGCAAACCCGCAAAACGAATACACCAAAAAACTCCTATCTGCGATTCCGATCACTCACCCTAAATATCGGAAGAAAAAGCGCGTAGCTGAAAAAAAGCAGCAAGTGGCGTAAGTGATGCCACAGGTCCTATAACACAAAAACGCTCCGCCAAATAAGCGGAGTGTTTTTATGAGTAAATACCAGAACTTGGAGTCGATTCGCACTGATGTTTATTCTGATTGATTGAAGATCGTTGCATGCTAAACTCAAGGCCTATTTTCTTTGTTTGGATAATGGACCATGCCGTCGAATTTACCGAAATCCTTTAGTCGACCTTTCCTGAAAATCTTCCATATTTTGGAGGCGGTGTTATTAGTCTCTATTACCTTGGCGACGTTGTACGCCATGATGCAAGAGTTTGTGCACGTATTTGTAGAGAAGCGTGTCTTACTCACGGATATTCTGTTGATGTTTATCTATCTGGAAGTGCTCGCCATGGTGCAGCAATTCGTGATGAACGGTAAAATTCCGGTACGCTATCCTATCTACATCGCGATGATGGCCATCGCCCGCTACATCACACTCGGAATGAAAGAGCTGGATGCAGTTTTGGTTGTGTGGTTATCTCTGGCTGCGTTTATTTTGGCTGCGGCTACTTTGCTGATCAGAATTGGGCACCATTATTGGCCCTACGTTGATAACAGTACCTTAGAAAAAGACGAATAAAAGAAAACCCCGTATTAGCGGGGCTTTTTTGTTTCAATACTCGATGACTTTTAGATCATTCAATGTTTTGGATCTGCTCGTGGAGTGATATTTGTATTCTTATAAAAATCAATTCCTTATGATGTTTTTCGGTTGGGCAATATGCTTCCACTTACCAGTTTACTCACCACTTGGCTGAAACATGATTTCTTACTCACACCCTAGAGTTGCCTTATATTAGTTACTACGAATTATACCATGAGACAAAAATTTTTCTTAAGAACAGCCAAACATTGTTTAAAACTTAGCAGATTGTGAGTTTTTTCGGTTCTAAATTTCTGCACAATGCTGGGGTTTTTGAGCTTTTCCAGACAGCAGGGAACCTCTGAGCGTGTATACCTCTCCGAGCCGTTATAAGAGTCAGTTCTAACTATCGTCAAGCAGACTTCATCGGCCTTATCGGTATACGTCAGACTAAAGTGCAACTCTGGAAAATCTTTTTCTATCTCTTTAACTGACGATTGTATGTCCATGAATTCGTAATCCAAGAAATACTCATATATTTCTACATTACGAAGGGGAGAAAGGTTTTGGAAAGCATGAGGATTAAAATGTTCAAGAAATCGAGCTATCACTACCCGATGCTTTCCAGTATTAATGAAGTACTCATCCCCGATTTTTTTTAGAGATAGGCCTGATTTTTCGATATCGGAAAGATAGTAATCAGGATTTCTCTCAAGTTCTTGAAGATTTCGATTGATCCTTTTTAAGTAGCGGCCATCAAGACAATCTCCCCATTTCATATCTCCATACATTTGGTCAATACCGATGATTTTTTCTAAGGGTACATCCTCAATAATCTTTTGGTAGTTAGGGAACAGTGTGATCCCCTTACTTTTTAAATAATCTGAGTAGTTAAGGATGACATCATTGGTGAATGGGGCCGGGGTTTTCTCATTTAGTTCTTGGAGATTTGTTCTTAAACTATTAACCATATGTCATCCGGATTGTTACATGATGAAAGCTATGCTTTATATATAACAGTAACTACTTTTGCATCCAAGCTAGAATGTCTGACAGCAGCCAGACTGTGCTGCCGCCAACTCTTTTCCTTTTGGGTACTTGACCCGCTTTTTCTAGTCTCCACCAGGTTGTTCTGCTGATCGATGTTATGCGCTCTCGTTCGCTCTCTTTTACAAAGCGTTCAGATTCGCGGTAGGCACAGAGAAGCGCTCCGCGCTTATCTATAGGTGGAGGAGAGTATCTATTGGCTTGCTTCATCGAAACCTCCTTTATTATTACGCAACAGCCACTGGTCAATTTTTGAACGTTCAAAGTAGACTCTTTTACCCAAAGGTTTAGAGAATGGGATCTTTTCTTTATGTGTCAATTTGTAGAGGTAGGACTTTGAAAGCCCGGTATATAATGAGCACTCTGAAATGGTCATAATCTCTTTTGTCTGATTAGTCAGAGATTTGATACTAGCTAATAACTCAGCGATTTGTTTCTCAGTCATTTTTTTACCTTCTCTTACTTTATTTGTTGTTATTATCCCATTTCTCCTTTCCGGTGATGTCCTCTGGAATTGCCCATCATGGACAAATAGAGCGTTTTTTTGAAAATGAATATCAACTGGGTTGTTTCATATGGACAATTGATACATCAAACTTTCACATGTGAAAGTTATTAGCTAGTCTTGTCTCTGGTCGCACCACAACTTTAACCTTGCGTTCAGATGATGCGTAAAACAGGTACCAGCCTCCAAAATTGGTGGTTTGCTCGTCCATAACATCTCCCGTTTCTGTATCAATGAGAGCAACTCTAATCCCATCACGATCCAGTTGTCCCTCAATTTCACGAATTTCAGTTAACGGTAAACGTAGCCGATTTATTCCTCCTCTTATCAACCTTGTTGATTCCACTACCTTGTGACGAGGAGACAAGCCGAAACTATCACCTACTTGAATTGTGTAACGTTTATAGGGGGTGAGTGAGTCCACAATAGCTGGTGTTACAACTTCTCTTCCCGCCACTGTTGCAGTTATGCCTTCAACGTCAGGTTCAGATGGTTCACAGACCCCATTAAAATTTAAATCTTTGCAGGCTGAGAGCTCTAACTGTGCTTGGTTACGTTGAGGGGTTTTTGAGAATCCGGAGCGGCCAAAGCTACCACTGATGGATATTCCAATGTTGTTATCACCAGTTGGTGAATGATTGAACGATGCTGACACAGTCGCGGCTTTCCAGTTCCAAAGATCGACGCGTAGGCTTTGTTGCTGGCTTTCCCACCCATGACCATACTTGTTAGCAGTGAAGCGATAAGTGAGCCGTCCCAGGTTGAACCGTTTAGATAGCTCTCCATTGAAACGCTCCACATCCCCAAGGCTATCAATATCGTTGTGTTCATACTCATAAGATGCCTGAAGCTGCCAGCCATCCTTTATATTCGCGAGCATTCGTCCGCCAAAGGTATCTGATCTAACTCCATTGTTTAAACTTCGAGAGTAGTATGGAGATAGAGAAAGGGAAGAGCTCAGAGTATCAATACGAGTACTGTGATATGTTCGAAGAGTTGCATCTTCGGTTTGATAGCCATTGTGCTTTCGAGAAGAATACTGAACGGTTGGCTGGAACAGAGAGCGAGATGAAATGCTAAAAGAGCGTAGTTTATAGTTATCCAAATCACTAAAACGGCCAAAAATAGACAAATTGTCACTTTGCCAGGATCCATTCATAGCGTATCCACTATTACCATACCAGGCGGGTTCAAATGAAAAATCATCTTGTGCGTATAAAGCGGAAAAATAATGTCTTTCCTGTTCATCCTGACCAACGAAAAGCGACAATTCGTTAGTCACTCCGTAGGCTAAGTGTCCAATTAGTTTGCTTTCATTTGAGATTGGAGACTTGCCTATAGCTGCCTGGTAGTTTAAACCTCCTACTGGCGCAAGTCGTCCCGAAATGGCTCTTTCTACTGTTTTGGTGTCCGTTGTGCCATCGGGCAATACAGCGTCAAACTTATATAGATTAGTGTTGTAATCCAGCTCGATTTTGTAAGAGAACGGCTCACTATCCAGAACCAGAGATTCTAGATAGGTTCCGTCACGGTATACATCTACCCTTGTTCCAATAGGCCAGTACAACTCTATCTGGTCACTAGAAAATGAACCTGTAGCCAAATAGTTTTCGTTTGTTACGGCAAAACCATCTAATCCATATCGCTGCACTCGTCCCAGCTCAACGTCTTTTATATAGCGATTCTCTTCGCTATGCCATTGTGATGAGAAATATGACTCTTGTCCTCCTATCCCCGCTCTAACATCAACATCGAGATCTGCGACTCGGCCTGTTCCCGTGATACTACCCGCAATATCACCTTTGTTTTGATAGGTGAGAAAGTAGTCAAAGGATTTTACATCCAGATTGGATACATTTGGTTCAATTGTAACCTCTGGTGTGATCGTTTGGGGCTTGGCTGTGTTATTACGTGGGTAAAAGTAGATGGTTTGCTCTGACCAAACAATTTTGACATGACCAAGGTTATTTAGCCTTTCCAAGGGTAGTTGCTCTTTTGCGTTTACACCAGCGGCTTGCCATAGAGCTGGTTCAGCAATGGTGCTATCTGCTTCACGAGAAACAAGATATTCCCCCTTGTTTTGTCCGTTCACGACAAGCTGCATCAAGTAGTCATCCGCACGTGTTGGTGAGGCTGTAAGTGTGAAAGCTGCGGCCAAGACTGTGGGCACAAAAACTTTCACATGTGAAAGTTTTTTCTTCATCATCGAGACTCCTCCCTGACCGGGAGTCTGAGCGTGATTCTTGAGTGAACGCCTTGTTTTTCTTCGCTTTGTACGGCATATGAGAATGCCATCTTCGCGTCTGGTTTTAATGCTTTTCCATTACTCTCACGTGCTTTTACTACTTGCCGCTCTCCTGGAAGAAGTTGGAAACTACGGGGGAATACTTGCACTCCATCCGGGGGGGTAATTCTCACGACTATTGGTGAATTTAAGGTATTTGCAACGGGGATTTCAGCAACCGCCTTGTGAACGATGTCCACTTCGTGGATCTTGAGTTGGAAGGCTGATGCTGGTCTAGATAGAGATAGAAGCGCTACCATTGCTACCATCAAACCTGAATTAATAAGGGACTTCATCGGAACCTCTGTGAATTGGCAATGGTCAGGGCCAACGTTTTGCTGGCCCTGACACTCTGGAATTATTGGTAGTCGACGGCGATATCGACGGTTCCAGAAAAGATCCCTTCTTCCCATGCGCTGAGCTGCATGAATCCAGATGAGGCTGTGGCGGGTTGACGATACGACCAGGCGATGTAAAGCTCGCCAGAGGATGAAGTGGTTGTTGTTAAAGGTGCAGCGTTTAAACCGACTCCTGTTGATGTTTGCGCGATCGCATCCGAGCAATCCACATTTGAGGTACGAAGATCGATTTTAGGTGTGCCACTAAAGCTAAGAGTTGCTCCCCCCGGCGCTGTTGGGTTGGATAGGTTAGTTATGGAAATTCCAACCGATTTGTTCATGTCTCCCGACACTTTTAGGCAGCCAGGTTGTACGGTGTCCTCCGGATTTTTCGCAAGGTAAGTCGCCCAACTTTTTAGAGAGAAACCTCCAGTTGGGGCGGCTCCGGGCAAGCGCTCCAACGTCATCGTGTACGGTTGAACTTCGACCACCGATAAAGATGGCGGGGTTGCTGAGATTTCAGCAGTTCCGGTTCCAATACCAGCAAAGGCTGGTGATAGTGAAAAGGAAAGGATAAGTGAAGCTGTAATAGACTTAAATTTCATTTTTATCTCCATTTATATATGCCATTTTTGATTTCATGGAGATTTTGCAGCTTATTAAGATGAAAATAGGCACGCCAAACTGCCCGATTTAGACAAGTTTTGTGGTTTGTTTTCTAGAAATATCTATTGCTTTGTTTCGTCGGTACAAAGCAAATAAATTAATATTTCAGTAGTTGACTTTTAAAATGTGTGAGTATATATTTTTATTTGGTAGCTAGCCTTTGAATAGCATTTCATTCCAAGCTGAAGTGGCAATATTTCAGTTTTTCACATCTTAGCTTGTATATATTTTTGTATGTACAAGACATCAGGATCGCAATGGTGCCTTCCTGTTCATTGTTTTATTTTCTTTAAGCATTTGAACAGGAGGTTACAGCCATGCAATTTAGTCTACTATTAAAACAGCTGAGTTTTTTGCCCGAGCGCCACCATCTTAAACGATGGGCGCTTGGATATTATCTTGTTAAAATTGGATTTTGCAATTCAATCGTTCAAGCAGAAACAAGCTTGAGCTATAAACAAGTGAGAAGAATTAGAGCTGATTTAAAAATTAAAGCGCATCGTCGTTCAAACTACGGGCAGGATATTACTTCTGGTTCTGATTTAATTCAGTATTCAGCTGCCTTGACTATATATTGTGAGCTTCGTCAGAAATCAAACCATCTTGAGTCAGTTATAGATGCTTATAATATTTATTTTAAAAATAAAAAAGATATTGATATCTCTGGTTTTTATACTGCTTGTGAAGAAGCATATGGTGAAAAATTATTTGTTGAATGTGTCCACTGCAATGTTGAAATATTCACAGGCGAAGGGTTGAGAGATAAATTGGTTATTCATAGGTGCCCAGCTTGTAAAAAAACAAAGTGGAAAGGCCCAAGTTTTTCTCATAAAACTGGACATATATCACGATCATTTGAAAAAGGTCAACAACAATCACTATTCTAAGTTTTGGTGAGTTTATGTACAAGAAAATAAGCAAGATTGAAATTACATTGGCTCTGGCTTTAATATTCTTATTTTTTGGTGTAGATATTATCAGAGTATTAAGCTCAATTCTCGGTTCAATTATATTATCAAGTTTTTAGTCAAAAATGAGGTAGCTGGCCTCTATAAATAAATAGCATGTTATTTATTAAAAATTTATTTGGTTAGCAGAAAATTCTCAAACTCTTAATTTTGAAATTTCCGCTGCGAGTTCATGCTTAATTGGCATGAGCGGCCTCACAGGTTTATAGCTTGTTTGTGCTTTTGCGTATCGTCATTAACCCCCATCATCATCTAGGCACGGGTGGGGCTGAGTGCTGTTTTAACAGCCGCGAGCGCAGTGCCTCGACTTTAATAATTGTTGAGGTTTTCTATGAATGTACAAATACATCCTGCCTTTTTTCAAAAAATTAGTTTATCTGAACCATTTTCATTGATGATTGATGTAGCAGCCAGGACAGGTTACTCATCTCATCGTGTTTATGTCGCTATCGCGATTGCACGCGCTGTGAAACTACCAGTGACAAGTGTTAAAAAAGCACTTGATGAAGAGATTAATAGTCGCTCAATTGCTCGTTCTGCTCGAGTTTCAGGAGGTACAGAATGAGTGTGATTCGTCGTGCTCAAGGTCAAGAGTTTACAGTTCTTCCAAACAGTACAATTAGAGATTCTCGCCTCTCGATTGATGCGCTTGGTCTTCTAGTTAAGTTGATTTCAAGACCGCCAAACTGGGAGGTTCGTCCACACCAACTCCAAAATGAGTGCGGCATTGGTCGCGACAGATTAAGAAGATTGCTCAAAGAACTGGAGTCTTGTGGATATCTCGTACGCAAGAAATGTCGTAATCCGGATGGAACATGGCATTGGATCTCTGAGGTATACCAGGAATCTCAACTAGATAGTTCGACTGGCGGGTTTTCAGGGCATGGTTCAGCCAAGGACGTATTTCCCGTCGATGGTTCAACCGCAGATGGTTTATCCACCGTCGGTAAACACGGCGATTTACAAAAGAAAATCTTAGAAAATACAGAATCACAAAAAACAAAAAAAAGAGAGAGCTCTCTCAAGTTGTCTCGTTACGATTTGTCTATCACCGATGAAATGCGACTTTGGGCTGCCTCTGTGACTCCATTGGTAGATCTTGAATGGGAAAGCCAGATCTTTATTGACCATCCAAGCGGGCAATCTCAAACCTACTCTTCACTTGCTGCTCTCCAAGGTGCTTGGCGAACCTGGATGCTACGTGGTCAAAAGTATGCTGAACGTCAAAAAGGGCAAGTAGCAAAGAGCTGTTCACACTCGTTAATGGATGACCTTACTGATACAAGCTGGGCTGATGGAGGTTGGTAATGACTGCGCGAAGAATCGCCGAGATTATTTCTTTGGATAACCAAGACCGCAGTGTCAACTTCCGGCAATCTGGCACCATATCATCACCACATTATGTAGAACATCAAAACGAAAATAATCCATTGCAAACCGCTGCGAAAACTATCAACAAGCTTTTCCTTGAATTGCAAGCTTGTTTTCCAGCATGGCGGCAGACGTTTACATCTAGAGCTGAAATCGATGCAGCTAAACGATCATGGGCTCGTGGTCTATTTGAAGCAAAGATCACTACACAGAAGCAGTTAGACTGGGGCTTGGCAAAAGCAAGACGGTCAGAATCTCCATTTTGGCCATCACTTGGGCAATTCATCAAGTGGTGCCAACCAGATCCTACTGAATTTGGACTACCAGACACGAGAAAAGCGTATTTGGAAGCTTGTCGAAATGCACATTGCATCTCAGATATGACAACTGAAGAGTGGAGCCATCCTGCTGTTTATGTTGCTTTAAAAAACACTGGTGCTTTTGACATCCGAAGTCGAACTGAGGCTGAAACGTGGCCGATTTTTGAACGGAACTATGAGATTGCTGTCAGGCGCGTTCTCTATGGTGAGGACTTAAACAAAGAGTTTCCTAAATCTATCTCGAGTCAACCCGTACCACGACCAGTAAAACCAGAAGTAGCCAAGCAGCACATAGAACGGCTGAAAAGGATGTTGAAGAGCTGTAAATAGGCGCTTGAATAACGATAAAGCTTGACCAGTCATTAACCTATTATTAAACAAAAATGAGCTAGATTTATTGCTCTAGCTCTGTTGGCTGGAGTTATAAAAATACGTTGCAATCTTGTTATCTCTGCTGCCATTCATCGACAATTTTCTTCCAGTCTGTCTTACGTTCAACGGGATTGCCTTGCGAATCTGTTTTAGTCCAAACATCCCAAAAATCTGGGTCGTCAGAATGTGGCTGCTGTAATTTCGACAAGTTATTCATTTTTACTAATACTGGAAGCTCAGACGCCCATCCCATAAGAATAGCATGTTGTGAAGGTAATGATGGCAGTTCACGTAGCAGCCCCCTTAAGTTGTCAGGTACCATTTTATGAACTTGTTCTTGGTCTCTATCGTTACTAATTCTGTGCAATAAGAAAGAATTACATTGAGACAAGACTGTAGGTGACAGTTCTGAAGGTCTTTGAGAAGAAATAACCATGCCTAAGCCAAATTTCCTTCCTTCACGAGCTATCTTTTCAAATACTTGACAACATACTGCCGCTACATCTTGATTTTCGGCATCGTCACGATACCTCTTGATGAAAGTATGAGCTTCTTCGGCTACTAAGACTGTTGGTAAAGACTTATTATTTATTCTTCTATATCGTTGTAATGATTCAAAAATAACTCTAGAAATAACCGCAGTAACTAAATGGGTTATTTCATTAGGAACTAAAGAAAGATCTATAACAGAAACACAACTATGTTCATCTTCTGAAGTATCACCACCAATATAGCTTTCCAGCCACTCAGATAAATCAACACGCTGTTCAGCATCATTGGTGATCGGCTTCATTCGAGTATCAGAGAGCATAGTTCGAATTCTTGCGACTAGGTACTCTACGTATTGCTCACTACCATTCTCTTGAGCTAAGGCCTCTAAGTACGCGACGAAATTACTCCCTTCAAATGGTAATGGTATATCTTCACTTTTTGGCAATAGATCATATTCTTTCCCACCAAAATCTTGAAATGCAGCAGTTACCTTTTCAATAATATTGTCAATTTCAGATACTGTTGCCTGCATAGTCGCATATTTTTCGCTTCTATTTTTTCTATAGTCAGACATAACGGAGATAACATTTGTAAGCTTACTATTTCCCAGCATATCTCGATATGTTTCGAAGCTCTCTATCCATTTTGCCATCAATTCATTGAAGCCTTTTGCTGGACCATACCCTCCAAATGGTTTGCCTGAGCTTTTATCATGTTTCAAAGTTATAAGGACATTACCTAGAAACCGCTTAACTTCAAGATTTGAATCTGTTTCAAGCTCAAAGTTTTCATTCCGCATTGCCCTCAATGAGCGCTTTAGCAATGGAAGCTGTGCTTTGGGACTCGCTTGTGTAAATGAAGCCCATTCAGAACTATTCCAAAACCAAGATGGCACCTTTAGTTGGTGCTCTTTTTCGTTGGCTTCAACTTTAAATATACGCCCTCTAAACTTTGTATCAGGTCCAAAAGCTCGATTATATTCTCCATTGGGGTCGAGAATGATAAATCTAGCATTGGGTTTACTTTCAGTTCTTAAAACAGATTCTAGTGACCATTGAATAAGCCCTGCTACTGAGCATGACTTTCCGCTTCCTG
Organism: Vibrio sp. 2033; assembly: GCF_033339735.1. Classification (NCBI taxonomy): domain Bacteria; kingdom Pseudomonadati; phylum Pseudomonadota; class Gammaproteobacteria; order Vibrionales; family Vibrionaceae; genus Vibrio; species Vibrio sp. 2033. Next base: position 139,450 of record NZ_JAWOVC010000008.1, read on the forward strand.
TGTTACCTAGAACAGCAATATGCCTTCCAAATAATCGATCTGGGTCTATTGCTACATTTGCATTATTTGCAAGTGGGCTTTTCCCTATAACTACTCTTCGATTATTTCCAGATTCCACTATCGATTTTAATTGCAAGTCTGTTGGCAGAAGTACTGCTGCACCCATCGAGGGGAATGTTTCTGTTCCTCGGTTAAACTTAAAGGAATCAATACCACCGTTTGAAACTCGCTTAAGAGTACCAATAGGGTTCAAACTGATCTTCTTTTGAGGATAAGGTAAATTTACAAGGCCAAAGTCCTGAATATCTCTTTGCTTAAAGTAAGAGGATTGTTCAACTGCAAGCCATTCTATTTGGCCAACTAAAAAACCACTATCACATGAAACTAGAACATAGCTATTAACCCTAGGAAAATTTCTTGGCGTTCCTGCGTTTAGAGCAACTGAGTCTGGTGAGTCATTGTCAAGTAAGGCTCTGATTTCGTTAGGCGAGACAAAATCTACTGTACCAACTCGTAATTGCTCTCCTTGTTCTATAGGCATTGAACTCATTTCTCACCTCCGTCTGAAGTCGCTTGATTTATAGCTGGATTTAATCCTCTAGACTTAAGAAGCTCTGTCATGCGAATAGATGTACGATCTATTGCTGCTTTGGGTAAATAGTAATCAACAAGCGTTTTAAGATCGCCGAAATGATCACCTAATAAAAGAGTTATTTGAGCTTTTCGACCACAATTATTTATGAAATCCATTATTCTCCCGAGAGGATCACCATAGGCAATAATTACGATGTGAGCCGACGGAATTGTAAGCATATCAAGCAATACACGATTTATATGCTCATCGCCAAAGCTATACCCATAAGTTACAAGCGTACTATTAGGTCTACATGTTGCTGATGCTAGATCTCTAAACAATTCAACATAGGGATATTCTGAGGTTTCGCGGTCTTTGACAGAGTTTGGGTAGATCATTAGTTGTTTGTAGTTAACTTCACCTGTTCCTTCTGTCTGTAAAAAAGGAGCAACTGATTCTGCACCAAATGGCAAACCAAATCGTCTTATTGTTCCTTCATTTTCATACCAATCCAATGAACCATGTAATTTAGTAAATCTAGCTACTCCCTCTAGATACCTTGGTTCTCCTCTTATTCCAGGAGGGTTGTAATGATAATCAACTTCTAAACGAGACGAACGAAAAATAGGGGCAATATTACCAACAAATCTGTCTATCAATCTAAGCCCTGCCAACTCTGCACCAGTTTCAATGATTCGATCATAATTCGTGGTGAATATATGTAGCCTGTCTCGTGTGGCAGTACGGCTAGAAAAGCTCATTAGAAAGTTCACTAGGTAGTTAAACGTTTCTGTTTTCAACTTTGTATCAGAGTTTCGAATCAGTTTTTCGCCAGAGCTGATAGATTGTGCAAAAAGCTCTAAGCAGCGAGATAATTCCGTTCGTAATGTCTCCAATTCAGCCACTAAATTTCTATATACTGGGTTGGGTGGAGGAGGCGGAGCAATTGGATCTGGATTTAATACGGTTAAAATTTCTAATCCTTTTATTAACTCATTAAGAGAGCGTATCTGATCTTCAATGTTCCCTTCTTCTCTTCCCGCAGCTTTTGCAGTTTTTTCAACATAAGCATCTATTTCTGGTTTATATATTTTTAGGTCTTTGATCCAACCCATGCCTTGAGGGGTAGAGCCAGTCGCTGACTGTTGAATTGCGGTACTGAGTCCAGCCCCAACTAGTAAGTTAAGGTGTTCAGACTGAAAAAGTGCAGTTAACCATGGTTCTATCCGAGAACGAAGAAAATCAGGTGTAATTTCGTCATCTGACTTTGCCCAACTACAGCTCCCATCAAGTTGAAATGTATCAGTGGTACCATTCTTTTTTAGTTGTATTGGAGAATGATCATCTCCTACCTTTATGTACTGACTCAATTTTACACCTCCGTATGGACCGACATAATGGAGACTAACACTAAAACGTCATCCACCTACTAGCAATCTTCATACTAACAGAGATGCACATATCCTAGTTAGAGAATGATCAATCGAGCAGGACAAAACTGTTTGCTTATTTTTGAAGGAACAAGAAAATTCGACATTCATTGCTCACCTAAAAAGCCACTGAAACAATCTCAACAGGTGGTCTTCTGATGAGTTCAAAGAGGAAGGGGTATCTGTAACTTTCGAAACTCTATCGAAACACTACCAATAGAGCACTTTTTGATGATTATCATGAATGGCTTCTGGTGCCTCAAATCTAAAAGCAATCTTTAGATTGCTTTTAGATGATGTCTGCTAGTTTGAACCCTGTTTTTATTTGTCCAAATTGGGCAGTTTTGCGTGCCGAAGTTCAAACGACTACAGGCCAGAATCTCACTGAGACGATTACTCAGGAGATAATGAATGAAACTTCACCCTCGACAATGTCAGCAATGTTCTGGCGCTTTAATTCTCTCAATCCTTGAGAATGCATCTGATTCAAATTCTGTAGAGCAAGCTATCACATCGATCGCCAACGGCCTGATGTTTATGGCAAGGAGAAACCATGAGTATGAGACACGGAAATTGGCTATGTCTTTTCTTCGAATCGCAGAAGCCAGTCACCCCACTCTATCGAGCGGGGACCCCAAATTAGCACAAGAAAATTCCGTGCTTTGCCCGGATTTTTCTCCACACCCCACTCACCGCGAGTGGTCTGTCTCATCCGGCGCAGTAGCGCCTTCTGAGGGGACTCCCTGCGCCTCTGCACATGCAGAGTTGCAAGGGAGTTACACACAAGAGAATCAGGGATAAGGGGGACTATAATGGGAGTTTCTAAGGCGTATCGCGTACAAATATATCCACCCAGACAAGTACATATATTGTTGAAGGAATTAGCTAAAGAATCAGGACAAACGGTTAGTAAAACGGCTGTGTCTTTGATTGAGCAGGCATTAAATAATGACTCAACACTGCACGAAATCAGAAACGTACAAGTGGATCAGAAGGAGATTTATCAGCAGCTAATTAACTTGCTGTCGATCAACGTGGCAACGACAGACTTTCTGCTCAAAAAGACCTGCTCTGAGGATGAAATGGCTGAGGCTAAACAGGTCATTTCAGCGCGCACAAATGCTCTGCGTTCTCACTTTATTGGAGGGGACGATAATGGCAACGATTAGAAAAGGTCGAGTCGGTGACTTTGTTCGTGGTGCGGACACATGGCTTCATAGCCAGCAGATGTTGTTATTCAGCGGAATTTGGATCTTTCTGCCTGGTGTTTTGTTGGCGATTGTCGGTGGCCTGTTATACATCGGGATAGACGCCGATAAATGTGTCTTGCAAAACGCTAGTACATATCTTTGGGCACAATTGAAGGCACTAGTACAACCATTTTCAAGCCTGGCTATAGGAACCTGTGTTGCCCTAGATGGGCGCGACTCTCTGCCATCCTCTGTGGTGATAAATGAGCCACTATTCCAGGAAGCTGCTGTTAATCTTCTCAAATCCTTTGGATGGGCTTTCAGTTCGCTCTTTGTATTGTACTTGCCTATTGGTGTTTATCTTGTTGTTAAGGCCGTTAAACGAGGTAAGGAAATCAAAGAAGACAAATATATTCGAGGGGCGAAACTTGTTTCAGCCGAAAAGTTAAAAGGTGAAATCGTAGAAAAGCATGGTGTTTCTGATTTAACCCTCGGCGATTTCCCTATACCCACAGGATTTTCAAAAAAGCATACCTTGATTAGTGGCACCACCGGGGCTGGTAAATCTACAGCACTAACTCATTTGCTTAAAGCCATTCGCGCTCGTGGAGACCGAGCCGTGGTATATGACAAGAAAGGCGAGTTCGTAGAGATGTTCTACCGGGACGGAGTTGATCACATACTCAATCCGGCAGATAGCCGCTCACACCAATGGACTCCATGGGAAGAAATGGAGTCACCATTTGATGCAGACTGGATATCTGAGACACTTTTACCTAGTTCTAATAGTAATAGCGGTTCTGAGAAATTCTTTACATCCGCTGCCAGAGCAGTTGTTTCTGCCGCACTTCAGAATTTATATCTAGACGGACCGAAGTCATTGCTTTCACTTCTTCGGGCGACAGCGTGGAATGATCTTGAGTTACTCAAAGAGCTGGTTGCAGGTACTCCAGCAGAGACATATTTCAATGAAGATAACGAGAGAACTCTCGAAAGTATCCGTTCAACCATCGTAGATGGTGTTCGTCCACTTCGCCTGTTGAAAGAAGAGAATAAAAAGGGATTCTTTTCTATAAGGGATTGGATAGTAGAAGGCGATGAACCTAATGCCGATGATAGTTGGTTATTCTTACCAGTACGAGAATCTGAAATAGAAATACAGAAACCTCTTATCTCGACCTGGATACAAGCTGCGGCCAAAGGGTTGATGGCACGCGGGGTTAATAACGAGCGGACTCTTTGGATTGTTGTCGATGAGCTACCAAGCCTCAAAAAGATTCCTGCTCTTTCAATGTTGATGGCCGAAGGGCGGGGCTTCGGTGCGGCTGTTGTTTTGGGTATTCAGGAAATAAACCAATTAGAGGAAGAGTTCGGGAAAAACACCTCTAAAACCATACTTGGCCTGTGCTCCACACAGTTTCATTTTCGTTTGAATAATGCCGACACTGCTGAGTGGGTCTCCAAAGTACTTGGTGAAGCTGAACGTGAGGAAGTTGATGAAGACTTAAACTACTCCGCCGATGACATTCGAGATGGCGTCCGGGTCAGTTCCAAACGCCAAAGCCGAAAAATTGTTCTTCCCAGTGAAATCATGGACCTGCCAGATTTGTCTTGTTTTGCCAAAATTTGGGGCGTAGAGAGTAAAGCGCGTATTGATATTCCTTTCTTGAGACTTCCGAAGATCGCTGACGGTTTTATTCAAGGTGATGAGAATGAGACGGTTGGTATGCGTCTGCTCAATGCTGCAAGAGCAATGAAAATGGAAGCTGATACTGACTTAGTTCCGAAAGAACTTTCCAATAAGCATGGTACTGAGGGGTCTAAAGGGCAATTACCAGCCCTAAGTGATATAGAACAGGAAGTACATTCAGTGTTGGGTACGGATGGAGTGGATGATGATTTGGTATTTGGTCTGCTTGGAAAAGGAGGCAAAAAATCATGATGTCTGCGTCTTCTATTAAAAATGCCGGAGCTGCCGGTCATTACTTTGAGCATGATGACTACTATGTAGACGGACTATCTCCTTCCACATGGATAGGTTCTGGTTCTAAGACTCTTGGCCTTGCTGGTGAGGTGGATAGAGAAACCTTTAAATCACTTTTGGAGGGACGGCTCCCTGACGGACAACAGGTCGGCACTTTCCGTGACGGCGAATGGAAACACCAACCAGGAACCGACCTTACGTTTTCGGCACCTAAGAGTGTTTCTATTCTGGCAGAGGTAGCAGGCGACAAACGGCTTCTCGAAGCCCATGACCGGGCTGTCCAAGCGGTACTTCAATATATAGAGAGCGAATATATTGTCACAAGGAATCGCAACCGTACTAAGGATACCGTTGAATATGAGAAAACAGGTTCGCTGGTCGCAGCCACTTTCAAACACACAACCAGTCGTGCCCTTGATCCTCAGCTTCACACACACTGCGTGGTAATGAACTTAACACAGCGAAATGACGGCCAGTGGCGCTCAACGGAGAATAAACCAATCTTCATTGACCAAAAGCATCTTGGTCTGGTCTACCGTCAATCTCTCGCTCAAGAGGTTGGTTCTCTGGGCTTTCGACTAGAGCACCAGGGTAAAGATGGGACCTGGGAAGTTGCTGGGGTAAGTAAAGAGACTGTGCGTGAACTTTCGAAACGATCAGAGGCAATCGGAGATGCGCTGGAGACTAGGGGAAAGACTCGTGAGACGGCCACGGCTGTGGAAAAGGAGACCGCCACGCTCGACACGCGGGATCGAAAGGTTGCCGCTGAGCGAGGTGAGCTTCTGAATCGCTGGCATGCCGAATTGGGGAAAGAGAAGTTGGAAGAATTGGAAGAGGTTATCGCTCAGTCTCGGGAAAAAATCCCATCTCTGGAGTTGCAATCCGAGGCGATTTTGGCACGGGTTCAATTAGCCAACGAAGCCGTCATGTGGGCGACTGAACACCTTGGAGAGCGTGATACATCTTGGACTCATCACGATCTAGTCAAAGAGGCTAGCCGCTATGCTGGATCGCGAGTACTACTTTCTGATGTAAATAATGCGATTGATGCTGCAATTGGCAGTGGTCAGCTCATAGAGAAGTCGGTTAGAACTTTTGATAAGGTCAGTAAGCAAGAGGTTGATGTTCGAGGATATACATCGCACGCAGCCATCGCCATTGAGGATGAGCTTCTTAGAGAGGAATATCTAGGTCGAGACCGAGTTCAGAGGCTTTGCAGCCGAGAGCAGGCGGTTGAGGCTATTTCCAATGCCGAGGAGAAGGCAAACGAAATTGGATATGAATGGAATACTGACCAAAGAAAAGCCACAGAGGGGATTTTGCTCTCTGAGAACAGGATCGTCGGAGTGCAAGGGCTCGCTGGTACTGCTAAAACAAACAGCGTACTCAGCACAATTGCCAATACAGCACGAGATATGGGATACGAAGTAAAAGGTCTTGCTCCAACCAACTCGGCAGCTCAGAGTCTATCCGAGGGCGCGAATATTTCTTCTAGTACAATTCAAAGTTTTCTAGGTCGAAGCCGCAACGAATGGGTAGAAGAAAAAAGGCTGCTCTCACAAATAGAGAAAATTGACAGGCGGCTGGAGCGTATCATCAATGCACTAAAAAGCCCTGGAGTAGACCTCAAAACAGGTACTCAGATCCCCGAAACTTCTCCCATTTATCAAAAGAGAATTGATGAGCTTTGTTGTGAAAAAGCCGAGTTAAAGAGTCAGCGTGAAGAATTAACGAAGGGATTGCAACGATCCCCTCAACTTTGGATTGTTGATGAGGCATCGATGGTTGGTACAAAGCTGATGCACGATCTACTTCAAAGAGCTAGCCAGGTGGGAGCTAGAGTTGTATTAACTGGAGACGTTCGCCAGCTTGCCTCTGTGGAGGCTGGGGCTGCTTTTCGTCAGCTTCAGGCTCATGGTATGGAAACCTATCGACTAGAAGAGATCGTTCGACAGACTAATCGAGGTACGAGGGATGCGGTGTATCTCTCTTTAATGAAAAGGGCTTCAGATGCCTTAGCTCGATTACAAGAAAGTGGTAGTACCATTAAGGAACTGGTTCACCATAAACAAAACGGAAGAATTGATAATGTAAAAAGTGGAGAGATTCGTAGGCAAGAGCTAGTGAAAGACTATATGGGTCTTTCGCCAGATGAGCGAACTAAAAGTATTATCCTTGAACCAAGCCGCGAGGGTAGGAGGAGCACTAATAAGTTAGTTCGCGACGCCCTAAAAAGAGAAGGCGCTTTGAGCGAAGAGATTCAAACTAACCAACTATCACCAGTCGATACAACCGAAGCTGAAAGACGTGTGGTGACATCGTATCAAAATGGACAAATCGTCCGATTTGCCCGTAGCTTCAAACGTGAGGGTATCAAGCAGGGCTTGTATTACGAGATCGTTGGCCGAGAGAGTCACGATATCTTACTCAAGAAGTTTGGGAGCAATGAACAGTCCGAACCGATTCGATTTTCACCTGAACGCTATGCTGCCAAGAATATTCAGTTGTTTAATTTGACTAAAAGTGGCCTCGCCGTTGGCGAGAAGATCGTATGGCGTGATAATGATAAAACTTCTGGGCGATTAAACAACGACACGGCCATAGTTGAGAAAATAGAATCCACGAACGTAACCTTCAGGCTTTCAAATGGGAAACTCAGTGAGTTTGATATGTCCACAATGGCGAATTCTCATTGGGATTATGGATACGCAATGACTGTCCATGCAGCTCAAGGTAAGACTGCTCAAAATGTATTTGTTCATGCTGAAGCGAACCGAGATGCATTATTGAACACAGAGCAGTTCTACGTGCAAATATCGAGAGCAAAGGACCGCGTGTATCTCTACACCAACTCTAAAGAGGGACTTATTAGGGCTGTTGAGCAGCGCTCAGGGCAGAAGCAGGCTGCTAAAGAAAGCCGCTACCAACCATTGGAACGGCTTGACCATTTGTTAGAAAAGCTATGGCATCAAACAACAGATCGAGAAGTTTTGCCAGAGCATTCACCTGATAGAGACCAAGGTAAAGAGACAGCAAGAGGTGATATAGAGCGCACTTTAACAAGATAATAACTGTCTGTTGTCCAAATTAGTCATTTTGGCGTGCTGCTTAGGCTGCTCTCTTATTTCAAAATGGAATGAACATAAAACGTGAATGGAGATATCAACGTGAAAGTGTTTTTTTTGCCAATAATTACGGTTGCTTTATTAGTGGGGTGTTCTACGACTACCTCTGATAACACAAGTAACATTCTGTCAGATACGGCAACTCAAACAAACGATGAAGTGGAGCCTGATGTTCAAGCTGCACTGGATAATATGAAGGCTGTTGGGTACAAGTTGGAAGACTTTGGTAGTGATGCTTCGTTCAATTCGGCAGCTAAGATGGTTGCCGAGTTAGGGGCTGAATGGCAAATGTTTAATCTTTGGACGGAAGACTTGCTAGACCCAAGAAATCAAAAGAAAGCTTTGGATTCTATTCGTATCGCTAATGATAAGAGACGAAAAGAAGCAAGGACGATAAACTTTTCAAAAAAAGAGCGATATTCTGAGAAAGCTGATCTGGCTATGAAATATTCGTTTTCGGATTGTTTCGATGATTCTGGTCAACTGCGTTCTGCTCATGCTTATATCAACCGCTATGCTCGAAGTAATGTTGCTTCTTTTGGAATACAGGCTGAGTTGTATGAGCGTTGCTTGATTAATGGAGGTGTGGAATGTACGGAAAACGGCCAAGAGCTGGATTTGGAAAGTTTTCTAGTCAAATACAATAAAACCGCACCAGAAAATATGAAAGCTCTAGCCTTCAACCAATACTATGAAGGCTGCTCGGTTCCTACTCCGGTATCCTTCGTTCATTATACCATTTCGGCTCATGATAATGATGTTATAGGTAGCTTGATAGCTGCGAGTGCTCCGCGAGTTGGGTGGGAATCTGCGCTCAAAATGGCTCATGACTTGGTGGATATTCAATCCCGATCTGGGGTCATGAATATGATTGCATCTAATTTCTATAACTATCAAAGAACGGGATACTTTGATGCTTTCGATATTCGGCCTTTCAGAATTTCCCGAGCGAATGTGATATCGGTAATGCATGTCGGTGGAATGTGTGCAGCGTTTGGTGCAGAGACAATAGCAGGAAATAATAACGATAGTGGTATCGAAATCGACGAAATAGCAATTGCTCTGGGTGCACAACCTCGTCAACGGGATAGAGGCTATCACTGCTTGAATTGGACGGATGGTAACTGGAAGCGTGTAGCTGACTATGTGGCTGGCGAAAGTGAAGGGCTTCGTAGATTTATGTCGGTTTATTCTCCAGCATTCAATAGCTATTCGGTGCCTTATTGGAGCTACCCTGGTCCTTACCAAAATTATTCTATTTTTCAGACAAGGAACCTTAAAAAAGGAAGTGGTGTTGCAAGTTATACCGAGCGAGTAAGAGAGAAAGAAACCTGTTCGACATACGCGGCATCCCATTCTAGTTTAGCGACATGGTCCTACCCTGCTTGTGATTACTTGGAAAAGGCAAGTTTATCAATGAGGAATAAGGAGAGCATGACGCAAGCTGCTGGTAGATTGGATGCTTATATATGTAGCAGTGCAGAGGCTGAAAACGGCTACGGTCAACCAGACTTGTCACGCTGCCCAACAGTCTTCACACGAAAGCAAATAGAAGCTGGTGAACACAAGTATTGAAACTCTTTCATTACTAATTTAGGAGCCTCTTGGGCTCCTTTTTTGTCTCAATTGGGCGATTTGACGTGCTATCTATTGGTCCATGCTCTGAAAGAATAGGATTTAGAACATCCGGGAGGCACTCAATGATTACTGGAATTTTTAAGAAGTTATTTAGGGAAGACTCTGCATCAGATTTGCGTCATCAACTATCCAGTCTTGTAGCTGAAATGGAGTCATATCAAGCTGAGTTTGAACGCTTCCATGTAGATATAGCAGTGTCGGCTAGTCATTTTGAGCATATTTTGGAATCAAATAATTTTATAAGTGCAGAATGGGTTAATGGGAATCTGCATATAAAACATCATTATTAAAGGGGAGTGGTATGGAACTCAATGAAAAAGCAAAAGTTACAGCAATTTATCAAGAGCTTAGTAAAGTTGATGCTTCTGAGCCTAACAAGTTGGTTTCTACGCTCGAAAACTCGGCCAAATTAGCGGTTAAAACCATAAACAACCATACATCAAATGATGAACATATTAAAACTAGCGTTTTTAATTTTAGTCATATGAATGAACAATATAGGAGGCTTTCTCAGCAGCAGGTGAAAATAGTGGATTCTGTTCAAATGCTTGCCAAAAAGGTAGAAAGCCTAGGGTATGAGAAGCCAAGTCAAGATAACTGGTTATCCAAGACTCTATCGAACTATCAGAGAGGATATTTAGAGAATGATATTTTCACTGAAGCGGCAGGTGCTTTAGTCTGGATAGCTGCAAAAGCTGTTCAAAAAATATTTTTTGAGTCAGATAAGGATAAGCAACAACAAGAAGCGCATCAACTAAAAAAAGATATTGGAAAAATGACAAAGGTCTTGGGAGTTGAGTTATCTCGCCTTCATCAGGATACCAAATTAGAACAGCGCCATGAACAGATGTCTCAAGCGATTGGAAAAGCACAACAATTGGAACAACGTGGACAGCAGAAAGAGGCTGATAAGTTGATTGTTAATGCTTATAACAATCTATCTTCGACTGCTAAAAAAGAATACGGCTTGTATGAACCTAGGCCAGAACATCAAAAAATTATCTTCCAGGCTCAGTCTAGAGAAAAACTCCGTCATGAAGCAGAAGCAAGAACTCAGAATCAGTTGAACAGTGATCAAGTGAAAGAGCGTGATAAGAGTAAATCCATCGAACGCTGAAACACTATTACGCCTAGAAACGCACTTAGACGTAATGGTACATAGATGCTTGCCAGAAGAGTCACGAGTCGTTTTACTTCTATTTCTGGATGCTTACTTAAGGACGCCTAGGGTAGTTAAATTCTAGGCGTTTTTTATTTGTGGTAAGTTGTGGTAAAAAACTTACCACAAACACTGTTTGTGGTAGTTTGTTTAACAAAAGTGACCAAAGCAGTTTAAAAATAGATATTTAGCACAGTCTATTTAAGGCTTACGTTATGAGCGGTATGCTAAGAAGCGTAAGGCTTACTAACTTTCTATCTATTGGAAGGGTAACTTCTAAGTTCGAACCTGTATTATACACCTCTACCTCTCCTCAAAGCCTATGCTTTTAAGACGTTAAAGGGGAGCGAACTAGCTTCTTTACTCGTTATTTAGCTGAAGGAATAGAAAAGCACCTCTCGGTAGTCAATCTGATAGCTTAGACGTTGAAACAAGAGCAACGTATCAAACAGGCTTTCTAGCTTTCTGTTAAGCACTTAGTTTACTATTGATACTTCTTTATTGATCAAATAAATCGAGCGTCAAACCCCAAGGTAGGTTTTATGAAATCAAAGGACCACAAGGTCAAAAAGCAGCGTTGGTCTAGGAAAGTTTATTCCAAATACACAAAATTTAAGCGTAAATCTCGAAAGTTAAAAACGCGAAAGCAATCGTGCTCGAGAGTTCATGTTAAAAAAGCACGAACTTATACGCCTAGTTACGCGAAGCCAAAGCCAGTAAAGTTTAAGCTCAATGCAAAGATGCTAACAGTAGGTCATGTGTTTGAAGACGATAGGGCTAAAGTGTTGAGTTTTTTTGATTCCATTTGCACATTCTTGGCTAAACCAGAGAATGAGGGCTTTCGAGGAGAAGTGTGCTTAAGACTTGAGAACGTAGAAAAGGTTGATCCGACTGGTTGTGCCTTTTTATTTTCTTATCTTGAGATGTTTCAGGAACTATACCCGACTGTGCAGTTCAAAATAAAGTACCCGAACAAAATTAAGGGTCACACTGGAACAAACATTAGCACCATTCAGCCTAATCATATATTTAACCACTTGGGGTTATACAAACAATTAGGTAGCCCTAAGGCTCCTCTTTGTCATACACTGCCGCCTCCCCAAGTGAGCGTGTGGGCAACAGACTCATTCACCAATAGTGATTCAACTCTGGTGGGTGAAATTCTTAAAAGTGTTTGTAAAAAAATGCCAACGGTGTCTAACGAGCAAGTTAGGCAGATATACAAGATACTGATTGAGGCTGTTAATAACTGCCCTGAACATGCATACGATGAGCTGTTTATGGCTGCTAAAGGGCTAACCTTTAACAAAACACGCTGTCTATTCGCGATTATCGAAGATCGTCTTGTTGTTGTAGTTGGTGATTTAGGTGTAGGTATCCGCTACACTTTAGACAACGGAAAGGCAAAAAACTCATGGGAAGTCATCAAACGATGGGAACGAATGTTCAACAAGAACAAGTTGTTTTCATCTAAAGATAGTGAATATTTGGAAGGTATGATTAACATTCGAAATGTTCGTGACAGAAAAAGTCGACATAAAAAGCATGATTACCGTGGCTGGGGTGGTGTAGACCTAAAAAATGCCATCAAAGGACTGGGCGGTAAGCTTTTGGTTATGTCAGGGACGGGATCATTGTTGCTCGATGCATCAAACTCTGGCGATTTAGTCGTACAGCCTAAAGACTTTGATATAGGCCTAAATGGAACCCTAATTTCCATGTCTATCCCACTAAAAGATTAAAATGAGTAATTACATGTTGAAATTGAATGTTACTGACTTCACAAAGTACCCAGGTCCAAGGTACATAAAACTTGGTTCAAATAGTGGGGAAGAGTTTCGTGAAGAATATTTGATAAAGAAACTAAAACAGGATCCTGAGGTCGTTGTTAATCTAGATGGGGTTCTCGGTTATGGCTCGTCGTTCTTAGAAGAAATCTTTGGTGGAGTCGTGCGTGCAATGCCCGAACACCCTGCTACGGAGCACCCAAATGGCGACCCTGTGGTTAAACACTCTTTTATTACTGTTGAAATGATTAACTTCATTAAGAACAATTTGGTTTCCAATGATGATCCATCTGTAAAGAATGAGATTAGAGACTATATTTTGCGTCAAACCGAACAGTTAAAGGGTGCGTAAGATGACTTGGTGGATCGCTTTTACTATAGCAATTGCTGGTTGGTACTTCACAGCTCGCTTAAACGCCAAGAACAGTGCGCGCACCCTGATTAATCAAGAGATAAAAGAATTGCGTTCAAAGCTGCATGACCTCATTGTTTCTTGTTCTAGTGATGATTGCGAATTACCCTTGAAACCGATGGGCGAAGACTTTGTAAAAATGCAGACATATATAGTCTCTGTGCAAGAGCTTGATAAGTTGTACGAGTCTTATCGGGTATCTTACTTCATGCATATAAGAGCTTTTAGTGTTCCGAGTTCAAAGTTGAAGCTTCTGTTAGAGCATGAATCCTTTCGTGGTATTAAAGAGTTTGTTCGGAGCTGGTTGGTACCTCAATCACACGCAGCAAGTTCAAATCATTATGCGAATTTTGATATTGATGATCACGCTTCAACCATACGCCAGACACTTACTGACGATGAGGGTGATTTAACTGAAGAGAATCGTCTTGCAATGTTGAATTTGCAATACAAAAAACTCTGTTTAGCCTACCAGTTCGTTAGCTAATCATCGAGGAATAAAAGAATGAAGGAGCCAATTGGCTCCTTCATTCTTTTGGTAAGCGTTAATCCGCACCAGTAATTTGGGTTACTTAGCCAAGGAAAGACAACCACTAACGAGGTGAACCATTACAAGCCAGAAAAATGTATTATCCATTCTTTTGTATTTAAAGTAGAAAACCTGAAGATAGCAGAGAATGAGAGTTGCTGAGGCAGCTAACCAGCTCGGGTTGCATGAGTTTCAGCTCCACGGTTGGTGCAAGACAGTCAAAAAAAAGATCTAGTCGCTGAAGTCGCCAAGCTCAGAAGACAATTGGTTGAGCAGGCTAAAGAGCTAGATATAGTTACCTCGCGAAAAAGCTAAAGTAGATTGTTATGAACTTATGCTAGAACACCACCTGCTGTGTTTCAGTGTTGTCCGTATAGCTAAGCTAAGGTGTTCGGGCTATCTCGAAGTGGTTTTTATTACTAGAAAACGCGGCCACAATTTCATTCTACGCGAGGCTAATCACCAAGAGCTTGAGACTAAGGTCAAGGAGGCTTTGACAGAAACAAAGTCCGAGATGGTGCGAGGCGTATCGAGAAAGAGCAGGTGCATCTCGACCAATCCCAACGGATCTGAAGCGAGCGAATACGTTATAGCATAGTAAGTCACTCGTTATAACGTAAAGCCTGCCCGAGAACTTTTCGGGCAGCTTCGTTCGCAGGTGCGTTTTTAAGCTTAAAGTTAGGAAACTGAGAGTTTTAGTGTCAATCTTGTTATCTATTTCCTAAAACTAAGCTTAAAAACAGGAATCGCTTGGTATCTAGTAGCTTTTCGATGGCGATTTCCTCATTTTAAGCTTAAATTGAACCATTAATATTTACTTTCCTGTGGTTCTAGCGTTGGCAGTGATGGGCAAGGGAATTCGATAGAACAAACTCTCACGTTCTGTATACCTTCATGCTCACATGCTGCGTTATTCAGCATATACAGCAAATCCTCGCTCAGCTTCGGCTTACTGTTGTACTTTGTAGTATCGACAAGAACTAGGCATGTGCTGCCGTTCCCTGCGCTGCCACTAACTACTGTCATGGTTTGCGCAAGGTCTTCTGTTGTAGTGCATGCAGTTAAAGTTACAGTCAAAGCTGTTGCAAGAATGAGGTTTTTTGACATGGCTTCGTTTCCTTTTAAATGTAGTAGTGTCCATTTTTTCTTCCTTTTTAGGAGGGCTAGGCGGCCGAGAGGTCGCTGAAGCCCTTGGGTTAAATTAATTCGGTAACTCTTGAACTTGTGATGGCTGCTGCTCTTGTAGAGCTTTCTTCATCTCACGCAAGTCGTCCTGAAGGTTTCCGAATGACTCATTGTCGAAGGCTTCAATGTTTGAGCGAAGTTGCTTTAACTTTTCTATCCGGGCTTCTCTCTCGGCAGCTTCTGATAACAAGAGAGCCATTTCATGCTGACTGGGTTGGTCAAATTCAGACCAAGCTCTGGAAAAATTACGCTGAAATTCTTCTGAGCGAAGCTGCTGTTGAACTTCATGCTTTTTCTGTTGGATAAGTACTTCCTGTCTGCCAGACAGGGCAAAATAGATAACAAGCGCAGTGAGTGGGCAGGCAATGATGATGCCATAAATTACAGACTTCATTCTTAGTTACCTCCTTTGATGCCAGGCTGAGATACTGTAAAACTTGTTTCTGTGGAGTTGCTGAGATTGGATGCTTCTTCTGTCTGTAAACGCTCAGACGTTCTCATTGATAAATTGCGTGATTTAGATGAGCGGTTGTCAGTGCTTGCATACTGAGCTTCAGAGGTTGAAGCTTCTCTTGAAGTTGAGCGAGTCGTCGATACTGAAAAGAGGGCATCCTGACTTTGAGATGTTTCCATCTCCCAAGTTTCACCAAATAGAGAGTTTCCCCTCCCAAACAAAGTGAATTCACCAACTGAGGCAGAGATGGCTTTAGGATCAACAGAAAATGAGCCGCAGGACCACTCGTACTTTCCTTCATAACGATATCCACGACTTGACGGTATTACACAGTTCTGACCAAATTGCCTCTCCACAATTTTTCTAGCCTTATCTGGCAAGTCATTTCTCACCAATTGTTTACTCATTGCGTTTGCTAGAGCTAATTTAATTCCAGAGGTGCTATTTTCTTTGAGCGGAATTCCCTTGGAGGTCTCTTCAAGTGTTGCTTCGGAAACAAGGCCATATAGAGCCCAACATATACCATCTTCAATGAGTCTTTCTGATGGAACCCGAATGAAGGATGGCATACCTGTTGTTGCCCAATTAAAGTTTGCTTGATGTAACTCAACTTGGCACTGTCCCAAAGTTTTTTCCTTGTTCCAGGCCATGCATGCTTGAACGCTAGTCATTAGGGGTTTAGGTTCAAGATCTGGAAATTGTGGTGCTTTTGGTTTTGTAACGAGCGCACAATGCTTTATTACATTTGCAGTTCGCCCTCTAGTCGAACGGCCTTTCTCTATGTATGTAAAAAGTTCATTGAGTATTGCAAGAGGTGCCGTTTTAACCGCCAGACGGTTAGTTGTTTGATTTTGCTGCCGAGATGACGTTTCATCCGAGTCTCGTACAGAAGTTGAGGTACTATTCCGTGTCTCCTTTCCATCACGTTGTTCCGCCCCCTTTTGTCGTTGTAATTCCATACTGGCTTCATCGTTGATTGCAGTTTCCTTCTGTGTACGTTTCTCCTGCGTTGACTTTTGCCCTACGGTAGCGCTTTCCTGAGCCAGTGAGCTACTAGGGTAAGGAGTTAACGTAATCGCAACGATGCTCAATATATGTTTAATTCTCATGATGAAACCCCTCCATCCACTCTATTATGGGTATGGAATGATTTTGTCTCTGATCGCCGTTAGGATAGGTATGCGAAACTGCCCATTTTGGACATTTAAATAGTCTTGCTGATGATCTACTTTACTGCCGCTTCTCGGGATTTGTTGTTACCCGATCAAGAGAGCAAATCACTAGAAAGAGAATCCAGCGCGGACAAAGGTTGTTGGAAAGTTATTAATTCCTTTGACTCTAGGAATGTGGGTAAGATCAAAGTGCATAATGTCATCGACGTACCATGTAAGCCCAGGCAATGCGAATGGAAAAGTGATTCTTTCTCTTGAATATATCTCTCCGGTTTGAAGGTCGGCTATTCCATTAGACCGAGACATTACGCCAAACATTAAATCTAGCTCAACTCTTCGCATGAACGGTAGGTTAGGATCGAACCTCTTATATAAAGTTGTTGATGCTTGAACCTGCCCCATTCTAAAAGAGTCTTTCATGTAAAATAATTCATAACTATAGGCATCAAAAACTTTTGAAAGAATATTTGATTCTTCAACCTTTTTGTAGAGTCCTATCCCTAACCCATTATGGCTTTGATTAAAATCTACTTTTACATCTGACTTATATTTATGGTGAGACCATCCTCCAACTTTTAATTGTATTTCCCAATCTTTTTTGTTTTTTTTAAAGCTGTCATTCCAAGATGAAAGTGGGGATGTTTGTATCACTAGGTTCTTTGATATCTCATGAGCCCAAGATGGAATAGCATTCAGTACTAGACAGAAAAAAAAACATGATCTTGCCGATAGCCTAGTCTTCATATTGAAAGACCTCCATCAAGATCTCAGCCTGAGAGATACTTTCTATGCTCGGCTCAATTAGATATGCATAACGATATGCCTCTATGTTTCTACATGAAATGACGAAGTGATGTTCGCTTCTATTTGGTATAACAATCGGAACTGAGGCCTCTGAAGCCATGAAACGCTCAAAGTCTTCATGTGACGCTTTGTTAAGAAAATGAGCCAAATCTATGGCATCCTTTTCGCTCTTGCATAAGAGAACCTCCGGCCACAACAAATCGCCGTCGGGTCCCTTATTTCCATTTTGCTCTGGAAACTCGATCTGAACTATCCAAGTAGCTTCAATGTGTTGTGCTAATTCTCGCGTTAGCAGTTCTATATTATTAAGCTTCATATAACACTCCGATTTATGTCGTTGAGCACGATATGATTCTGCTGCAATGCAAAGCGTATCCAGGCACGTCAATTGGCCCGATTTGGACAAATGCTCTCAAGAAATGCTAGATTTTGACCTAAGTTCCCCCACTAATATGAGAGAAGATTATGGAGCTATGGATTTGGTTAGCAGGACTGTTAGCTACAGTTGCTTGTGTTGGCGCGATTTACTGGTATGCAGGGAGCTTGAAAGATAAGCTGGATTTAGATGATTGATTTAATTAAGGATTCAGTTAGGTCTTAAAAGAGCTACGCCTGTATCATGATACACATAAGATACTTTCCTGGTTGTGTATTAGCTGGTTCAAATAAATGACTTAGGTAGTAGTTTCTAGGCTCAGCTTCTTCAGAACCGATCTTAAGGTGATATAACTTTCTTTGTTCAGATACGGCACAAAAAACACAGGTAGTTATCATTCAACTAACAAGAAGCAAAAGGAATAGTAATATGTCACTACCTGAGAAAAGCCCAACGACTTTTTGCACAGCTTTCGTTAAAGATGAGCTCTCTGACTATCGGCAAAAAGAAATTTACATGAGTAGTTGGTCGGCAATGTCTAGAATGATTGAGCGTGCTAACGAGTTAAGTTCTGCCTATGACGAGATAATTAAGGCCTTTGGTTATTCCAGTAAGCAACAGTGCTCTTCTGTGTGGTTGTTACTCGAATTGATATGGTCAAGTTCTGACTTCTCTAGAGGTGAGGTTGAAAATGCTCGGTATGAATTGGTAGAGCTCAATAGCCTTAGCTCTGAGATTGAAGCTTTGGCATCAAAGCTTGCTTATGCTCTGGAGCGTCAAAGCGAAATCTATAATCGCTCTGGGTTCTGTAAAAATGATTATCAATCATCTATAGATATGATTTTTGCAGCCAATGAGGATAACTACTTGTTTCGTAGCCATGTTGCGGACAAGCTACGTTCTCTCCAATATCAGTATGACTTGAAGTATTGGCCTAGTAGAGCTGATGTAGTTAGGTCTATTGCAGAGTTTGAGAGTGTACAGCCAGAACCATTGCATTCTGAGTATCCTGAAGCAGTTTTAAAAGGTAGAGCGTCAGATATTAAAAACTTCGTCCTTGCCTTTGATGCAGCTATTGATGAACCCAATGGACTCCCAACCGGGTTCAGGTTTACTAACAATTCTATGGCTGGCATTATCAATGTTATTCTCGACTTACCGGTTGATAAGCTGGCAACAGGTGATGCGGTTAGGGTTGTGAGAAATCGCTATTCGTTTACGAAATCAATGACATAGATTGCCAAAAGAAGGTTTAAAGTATGTTTCGTGGTTAAGTTTGAGGGGGAAGCGACTTTACGTGCGGTACAAAAACCCGAAGTCTTTAAAAATAGCTAATAGCTTCGGGTTTCCTTAGATATGGCCAATTCAATTAATAGCTTCTTCAAACCAAGGGAGAAACTAGATCTGCAACTTTCTGATGTGCGATTTTTCGTTCATCAAAGTACTCATATCTATCATAAATACCGTCAACACCTCCCTGTCGATGATTTATGCACAGCCGAGCGACGTGATTTGGCGTTCCTACCGATGCAGCTAGACTCCTGAATGTTCGCCGTAGGTCATGCACTGTAAAATGCTTTATATCACCCATCACGTTAGGTGGCTGAACCTTCCTCCCTGCTTCTCGTCCAAACAACTTTGAGATTGCGCTATTCAGGGTATCAGGTCCCATATGTAATAGATTACTTCTGCGTCTGGCTGGAAAAACAAACTCAGACCCCATTGACCTTACTTTTAGCTCACTGAGCCATGTCATTGCCTGGCGTGGCAGGGGAATAGATATAGCGATTCCTGTCTTTACTCGCCACTCTGGGATATGCCAGACAGATTCCTCAAGGTCAAACTCTGACCAAGGTGCCTCACATAGTTCACTCTTCCTATTACCTAGAACCAAGAAAAGGCAGCACAACAAATAGTTATCTCTACCAAAGCTGTTTAGATTGCTGCGAAATACTTCAAATACTTTCTCTATTTCATTTAGGTCCAATGCTCGCTTACGAGTTTTTTCGAGCCCTCCAGCATCGTTTATTGTGAAAGGTGCAGCGGGATTATTAGAGGTTAATTCAAGCTTTAATGCGTGCTTGAAAAGCTGCTTCATATAGCCAAGCGTGTCATTTGCAACGGTTAGACGACCACTATCCCTAACTCTTTGAATTATCTCTCGAACATCCAGAGCCGTTACGTCCTGAATTTTGAACTCGCCAATTACTGGCTTAATCTCTTTCCGATATATTCGAGCTGGAATGTGGTGATGCTTTAACCTTGAGGCTAAATCGTTTTTATACCAATCCTCAAATAAATCATCGACCGATGTTATTCCAGTCCACTTTTGACGCTGTTTTGCAATGAGGGGATCTACTCCTTGCCTTAAGTCACGCTTGAAAACTTCGGCTTCTGATCTTGCATCTGCCAAAGACATCCCAGGGTACTGGCCCAGAGTCATTTGTTTACGTTTACCACAGTTTCCACTATATCGAAGGGCCCAGTAGGGCGCTCCTGAATCTGGAACGACAAAGTAGAGCCCTTTTCCGTCGGACTTTCTGGTCGGTTCACCTGATTTTGCAAGCGCGGCTACCTGCTTTGCTGTCATTGATGCCATGATACCTCCAATACTCACCATTTGAACTAAGTATAGCGAGCTATTACTCACCATTTAACTCACCGCTTTTTTGGAACATGTTGAAACAGGGTGGTTCATAATGAAAAATAAAAGCCCTGAATAATCAGGGCTTTATAATAAAAAGGAAGGTATTGGAAAGAGAGGGAAAATTATTCGATATTCTGGATCTGCTCACGCATCTGTTCAATTAGAACTTTCAGTTCAACGCCCGATGCGGTGATGTCGGTGCTGATGGATTTCGACGCTAGCGTGTTCGATTCACGGTTGAACTCTTGCATCATGAAATCTAGACGACGACCCACTGCGCCGCCTTTTTTCAGAATGTTCGTGGTTTCTTTTACGTGAGAATCAAGACGGTCTAGCTCTTCTGCTACGTCTGATTTCTGTGCCAGAAGGATAAGCTCTTGCTCAACGCGAGATGGGTCTAGCTCTACTTTTGCATCTTCAAATTTAGAGAACAGACGCTCACGTTGCCACTCTAGTATTTCTGGCATGCGTGCGCGCACTTTCGCAACTTCTGATGTGATCGCTTCGAGGCGTTGCTCAATCAGCGCCTTCATGTTCTCGCCTTCACGAGCGCGCGCTTCAATAAATTCATCCATTGCGCCATCAAACGCTTCTAGTAGCACTTTATTTACCGCATCCATGTCTTGCTCTGGCGTTTCCATTACCCCCGGCCATTGCATAACTTGAAATGGATTGATTCGGCTCAGTTCACCAGTCATGTGCATGACTTGTTCAGCGGCTTTAATTACCTGGCTAGCAAGCGCTTCATTGATGCTAAGCTCACCTTTTGCGGCAGGGTTTGCTTCAAAACGTAGATTACATTCTACTTTGCCTCGCGCTAAGCGCTTACGAAAACGCTCACGTAAAACGGGCTCTAACCCGCGAAATTGCTCTGGCATGCGGAAGTATGTTTCTAAATAACGCTGGTTCACGCTGCGGATTTCCCATACCGCAGAACCCCAATCGCCTTTTACTTCTTTGCGTGCATACGCTGTCATACTGTAAATCATCGAATTTTCCTGTCTTCATTTTTTGAAAATTACTTCAAGAGTGTATCACGCTGCGTCGATAGGTGCGCGGGATGTATGGATTGTTTATGTTGTGCCAGATGCGTAACCTATGAATCCGGAATCGATTCCGTTATAATCTTCGCCCAACCAAATCGTCTTCTCCTCATATTTAAGGTAGATGCCCATGCGTCCAAACGATCGCAAGGCGGATCAAGTTCGCCCTATCAAAATTACTCGTAACTACACTGCTTATGCTGAAGGGTCAGTGCTAGTTGAGTTCGGTAACACCAAAGTGTTGTGTAATGCGACCGTCGAAGAATCTGTGCCACGTTGGCTAAAAGGTCAAGGTAAAGGCTGGGTTACAGCTGAATACGGCATGCTACCTCGAGCAACACATTCGCGTACTCGTCGTGAAGCGGCAAGTGGAAAGCAAGGCGGCCGTACGATGGAAATTCAGCGTCTTATCGCGCGAAGCCTACGTGCAGTTGTCGATCTAAAAGCCATGGGTGAGTTCATGATCACCGTTGACTGTGACGTTATCCAAGCTGACGGTGGTACGCGTACTGCATCCATCAGCGGCGCAAGTGTTGCAATGGCCGATGCATTCCAACACCTAGTAGATAGCGGCAAGCTAAAAGCAAACCCAATGAAAGGCCACGTAGCGGCAGTTTCAGTTGGTTTGCTAGGTGATGATGTTCTGTGTGACCTTGAGTACGTTGAAGATTCAGCGGCAGACACAGACATGAACGTGGTAATGACAGAAGAAGGCAAGATGATTGAAATTCAGGGCACCGCAGAAGGTGAACCGTTCAGTCACGAGCAGCTGATGGCTCTGCTAGAGTCGGCGAAAGTCGGCATTACGGAAATTGTCGCAGCGCAGAAGGCGGCGTTAGCCAATTGATTTAAATAGCTCCCATTATGGGGGCTATTTTTTTATCTCGACAATAGAGAAATGAATGATTGTCGAGAAGAGACACAAGAAACCAAGGACATAGAGAGAAAATAATGAAAGCATACCAGCGTGAATTTATTGAGTTTGCACTTGAGAAAGAAGTTCTTAAGTTTGGTGAGTTTACTTTGAAATCTGGCCGTAAAAGCCCGTACTTCTTTAACGCTGGTCTTTTCAATACTGGTCGTGACCTAGCGCGTCTTGGTCGTTTTTACGCAGCCGCGCTCGCTGATTCAGGCATTGAGTTTGATGTGCTGTTTGGCCCTGCGTACAAAGGGATTCCAATCGCGACGACAACAGCAGTCGCGCTGGCGGATCATCATGACGTCGACACGCCTTACTGCTTCAACCGTAAAGAAGCGAAAGATCACGGCGAAGGCGGTAACCTTGTAGGCTCTGCGCTTGAAGGCCGTATCATGCTAGTAGATGACGTAATCACAGCAGGTACTGCGATTCGTGAATCGATGGAAATCATTCAAGCAAATGGCGCAGACCTTGCTGGTGTGTTGGTTGCGATTGACCGCCAAGAAAAAGGCAAAGGTGAGTTGTCTGCGATCCAAGAAGTGGAGCGTGACTTTGGTTGTGCAATCATCTCAATCGTTAGCCTGACTGACCTTGTGACTTTCCTTGAAGAGAAAGGCACAGACAAAGAGCATCTAGAAGCAGTTAAAGCGTACCGCGCAGAATACGGCATTTAATTGGTTACTTTTTCCGAAAAAGTAAAAAGGGCAGATGGATATTCATCTGCCCTTTTTTGTTTTTGGATTCATCGCCTTGACCACTTACTTATAGCGAATGCCTTTCTCGACATGCTCATCTTGCATGGTTTTATAGCGTTTATGGAGCCACATCCATTGCTCTGGAGCGCGTAGAATGACTTCTTCCACATACTTGTTCATATAAGCGGCAGCGGCGACTTCGTCTTTTTGTGGATAATCGGCTTCAATGCACTTATCGGCGATGATGTCGTACTTTCCTTCGTCATTGCGAAACCCTGAGCCTGGGATGATCGCACATTTTGAGGTATACGCCAGAATGCTCGTGCCTGTTGTCGTACACGCATCGTCTACGGCAAAGAAGGGCACAAATACTGATTTTTTGCGACCGTAATCGTGATCCGGTAAATAGAACAGACGCTCACCGCTGCGTAAAACACGAATCATCTTTTTTACATCTTTACGATCAATCAGTTTATTGCCGTTATGTGTCCGTCCCCAATACTGGATAAAGTTATAAGCAGGATTATTATGCGGACGAAACGCGCCGTACCCGGCCACGCCTAACACGGCGAAAGCACGCGCAGTGATCTCTAGATTAAGAGCATGGACACAACAAAGTAGGACGCCTTTACCTTCTTTGGCTTTTTCACGCAGTGCGCCGAGATCTTTCTCGACGATCAGGTTTTTAAAGCGCCAAGTCGGCCAGAACCAAGTGATTCCGGTTTCTATCAGTGCCATACCGGTATTTTTGAAGTTCTCTTCAACAATATGTTGAATCTCTTCAGGTGTTTTGTCTGGAAAGGCCAATTCTAAGTTACGCTGAGCAACGTGGACACGCTTTTTACCGTAGCGCATGCCAAGTTTACCGAGTGAACGACCTAATGAAAGCAGCAGCCGATAAGGAAGAATATTGACGAGGATGGCCAACAGACCAAAACCAAGCCATACGCCCCAGTTACGAGGGTGAAGAAGTGAAAGAGAAAACTCGGGCTGCGTGTATTTGTCTTTACTCATAGTCTTTTACTTTATTTGTGCACTTAAAAGCGCCCAGTACTCGTCAAAGTTTGCAGTCGGCTGGTATTTAAAGTCGCTACGCACAAAGCGGTTTAGGCTCCCCTCAACTTGTCCCAGAATTTGCGCAGCTAGGATGCGCTCTTCGACAGGGAAAGACTTCCCTTCACGAATCTTACGTTCACGCAGGATTTGGCGCAATTGTGTTTCTATACGCTCAAAGAGTTGATTGATGCGTTCACGTAGACGTTCATTTTCAAACATTAGAGCATGACCCGACAAAATGCGTGTCAGACCTGGGTTACGTTCAGAGAACGCCAAAATAAGGTGCATCACCATACGAATACGCTCTAGTGTATCTTTTTCGTCGTCTAGAATACGGTTGATGCGTGTCATCAAGGCTTCTTCAATGAACTCAATCAACCCTTCGAACATGCGCGCTTTACTTGGGAAATGACGATACAGCGCGGCTTCTGAAACGCCGACTTGCTTGGCCAGTTTTGCCGTAGTAATACGTGAAGCGCCATCTGTTGATTCAAGCATTTCTGCCAATGCTTGTAAGATCTCTTCACGACGGTTGGATTTTTTACTGCCGGCCATTAGTTACTTCCTTTCAAAATACAAAGTTGAGCGGAGGGGATTATAAGACGCTATTTCGCCTCAAACTAGACCACTAAGGGTGGAATGGGAGATTTAACACCCTTAGTTGTCATTTTTGTACCAAATTTATGCCAGCTTTTGTAAAAAATTGGCAGGGTTTTCAAACGTTAGTTACATCAATTGATGCATTTTTTCGAGAATTTTAAAGCTCAATGCTTCTTTTGATTCTAAAGCGAGCGCAAGTTCACCTTCAGGCCAGTAAAGGGTAATTGCGTTGTCGTTGCTGTTAAATCCTTGCCCTGCAACCGAAACGTCGTTTGCACAGATCATATCGAGGTTTTTCTTTGTTAACTTGCCTCGAGCATAGGTCGCTACATCATTGGTTTCAGCCGCAAAACCGACGGTAAACGGACGCTTCTCCGTCATTGCTGCCACAGATGCAACAATATCAGGATTTTTAACCATATTAATGACCATTTCGTCGTTGTCTTCTGTCTTTTTCAACTTTTGAGACGCGATCGTTTGTGGGCGGTAGTCGGCAACGGCAGCGCAGCTAATAAAGGCATCATGCTGGCTTGCATGTGTCATAACGGCTTCTTGCATCTCTTGTGCGCTGGAAACATTTATGCGCTCAACACCTACGGGCGTATTTAAACTGACAGGACCGCTCACGAGGGTGACTTTTGCTCCCATCTGCGCTGCGGCGCTCGCCAATGCATAGCCCATTTTCCCGGAGCTATGGTTCGTAATGTAACGCACTGGATCAATCGCTTCGCGAGTTGGTCCGGCGGTAATGAGTATCGACTTACCTTCTAGCAATTTTGGTTGAAAGAACTGTTCACATAGATGTACTAGCTGCATTGGTTCCAGCATTCGACCTGGTCCTACATCACCACAGGCTTGCTCTCCTGCCGCAGGACCCCAGATGTGCATACCACGACGCGCTAACGTAGCGATGTTCTCTTGGGTTGCGATATTGCGATACATCTGTTGATTCATCGCAGGAGAAACAGCAACAGGGGAATCCGTCGCGAGCACGAGCGTAGTAAGTAAATCGTTCCCCATGCCTGCGGACATGCGCGCGATTAAGTCCGCGGTCGCGGGCGCTAATAGCACTAAATCTGCCCATTTGGCCAATTCAATATGGCCCATAGAGGCTTCCGCTGCTGGGTCTAGTAAACTGTCCGAGACAGGACGGCCCGAAACGGCTTGCATGGTTAAAGGGGTAATGAACTCTTTTGCGGCTTTCGTCATTACAACTTGAACTTGCGCTCCTCTCTCTATGAGGCGACGGGTTAGCTCCGCACATTTATACGCGGCAATACCGCCACTGATGCCGAGTAGAATTTTCTTTCCTGCTAGTGTTTGCATGTGAGATCTCCAATTTGATGACCGGATTTTAACACAATTCAAAGTCTGACCGCCCGAGCATATATAACGAGAAGATAATTCACATCAAACTCCAGAGTATTAATCTGACCGAGGAAGGGAAAATTCTCGCCTACCTCACAGACAAGTTGCGCGGAGTTTGCAAGTCTGAAAAGAAAAAGAGGTAGTGGAAACCATGGTGTTGAAAAGTCGAAACAAATTGCTGCTGATAACCCTAATTCCGCTGTTGTTGATCACTACGTTGATCTCAGTGGTGTATTACATCAACAGCAGTAAAAGTTTGGAAGCGGAGCTGGCAAGAGACAGGCAAGAGCTCATCGAAACGAAAAAGAAAGAGTTACAAGCCTACATGATGATGGGCGTGACGGCGATAAAACCGTTATACGACGCGGATGTAAATGGAAGTAATAAAGAGGCAGCAAAAGAAATTCTGAAAGCCATGCGCTTTGAAAGCGATGGCTACTTTTTTGCCTACGACTCTCAAGGTGTGAATACGTTGCACGCCATCAAACCTGCATTAGAGGGTAAAAACCTTTACGACTTAAAAGATGAAAATGGGGTCGCAGTTATTGCGGGCTTGATTGACGCTTCTCAAAAAGGGGATGGGTTCCTCTATTTCTCGTGGCACAAACCGACCATTGACGCACAAGCGCCTAAGTTGGGCTATGCAGAATATCTATCGAAATGGGACTGGGTTTTAGGTACTGGCGTTTATATTGATGACATCGACCAGCAAGTTGCGATGCACAGAGAGTTAAAGACTCAAGAGCTAAAAGAGCATACATTATCTGCCGTGTTGATTTCCGTTATTGGATTGATCATTACCAGTGTTCTCACCAGTATCGTGGTGTCTAAAGGCATTCAGCCATTACAACATGTCGCGGCTTCATTAAAAGATGTTGCCGCAGGCGGCGGTGACTTAACGGCTCGTTTAAAAGTCGAAAGTCAGGATGAAGTCGGTGAAGTGGCGGCCGCGTTTAATGAGTTTATGGATAAGCTGCACCCACTGATGCAGGACATTCATCGCTCTGCGACGACAGTACAGACCGTTTCTCAAAGCCTGAACACTCAGACCAGCCAAGCGAGCGGTCAAATGCAGGATCACTGTTTAGAGACGGACAAAGTCGTGACGGCAGTGACGCAAATGAGCATGACTGCCAAAGAAGTAGCCAGCAATACCAATGCGACCGCGCAGGCAATTGACGATGCCAACAGTCAAGTCACCGCCGCTCAGCATGAGGTCGAGCAAGCAATAGAAGGCATTACCGAACTCGTGACGGAGATAGACAGCACGTCAGATGCAATTTCTGAGTTGAGTTTACAGACCGAAAAAATAACCAAAGTGCTGGATGTGATTGGCGAGATAGCCGAGCAAACGAATTTGTTGGCCCTAAATGCGGCGATTGAAGCGGCTAGAGCCGGTGAGCAAGGTCGAGGGTTTGCCGTCGTTGCGGATGAAGTGCGCTCGTTAGCCAGTCGTACGCAAAATAGTACTCATGAAATTGGCGACATGCTCAAGCAGCTACAAAATGGTGTATCAAGAGCGGTCAGTACGATGTCGGTGAGCCAAAAACGAGGTGTCAAAACGGCGGAAGAATCTGCGCTCATTCAGCAATCTCTTTCTGGT
Organism: Vibrio sp. 2033; assembly: GCF_033339735.1. Classification (NCBI taxonomy): domain Bacteria; kingdom Pseudomonadati; phylum Pseudomonadota; class Gammaproteobacteria; order Vibrionales; family Vibrionaceae; genus Vibrio; species Vibrio sp. 2033. Next base: position 167,200 of record NZ_JAWOVC010000008.1, read on the forward strand.
GTTCATCATTCTATCGGAACAATTCGAGATATGGGTATTCAAACCGCGTCTGCCGCAGAAGAACAAAGTGCGGTTGCAGAAGACATCAACCAAAACTTAGTGGCTATTCAACAGATCGTGAACAACATTAATGAGACGTTGCAGCATGCCGAGTCAATCAGCACGCAGCTATCACAGTCTGGAACGGAAATTCACGGCTTGGTTGGCAACTTTAAACTCTGATGAACTGTTAAGTTGCATGGAAAGCACTGATGGTACGAAGAAAGCGAAAGTCATACTCGACTTTCGCTTTTTGTTTTGTGGAATAGGGACACTTTCCATATAAAGAGACATCAGATGATACTGAAAGCTTTGCCAAATGAGTCCATGCCCAGAGAGAAGCTACTGCAACGAGGGCCGCAAGCTTTGACCGATGCCGAACTGCTGGCCATCTTCTTGCGCACAGGCACCCGCGGAATGAACGTGATTGAGCTTGCAGACTTCCTTATTCAAGACTTTGGTTCGCTCAGACAACTATTTTCAGCATCAGAAGAAGAGTTTTGTCGTCACAAAGGATTAGGGCAAGCCAAGTATGTTCAGTTGCAAGCGGTACTAGAAATGACACAACGTTACTTGGCGGAGACGCTAAAGCGTGGTGATGCCTTAACCAGCCCCGACCAAACTAAGTTATATCTGTCTTCTATTTTAAGGGATCGGCAAAGAGAGGCTTTTTATATTCTTTTTCTCGATAACCAGCACCGAGTGATAAAAGATGAAATTTTATTTGAAGGAACGTTGGATGCAGCGTCGGTGTATCCGAGAGAAGTTGTTAAGCGTGCTCTGCATCATAACGCGGCGGCTTTGATTTTGGCGCACAATCACCCTTCAGGCGTTGCTGAGCCGAGCCAAGCTGACAGAAGGATTACAAGGCGTCTCACCGACGCATTAGCATTGGTGGATATTCGTATTTTGGACCATTTCGTCATCGGAGATGGGGAAAGTGTCTCTTTTGCTGAAAGAGGCTGGATATAACTGTGCGTTTTTTAGGTTGTTAGTTGCTAAAAATCTGCTATCATCCACGCCACTAAATTTTTAACTGAATTCAGCTTGGACTGCTAAAAAAATCTGCTGTCTAAAAAAAGATCACGAAAACCTGTAAAAAGGATCTGTTCGGGTCTTGAGCAATGCATATCAAGTTAGTATAATGCGCGACCTTTGATAGCCTTGTATGGATTTTCCATAGCGGTTCTTAACCTCTAACTTCTTTTCGAGAGATAGAGAGGTTCGGCCACCAAGGTTGATATCGAGCTGAAACGATTTTGGAGAAGACATTCATGTCACGAGTATGCCAAGTAACTGGTAAGCGTCCAGTAACGGGTAACAACCGTTCACACGCACGAAATGCTACTAAGCGTCGTTTTCTGCCGAACCTACAAACTCATCGTTTCTGGGTAGAGAGCGAAAAACGTTTTGTTAAACTACGTCTATCTGCTAAAGGTATGCGCATCATCGACAAGAAAGGTATTGATACTGTTCTTGCAGACATGCGTGCACGTGGCGAAAACGTTTAAGAGGAAATAAGCAATGGCAAAGAAAGGCGTTCGTGAGAAAATCCGTCTAGTATCTTCTGCAGGTACAGGCCACTTCTACACAACTGATAAGAACAAGCGTAACATGCCAGGCAAATTTGAGATCAAAAAGTTTGATCCAGTAGTTCGCCAGCACGTTATGTACAAAGAAGCAAAAATCAAATAATTGGTTTCAGTCTCTTTGATGAATTGAAAAACCCAACTTTCGAGTTGGGTTTTTTATTACCTGAATAAAAGTGCTGAAGATAAAGTGTTCAGTACGTCATCGGATTATAAAGTACTGCTGAAGTTATTTTACTGGTCCGACTCTATACTCGAATTTTTGATTGATCGCTCTCTGCCGCTTAGTCACCACTCCCTACTCACTTGCACACCGTTGTTCTAGTCAAGCTCAATACTCTTTGGTAATTTACTCATAACGATAAGAGAGTAGAGATGGTTATGCGTGTGAGTCCGGCTCGTCGCCGCCGATGGAACAATATTCTTATTCTGGGCATTATCGCGTTTATAGTGATCTTAAATGCGCCGATGTGGATCAAAACTTACCTATTAACAGACCAAGCAGACCCTTACCCAAATGTACTTCGCTCCGACTATACGGTGGAGTCTTTGTACTATAGTGGCTGGGAGTTTGAACTGCATGATGGACGATGGCAATCCAACATCAAAGTTGATGCACCGATCAGTGAACTTGTATCACACTGGCAATCATTGGAAGGGACCGAGCTCACCTCAGAACAGTACGATCATTTAAAACCTAACCTGACGGTACCTGAAACGGTAGAAGTTTGGTATCAGGATCTCGAAGAGCCGCAGCGGGTGACTTTCTTTCGTTTACCTGATTTTTGGCTATTTAAAACCTGGCAAGACAAATGGGTCGCTATCTCCGTCGATGAAAACTACCTTATGCCAGAGTAGAGCCTTTTTGCGTCTATACCCCTAATAAGCCTCCCTATTTATCGTTTTTCTTTTCGATTATGCTAGCAGCGAGAACTATTAGCCGGTGAATTGGAGAATCTAATGCCTGAGTTGCCAGAAGTTGAAGTGAGCCGTATGGGGATTAGCCCTCACATGGTTGGACAAACGATCCAGTCGTTTACTTTTCGAACGCCTAAATTGCGCTGGGATATTCCTACAGAGCTTAAAAAATTGGAAGGGCAGGTGATCCGTGCGATTAGCCGTCGTGCGAAATACTTACTGATCGAGACAAACACAGGTACAGCCATTGTTCACTTGGGCATGTCGGGGTCTTTACGTGTTCTAGATGCTGACTTTCCGCCAGCAAAGCACGATCATGTGGATCTCAAACTAAGCAGTGGAAAAATACTGCGTTATAACGATCCGCGTCGTTTTGGGGCATGGCTGTGGTGTGCTCCTGGCGAGTCACATGCTGTGCTAGCAAACATGGGGCCTGAGCCTTTAACTGAAGAGTTCAATGCGGAATATGTAGCGGAGAAAGCTAAAAATAAGCGTGTTGCCGTCAAGCAGTTCATCATGGACAACAAAGTCGTGGTTGGTGTCGGAAATATCTACGCGAATGAGTCGTTGTTTAAATCTCGAATTCACCCTTCAAGGCCCGCAGGTAAGTTGACTTCTCAAGAGTGGGGGTTACTTGTTGAAAATATCAAAATGACACTTGAGATTGCCATTACGCAAGGTGGGACTACGCTGAAAGACTTTGCGCAAGCCGATGGAAAGCCGGGTTACTTTGCACAAGAGTTATTGGTTTACGGAAAAGCAGGAGAGCCATGCCCAGAGTGCGGCGAACGACTTCAAGAGCTAAAGATTGGCCAACGTAATACCTTCTTTTGTAGTGAGTGTCAGAAGTAAGTCGAGCTATTATCGAGCTTAAGTTGTTGTAATCTTGCGTTCGAGCCTCAATAATTCAATCAGTTTCGAATAACTTAGTAAATTATATGAAAGTCATTTATCCGGGCACTTTTGATCCAGTGACTAATGGTCACCTCAATCTAATAGAACGTACTCACGAAATGTTTGATGAGGTTGTGATTGGCGTAGCCGCAAGCCCATCGAAGAACACTATGTTTTCATTGGAAGAGCGCGTTGCACTGATGCAGGACGTTGTAGCGCATTTACCTGGTGTGACGGTAAAGGGGTTCTCCGGGTTATTAGTGGATTTCGCGAGAGATGAGAAAGCTAAGGTTCTTATTCGTGGTTTACGAACAACGGTAGACTTTGAATACGAGTTTGGACTGACCAACATGTACCGAAAGCTATTACCAGGAATCGAGAGCGTATTTTTAACTCCTGAAGAAGAGTTTGCGTTTTTATCGTCGACTATCGTGAGAGAAGTAGCGATTCATGGCGGAAGTATCGAACAATTCGTTCCCAAGCCAGTAGCCATCGCGATTGGGGAAAAACTGAATGAAAGACAGTAAGTTCCCTTATTATTTCTCAAACGCTCTCTCGACACTTATCCCTCGCTTTGTATATCGAGCACAAGCCAAGCGTTTACTTTCGAATCTGACCGAGGCAGAGCTGCAACGCTGTCTTGAGCGGGTGAACTATTACAATAAGTGTGAAACGCCGTTTTCAGTCGATAGCCGAGAACAAAGTTACTCGACCATCGATACATTCAAAAAAACGAAAGGCTGGACGTATTTTTTCGATCTTCGCCAAGTTGTACGCTATTTCCCTTCCAGTTTTGCGTTTAACTACATCAATGGCGATGTTACACACATCCCCAATGTACCGAGCTTTATAAAAAGCCGCCCTATTTTTGGTAACAACCAAAATTCAGTGGTGTTGAAACTTAATCAAGTTCGTCATTTTAAATTTATTGACGATCCTGTTCGCTATCAAGATAAAAAGGACATGGTAGCGTGGCGCGGCGTGGGTTTTCAGCCGCATCGTAAAAAGGTGATTCATGCGTTTTACAACCATCCGCAATGCAATATTGGCCAGACCCGCCCGGTAGAAGGGAAACCATGGGAAAAGGGCTTTATGAGTATTGAAGAGCAACTGCAGTATAAGTTTTTGCTCTGTATAGAAGGCAATGATGTGGCCACCAACCTTAAGTGGGCTATGTCGTCTAACTCCTTGGTTATTATGTCAAAGCCAAAATATGAGACTTGGTTTATGGAAGGTAAGTTAGAGGCAGGCGTCCACTATGTTGAAGTGAAGGATGACTATTCGGATTTGCCCGAAAAGATGGATTATTACCTAGCGAATGAGCAAGAAGCATTAGCGATCATTGAAAATGCGCACCAGTGGGTTGAGCAGTTCAAAGATAAACGTAAAGAGCGTTTGATCTCATTGATGGTTGCCGATAAGTACTTCGCTTTATCTCAGCAACAATAAAAAGGGGCGAAACGCCCCTTTTTTATAATCTTAAGCTTCTAGAAATTGATCAACACCATTCTCACAGCGTTTAAGCTTGTTTTTAATTGTGTTTTCTAAAATCTCGTCATTTTGTCCGAGTGACGCGCGAGAGTTTTCTACGTGGTACAAGTGGTAGCCTACACCTGCAAATTTTAGGTAAAGACGTGACTTACCCGCATTCAACATGCGATGAACAAACTCGCTGTCTTCGCGTCCCCATCCAACAAAATCTTGGTTGAAGCCATTCACCTCGATGACATCTTGTCGCCAAAACGCCATGTTGCAGCCGCGAGTGGCTTTATCGTTATTACGCTCGTAAGAGAACCATTTCGATAGCAAGGCGTTGGTGATGCAGTTTTTACGATTGCGAATGCCTTTGCTGAAAATGGAAGGCACTAAGCCGTTTTCCATGATGGCCTTGCTGCAGCTTTCATCCGTTAACACACGTCCACCCTGCACAAACCAATTTGGTTTTGCGACTTGCTTATGTGATTCAATAAACGTTTGGGACAGCACCATGTCGCCATCAATCATGATGAGGTAGTCACCTGATGCTTTGGCGATCGCACGGTTGCGGCTCATTGAAAGCTGAAAGCCATTATCCTCGTGCCAACTATGAATCAGTGGAACCGGAAAACCTTCACGCATTTGGTCAACCATTGCTTTGGTGTCTTCTCGAGAGCCATCATCTGCAACAATGACTTCGTCAGGCAAAACGGTTTGACGTTTCACGCTTTCTAACACCGCTTTTAATGCTTCTTTCCAGTTGTAAGTGGTGATAATTAAAGTCGTTTTCATGATTTTTTTGCCTGTTCACGTAAGTAGAGATCGATATATTTTACAAAAGTAGAGTGCATGCTTAGCCAAGCTAGAATGAAGCCATGCTTGCCATCAAGGAAGCCTCGTTTGAGCACATACATCTTCAAAAAGCTAGCAAGAGCGTGAACGATAGCGGTCGTTAAACCCGCTTTCTTTTTACCTTCACGTTCATCCGTCCAGGCCTTGAGGTAGCCAGTGGTTTTATTGATGTAATGATGAAGGTGCTCGTAAGTGTAGTGATGCAGTCGACCATCCAGTTTTTCAGTTTGATAGTTTTTCTCATCAACTTTTTCATGAACGAGCGAATCATTATATTGTGTATATTCGGTGCGATATAAGCGCACAATCCAGTCTGGAGACCAACCAGAATGGTAGATGAACTTACCAAACGCTGAGCTTAGTCGATTAAGTTTGTATAAAACGTTCGGCTTATTGGCTGATACCGCGTGTAAGATACTTTCTTTTAGCTCTGGAGTGACTTGTTCGTCCGCATCAAGCCACAAAACGTAGTCTGCCGTAACGTATTGCTGCGCCAGTTGGCGCTGTTTACCGAATCCTGGCCAATCTAGGTTGGTGTAAAACTTATCTGTGTATTGTCGGGCGATTTCTTCGGTGCGATCAGTGCTGCCCGAGTCTAGAAGGACAATCTCATCGACCCAATCTTTTACTGTGTCTAGACAAGCTTGTAAGTGCTTCTCTTCATTTTTTACAATTAAGGCAACGGCTAAGGTTGGTTTGGACAAGGTCATTTCCTTCTTAACAAATCAAGACAGTAAGTTTACTGGTATTGAGGATACAAATCTTCTAAGACTTGATCGAACATGCTCATTACTTGAGTGCTGGTAATGCGGTTCATTGCCGTTTCATCTTTAGCGCGAGTTCGCCAGCTTAACTCGTGACTGTTTTTACCTGTTTCCGCAAAGATCGTTTCTTCATACACTGAGACAACGTATTTTAGATAACGGTAAGGTCCCACTCGCAGCGGATTATGGTGTGCATAGAGCCCGATGATTGGTGTTTTCATTGCATTCGCCATGTGTGCTGGTCCGGTATCGGGGGCGATGACCATTTCAACCTTATCTATTAACGCAAGCATTTGCAGAATTGAACTTTGTCCAACTAAATTTAGACACGGTTCTTCCAAGCGAGATTGAATGGCCTCTGCCAGATCCAATTCTACCTGAGCAGGGCTGCCTGCCAGAATCACGTTCCAGCCTTTTGCTCTGGCGTGATGAATCACATCCACATAACCTTCCGCGTTCCAGTTTTTATAAGCTTTGCTCGCACCAGGCACAATCAGCAGGTTAGGTTTACTACGAGAAATATGAGACTCTGCCCAAGCTTGATCGTGGTCTGAATAAGAAAGTACCCAGTCTAGTCCTGCCTTTGGTACCCCAATTTGATGGGCAAAGGCCATTAAGCCATCTGCGACATGCAGAGATTGCGGGGAAGGCACTTTGACATTGGTAAATAGTGTTTGAAAGTCCTGGCTTCTATCAGAAGAGAAACCAAGTTTGTATTTTGCTTTAATGCCCAACGTTGCGACACTCGCTCGAATCGCGTACTGCATATGCAATAGCGCATCAAACTCTCTGCCTTTCAGCTGTCGCCAAAGTGATTTGTAGCCATCAAGTCCCGCTTTTTTATCAAAAACAATCACTTCTACACCATCGATGGCGGCTAATAACTGGGCTTCAAGTTTACCCGTTATCCAAGTAATCTGGGTCGAAGGCCAGTGTTTCTGAATAGCTTGAATGCTGGCGATAGTATTGCAAACGTCTCCGATAGCGGACAAACGCAAGACGCATAGTGACGATGGGGCAGAAGTGAACATAATTATTGTCTGATTCGATGAATAGAGGCAGGTAAATTATGCAGACATCCCCAATAAATGTAAAATACACGGCTCGAATATAGCTAAGTACTGATAAGTGTTCTGCAATGTCAAAGACAACACCACATCAATCGCAAGAATCTGGCAAGCCGGGTAACACCGGGCTAAAGCGCATCGTTAAAGCGACGGGTTATTCGATCCAAGGATTAAAAGCGGCTTTTAAGCATGAAGCTGCCATTCGACAAGAGTTGGCTCTGTTGAGTATTGCTGTGATTTTGGCTTGGCTAGTGGATGTCGGCATGGTTGAGCGTATCTTAATGATCGGGGTCGTGGTATTAGTCTTGATTGTAGAGCTTGTAAACTCAGCGATTGAGGCGGTAGTGGATCGTATCGGTATTGAACGGCATGAACTCAGTGGGCGAGCTAAAGATATAGGCTCTGCTGCCGTTATGGTTGCTTTGGCGTTTGCTGCATTTACTTGGTTGTATATATTAGCCAGCCGGTATTTAGGCTAGAGGGTGAGCGCATGACTCAACAGTATAAAAACAACAACCAAGTGATCTGGTTTGATGACGAGATCATTACAGACCCTAGCCAACCGATATTTGATGCGGAATACTGGCAGTCCTTAGACAAGGTGGTTGGCAGTGCGACGGGGCGAGGCACGACATGGTTTATCCAACTAGAGAACATGCAAGCGGCACTACGTCATTACCGTCGTGGCGGTTTGTTTGGGAAGTTAGTTAACGATCATTATTGGTTCTCTGGCTGGGATAACACCCGTTGTGCGCAAGAGTTTCAGCTTTTGTTGGCGCTAATTGAGGCTGGGGTGCACGTTCCTCGTCCTATTGCAGCAAGAGCCGTAAAGTCAGGACTCTTCTATCAAGCTGATTTATTAAGTGAGCGAATCCCAAACGCCAGAGATCTGGTTAGTATCTTGCAAGAACAGTCTTTATCGGTAGAAATGTATCAGAAAATAGGGCAAGAAATTGCCAAGATGCATCAGGTTGGCGTTAACCATACCGATTTGAATATCCACAATATCTTGATCGACGACAAAGATAAGGTATGGATTATCGATTTTGATAAGTGTCGTTTTGAAACTTCTGGTGACTGGAAGCATCAAAATCTAAATAGACTTCTGCGTTCATTTAATAAAGAGCGTTTAAAGCGACAGATTATTTGGCAAGAATCCGATTTTGAACATTTTCAGGACGGTTATGCTTCTCAATCTTAATTGAGTTTTTTATCATTTTATATTGATTGCTCTAAGTAAGCCTTCTTGAGTCTAACGATGCTCGAGTGAGTCTATAAACTACAATAATCATAAAGTATTCATGTGTATCTGATGGCACAAAAATTAACGTAGGTAACATTTGTAATGAAAATATTAGTAACCGGTGGAGCAGGCTTCATTGGGTCAGCTGTTGTCCGACATATCATTCGTGACACCCAAGATACCGTCATCAATTTAGATAAACTGACCTACGCAGGGAATCTAGAATCACTGGTTGATGTCTCAGAGAGTGAACGTTACTACTTCGAGCAAGTGGATATCTGTGACCGAGCTGAACTAGATCGCGTGTTTTCAGAGCATCAACCCGATAGGGTGATGCATTTGGCGGCTGAGTCTCATGTCGATCGTTCTATTGATGGTCCTGCTGCTTTTATTGAGACCAACGTGATGGGCACTTACCATCTGCTCGAAGCGGCCCGTCAATATTGGTCGAACCTAGATGAAGCGCGCCAATCGGCATTCCGTTTTCATCATATTTCTACGGATGAAGTGTATGGCGATTTAGAGGGTACGGACGATTTGTTCACCGAAACCACCTCATACGCGCCGAGCAGCCCATATTCTGCATCTAAAGCTTCGAGCGATCACCTGGTTCGCGCTTGGCAACGTACTTATGGCTTACCAACACTTATCACTAATTGCTCCAACAATTATGGCCCGTATCACTTTCCAGAGAAGTTGATCCCTCTGATGATTCTAAATGCCCTCGATGGCAAGCCGTTGCCTGTGTATGGTGATGGTATGCAGATCCGAGATTGGCTGTTTGTGGAAGACCATGCTCGCGCGCTTTACAAAGTGGTCAACGAAGGTGAAGTCGGTGAAACCTACAACATTGGTGGTCACAATGAAAAAGCGAATATTGAAGTGGTGAAAACCATTTGCTCGCTACTTGAAGAGCTGCGACCAAACAAACCTGCAGGTGTTGAGTCTTATGAATCTTTGATCACGTATGTGAAAGATCGCCCTGGTCATGATGTGCGCTACGCAATTGATGCCACCAAGATTGCTCAAGAGCTTGGCTGGACGCCAGAAGAAACGTTTGAAAGCGGTATTCGCAAAACCGTCGAATGGTACCTAAACAACCCACAATGGTGGCAACGTGTGCTTGATGGTTCATACAGTTTAGAGCGATTAGGAGCGGGCGAATAATGAAAGGCATTATTTTAGCAGGTGGCTCGGGCACTCGCCTTTACCCTATTACACGCGGTGTCTCTAAGCAGTTACTGCCGGTTTATGACAAACCAATGATTTACTACCCGTTGTCAGTACTTATGCTTGCGGGCATTCGTGAAATCTTGATCATCACCACGCCAGAAGACCAGGAGGGTTTTCAGCGTCTATTAGGTGATGGCTCAGAGTTTGGCATTGAGTTGCAATACGCGATTCAACCAAGCCCAGATGGCTTAGCTCAAGCCTTCATCATTGGTGAAGAATTCATTGGCGATGACTCAGTATGTTTGGTGCTGGGTGACAACATCTTTTATGGGCAAGGGTTCACACCTATCCTTCAGCAAGCTGCGATGAAGACCCGTGGCGCGACGGTATTCGGTTATCAGGTTAAAGATCCTGAGCGATTTGGCGTTGTAGAATTTGATGCCAATATGCAGGCGATTTCGATTGAAGAAAAACCAGTAAAGCCTAAATCCAATTATGCTGTCACTGGGCTGTATTTTTATGATAACCGAGTCGTCGAATTGGCAAAAAAAGTCAAACCTTCAGCTCGTGGTGAATTAGAGATTTCGACGCTAAACCAAATGTACCTTGAGCAAGGTGACCTGAATGTTCAATTACTAGGGCGCGGCTTTGCTTGGTTAGATACTGGAACGCATGAAAGCCTACATGAAGCTTCTTCGTTTGTTCAAACCATTGAAAATGTTCAAGGTCTTAAAGTTGCCTGTTTAGAAGAGATTGCGTGGCGCAATGGGTGGTTAACAAGAGACCAGATACTATCCATTGCAAAACCGATGCAAAAAAATGATTACGGACGTTACCTTTCCGAGTTAGTCACCGAACAAAAATAGCACTACTCGTTAGTTGCAATGAGATATTAAATGATGAGCAATGAAATTGTTCCTGTAACAAAACCATATCTACCGTCAAAAGATAAGTATAAACAATATGTTGATCGTGTGTACGAGAGCGGTTGGTTGACCAATAGTGGTCCTCTCGTTAAGGATTTAGAATCTCGACTAGCTGAGTATCTTGGTGTTAAGCATGTTATATTGGTTGCAAATGGCTCATTGGCACTTCAAGTTGCTTACAAAGCACTTAATCTAGCTGGAGAGGTGGTCACAACACCTTTCTCTTTCGCTGCGACCACAAGCACGCTTAATTGGGAAAATTTAACCCCTGTTTTTTGTGATATTGAAAGTGATACCTTTAATATCAATCCTGATTTAATTGAAGATCTTATTACAGAAAAAACGTCTGCAATAGTACCGGTGCACGTGTTTGGTAACCCATGTAAAGTAAATGAGATTCAAGCTATAGCAAACAAGCACGGTCTAAAAGTTATCTATGATGCCGCTCATGCTTTTGGTGTGGACCTAAATAAAAAAAGTGTATTAACGTACGGTGATATAAGTACATTAAGTTTCCATGCCACAAAGTTATTCCACACGATAGAGGGTGGAGCTGTGATTACACAATGTGATGAGCTAGCAGCTAAAGTACGCTCTATGATTAACTTTGGAATAACAGGACCGGATTCAATAGAAGGTGTTGGAACCAATGCCAAGATGAATGAGTTTGAAGCCGCTATGGGTCACTGTGTTCTAGATGATATAGAAAGTATCATGACCAAGCGAAGAGGCTTATGGCAAAGTTATCAAACCCACCTTTCTGATGTTTTCCAAATGCAATATTGGTCGGATAGCTCAAAACCTAATGGTGCGTACGTACCAATCGTGTTTGACTCGGAGCAGTCATTACTTAGAGCTAAGGCTAACTTGGAAGCGAATAACATTTTTCCAAGAAGGTACTTTTATCCAAGTTTAGATCTTGTCGATAGTTATGGTCATGAAGGAACTCCATGTGAAGTTAGTCGCTCGACTAGTAAAAGGATCTTATGCTTGCCTATATATTTTGATTTGTGTGAATCAATGGTAAACAAGATAAAACAAATACTTAAAAAATCATGATTGGTTGCAAAAAGAGAGTATAAGATGAGAAACAGCATCCTGAAATATCTACAAGCATCGTCGATGAAACATCCAGAAAATATTTGTGTTTCGGATTCGATCCACTCTTTGACTTATGCAGAAAGTACAGCAAAGTCATATGCTATCTCATTGCAACTAAGACAGCAGGGAAGTTTAAACAAGCCGATTGTTGTGTTTGCGAAAAAATCTGTAAATGCACTCTCCATGATCTTTTCTGCGACAATGGCTGGAGGGATTTACTGCCCCGTAGACATTAACTCACCTAAAGAACGACTATTAAAGATCTTATCTAACCTTCAAGATTGTCTTGTTCTTTATGATGAAACGTCTCGAAATTTATTAAATTCATTAGAATTAGATAGTCCAATTTCAACTATTAATATCGATGAAATACCAACATCTAAGCTACCTATGCAAGATATTTGGGCTGATATCGAAAAGTTTAATCAAACCGTTATTGATAAAGATCCATGTTATATAATTTTTACTTCAGGCTCTACAGGCACACCAAAAGGTGTCACTATTTGCCATTCTAGTGTTATTGATTATATTGATTGGGCTAATTCAGCCTATGAAGTGAGCAAGGCTGATATTATTGGTAGTCAAGCACCACTATTCTTTGATAACTCGACTTTAGACATCTATTTGGCGTTGTCTAATGCGGCAGAATTGCATGTTATTCCTGAAAGCGTGTTTATTTTTCCTCAGAAAACACTTGAATACCTGAAAGAAAAAGCAATAACAACGATCTTCTGGGTTCCTTCATTGCTTGTAAATATTGCGAACCTTAAGTTACTTGATCAGTTTCAATTGCCATGCTTGAAGAATGTATTGTTTGCTGGGGAAGTAATGCCAGCGAAGACGATTAAGTACTGGTTAGATAAGCATCCTAATGCTCATTACTCTAACTTGTACGGACCAACAGAAATTACCGTTGATTGCACCTACTATGATGTGCCGTCAGACTGGGATGGGGATAGCTTACCTATAGGGATCCCTTGCCATAACTCAGGAATTCTAATCCTAGATGAAAACGACCAACGTAATGATGAAGGTGAATTGTGCGTTCGAGGCTCTAGCTTAGCGCTTGGGTATTGGGCTAACTCAGAAAAAACAGAAGAGGTATTTTGTCAAAACCCACTTCAAGATAAATACATTGATATGATCTATCGTACCGGAGACTTGGTTAGACTTGTTGATGGTTTAATTTATTATATTGGTAGAAAAGACTTCCAGATTAAGCACAATGGCTATCGTATAGAACTTGGTGAAATTGAGTCTCAGATCATGGAGCTAGATGCTGTCGAACAGTGTGTTGTTGGTTATTTATCAGAAGATAAAGTGCTTTATTCTTTTGTTCAATGCAGTAGTTCGATGAGTGAAGTTGAGCTTAAAGTTGCACTGACGAAACGTTTACCAAAGTACATGATTCCAAGCAAGATTGGCTTTGTACAAGAAATGCTTTTTACGCCAAATGGTAAGTTAAATAGAAAAGCTTTTTCAGAGAAAGCACTACAAGAATTTGTAAAGGTTAAATAGTAGTATGTGTGAAAAAATTATAGCAATCTTAACCACAATGAAACCAGAACATGAGTTTGCTAAAGATACTGAACTTTTTGAATCAGGTCTGTTGGACTCTTTTGATTTGTTAGTCCTAGTAAGTGAGATCGAAGCTCAGCTAGCTATTTCAATTCCTGGTGAAGGTTTGGTTCCTGAGAATTTTGTTTCGCCGCATGTTATTGGTGAGTATCTTAAAACGATTCAAGGTTAATTTATGAAAAGTGATATTGGCAATATCTCGCTGAAAGGGATAGTCGCAGCCGTTCCAAAGCATATTTCTTACTTTGATGATGAGATAAAAAACTACTCACACACAGAGCAGAGTTCTAAAAAGCTGAAGAAGCTAATGGGATACAATCAACATCATGTTGTTTCAAAAGAAACGGCGCTCACTGATATGATTTTTCCTTTGCTTGAGGACCTGTCAACCACTCTTGGGTGCGACTATCAGGATGTGGATGGAATTTTGGTGGTAACTCAAACTCCTGATTACCCAATTCCGTCAACGGCTTCGATAGTACATGGCGCTTTTGACTTTAAAACCGATTGTTATTGCATGGACATCAACGATGGTTGCAATGGCTATATTCGAGGTTTGTTTGAAGCTTCGAGCCTAGTTCGTAATAGTGATGCGCAAAAAGTGTTGCTAATTGCTGGTGATGTTTTAAGCCGTAAGGTTTCTTTAAAAGATCGTAACTCATACCCTCTTATTGGGGATGCAGTTACTATCACTTTAATAGAAAGAAGAGCGGAAAATGTGAAGGCCCCTCTTGAGATCAAACATGATGGTAAAGGAGCAAAAGCTTTAATGATCCCATCAGGTGGTATGGTAAACCCTTGTACCTCTGATACTGCCGCTCTTGCTGAGGACGAAGAAGGAAATTGGCGTTGTTCTGAGCATTTGGTCATGCAAGGTAGAGATGTTTTTACGTTTACTCAAACAACGGTAATCAATTTTATTAAAGAGTTTATTGAAACGAACACAAAACCAGAAGAGATTGACTACTTTTTCTTTCATCAAGCAAATAAGTTTATCTTGGATCGTTTCCGTTCAGCACTGAAGGTAACGGAAGAGCAGTTACCTTCAGAGGTAGTGACTATTTATGGTAACTCTTCGTCCGCAACTGTCCCAATGTCGATTTTATCATCTTGGATGAAGAATTCGGGCTTTGAGGGTAAAAAAGCACTATTATCAGGCTTTGGTGTAGGTCTGAGTTGGGGGGCGACCTTGATTGATGTCAATGAACTTACACTATGTAAACTAATTAAGTTGGATGTATAAATGACTGTTTTTTTGGAAGAACTAGCTGAGATCCTAGAGTTGGAAGTAGAAGAGCTAACTCCTGATTTTGAATATCAAGAAACGGAAGAGTGGGACTCTTTAGCCCAATTATCTCTTATCACTTTATTCGCAGATGAATATCAAGTAGAAATTGGACACGGTGATTTAATCGAACGAAAAACTGTGGGTCAATTGCTCGAGCTACTTCCTCAGTAATTTCGATGAAAAGAAAAGTTCTTATCACAGGAGCGACTTCAGACATTGGCTTGAGTATTGCTCACAAACATGTTCAAAAGGGAAACTTTGTGATCCTTCTTGGACGTAATGAAGAGAGCCTTAAAACCGCTGAGGAATCTTTAGGAAAAGATTCCTCAGCCGCTTATGTTTGGGATTTGAAGTCTCCTTCATCATTAAAACCGCTGCTGAAAAAGATCGTTACTGAGCAAGGTAAAGTTACAGATCTTATCTGTGCTGCGGGCTACCATAAAATCTTGCCGTTGAAGTTAGTATCGGATGAAGAGCTTCTTTTGACTATGCAAACGAACGTAAATAGTCACTTGATCCTTTGCCAGCTTTTTTCGAACGCTTTATATTCAGATAAGTCTCAGGATAGAAGTATTACACTGATTTCTAGCATTGCCCATTTCGTTGGTGAGCCAGGATTAGTTGCTTATTCTGCAGCAAAAGGGGCTTTGATTTCTGCAAGTAAATCAATGGCTAGAGAATTAGCTCCGCGTAAAATCAGAGTAAATACCGTTTCGCCTGGATGGGTTGAGACCAAGCACACAAAAGATGTAGCGGTTGATTTGGGCGAAGCAGCACTTGAAAAGTTACATAACCTATATCCTTTAGGTTTAGGCAAACCTGAAGATGTTGCAGAGGCCTGTTATTTTTTGAGTAGCAGAGCGTCTCGCTGGGTGACTGGTTTAGATCTTGTGATTGATGGAGGGCGCAGTGTCTAAATTAAAGTTTGAAACCGTAATCGTGATCGGTTTTGGTAAGATAGCTCAAGACGTTGCTTCCAAGCTTCTTCAATATGATGTGACGCTGAAATTGTTACAGACAGAGATGCAACCTTTTTCTACTCTTGAGTCATTTGCTCAAAAACACGACGTCGCATATCAATTTAAGCATACGAAAGAAGATATCGAGTCTTCGTTACTCAGGTGGCTGTCTGGTAATACATTAATCATCAGTGCGAATAATAACTACCTTTTTAAAGGGAAGTTACTGACTTTAAAGAATGTAACTATTATCAATTTTCATAATGCACTTTTACCAAATTTACGAGGAAGAAACGCACCTAGTTGGGCTATTTTTCATCAATTAGAAAAAACCGGTGTCACTTGGCATTATGTTGATGAAGGTGTAGACACTGGTGAGGCTATTGCTTTTTCCGACGTATTAGTTGATAAGCATGACAAAGCATATCAGGTCGCTCATAAATGTATGCATGCCGGATTAGAAGCCTTTTCAAACGTAATTGATGAATTGTTGCAAACAGGCAGTACTCCTTGCTTGACTAAACAGCCATTGAGATACGACTATCTGTATCTGTCCAAAGATATCCCCGGAAATGGCTGGCTAGATATAAAACAATCAACGCTTGAGAACTATCGCATATTGAGAGCATTAGATTATGGACCATTTAAAGTTTTTCCTAAGGCTCTAATTGATAATGATGGTGATAGATACTCTGTACGTGCTTATCAGTTTATTGATGAACCAAGCGATAAATCTGTAAATAGTAGCGAAAATAGCATCGTGATAAATGATGAGTTTGGCTTATTAAAAATACACGTTGAAAAAACCGAGATTGAGCAGGGGTAAATAATGTCTAATCCAATTATTATATTTGGAGCTAGTGGTCTAGCTGCGGAAGTGTACAGCTGGATACAAGATGTAAATGATATTCGTGAACGTTTCTTGTGTTTTTGTGTGACTGACGAATATTTTGTATCAGGAACAACATTTTATGGCCACGAAGTAAAATCAATCTCCATGCTAGATGATCTTGAACAGTTTGATTTTATTTTGGCATTTGGAGGGGAAGGTTATGCTCGCGCTAGTATTGCCGAAATGCTAAAAGATAAAGGCGGTAATGCTATCTCATTTATTCACCCTAGTGTTGTGTTGAGCCCATTCTCTTTAATAGGTGAAGGTGTAATTATTAACCCAAACTGCAGCATCTCTCCTGGTGCAGCTATTGGTGACTTTTCGCTCATCAACTGTAATTGTGCTATTGGACATGATGTCAAAATTGGTCGCTATACCTCTTTACTAGGAAGCAATACCATCAATGGTCATGTAGAAATTGGTGAGAGAGTATTGATTGGCTCCGGAGCAACTATCCACCCTAAAGTTAAAGTAGCAGATGATGCGACAGTTGGCATGGGAGCTGTCGTATTTACCAAAGTGAGGTCAAATACCACCGTTCTAGGTAATCCTGCTAAAAAGATATAACTCTTCTTAATTAAATAAAATAGAAGACAGAGGAATAAAATGTCCACCAAAGTCTCGGTTATTTGTACTTGCTATAATCACGAAAAATATATTGAGCAGACACTTTTATCTATACTTAATCAGACAGTAGACTTTGAATACGAGTTGCTTATACATGATGATTGTTCTCCTGACAATAGTCGAAAAATTATCGATAGAGTTTTTAATGAGTATTCTGGGAAATGCCAAATAAAGAGAATTTATCCAGAGGAGAATATATACTCTAAAGGGTCATCAGCTGTACTTTTTAACATGTTGCCTCATGTTGATGGGGAGTTCATCGCTTTTTGTGAAGGTGATGACTATTGGGTTGATGACAACAAGCTTCAAAAACAGCTTGAAGCTTTGGCAAACCATAAGGATATTAATGCTTGTTTTCATCCTTCTTTGACTTTGCTAAAAGACCAGTTGGTTGACAAGAAATACGGATACCAAGGCGATTTAGAAAAGAAAATACCTTATCAGTACGTCATTAAGAAGGGCGGAGACACTATGCCTATGGCATCGATGTTTATTAGAAAAGAGCCGTTTTTTGACCTAATTTATCAACATGAAGACTTTTTCAAGCTTTATGGCGAGCACTCTGTGTTGCAGATTATCAATAGTATCGAGCAAGGCGCCTGGTACCTCCCTGAAAAAATGTCGGTTTATCGTAGCATGCATGAGGGCTCTTGGAGTCTCCAGCAAGCAAAAGACCCAACGGCAGAAGACCGAGAGTTTGAGCAATATAAAATCCGTATTCTTGGTTTGAACAAGATCTATCGCTATAAGTATTGGATATGCTTTTTAAGTATATATCTGAAAAAATCGAAAAAACATTACCTAAAGAAAATAAAGCGTTGGTTTAAAACTAAAGCTTAAAATAAAGCCGAGTTAATACTCGGCTTTTTTAGATAGAAGAGGTGGCTGTGGTGGTACGTTGTAAGGAGCCTGAGTTTGCTAACATAAAATGAGCAAGCTCTGACGTGATGCGCTCATGAGCTGCGACGTCTTTAATTAGAGCCACGATAGCTCTTGCCAGTTCATCCTCATTTTTCACAATTTTGATGAGGTTGTTCTGCTTCATTTCATGTACGATTTCTTTGAAGTTAAAGAAGCTTGGACCATTTATAATAGGGACGCCCAAAGCAGCAGGCTCCAATACATTGTGCCCACCAACCTTATCTCCAATTAGGCTACCGCCCATAAAGCAGATGTCCGCTGCACCCATCAACGTTAGCATCTCACCCATAGTATCGCCGAGATATACTTGAGTATTCGTCTCTACTGCATGAGTTGAAGTGCGACGCACAGTGTTAAAGCCTTGCTGTTGGCAAAGCGTGAATACATCATCAAATCGTTCTGGATGGCGAGGAACCAAAACGAGTAAAGCATTTGGATGAGATTTTAAAACTTGTCTATGTGCATCTAATACCTGTTCGTCCTCGCCTTTGTGGGTGCTAGCTGCAATCCAAATCGGACGATCGTTTCCAAGTTGGGCTCGAAGCTGCTGTCCTTGCTGTTTCACTTGCTCTGATATTTGAATATCGAACTTAATCGAGCCAGTAACGGATAGTTTCTTTTTCTCAACGCCTAAGCGTTCGAAGCGCTCTGCATCTGAATCCGTTTGGCAGAGTACTTGAGTTAGGCATGGATGAAGCTGGTTAAAAAGCCGCTGTATTTTGGCGTAGTTCTGACACGATTTTTCAGATAGGCGAGCATTCACGACTGTTATAGGGATACCCGCTTTGTAAACATGGTGAAGCGTGTTTGGCCACAGCTCAGTCTCAATGATCAACATTTGTTTTGGTTGTACTGATTTAAGAAAACCTTTGATAGCAAAACCAAAGTCAATTGGCATATAGCGGTGTTCAATTAAATCACCCAACTTAGCAATCTGTTCAGCTCCGGTACTTGTTGTTGTAGTAACTAGAATAGATTGTTCGGGGTTTTGTTCCTTAAGGGCTTTAATTAAAGGTGTTGCTGCTATGCTTTCACCAACAGATACGGCATGTATCCAAATAGGTTTGTCGTTGCTTTTTAGCTTGGGAGTTATGCCAAAGTGCTCTTTCCAGCGAGAGCCAAACTGAGGCTTATTTGGTTTGCTCTTGTACAAACCAAATAAAAGCAGCGGTGACGCTAGGGCGAGTAGTAAGGTATAAACAATACGAACTAACATGAGCTTATCGTAATGGCGTCAAGTTTTTGGATACTATCTAGCACTTGCTTAGGCGAAAGTTCTGTCAAACACTTAAGGTGTTTGTATTGACATTCACGCTGGAAACAAGGGCGACAATCAATATCGGTATGAACAATCTCCACTTTTTCTGCGAGTGGGGGGGTGTACTTCGGTGAAGTTGAGCCATACACTGCAACAACATTACAACCAACCGCAGCTGCCACATGCATTAAGCCTGAGTCATTCGCGACAACAGTCTTACATGCAGCAAGTAGGTCGACCGCTTCAATTAAGCTGGTTTGGCCTGCCAGAACATGAATGTGCTCATGGAATTGCGTCGGAACAAGTGCGCGAATATTGTTACAAGTCTCTAAGTCCTTTTGAGAACCAAACAACCAGATTTGATGCCCAGAACGAGCCATTTGTGTCGCAACTTCAGCGTAGTGTGTTTCGGGCCATTTTTTGGCAGGACCAAACTCTGCTCCTGGGCACAGTCCGATAATTGGTAGGTCTTGGGCTAAGTTGAACTTTTTGATCGTGGCTTGTTGCTCTGCCGCGTTGATTTCAAGGCGTGGGCGAGGCAAGGTTTCAAGCCCGCCGAGAGAGTTAGAATCCACCATTTCTGCTTTTGGATAAGCTAACGCTACATAGCGCTCTACCATGTACTGAAAAGACTTCATGTTAGGGCGTAAATCATTCAATAAACCATAGCGCATTTCTCCTTTCCAGCCAGTACGAAGAGGAATGTTGGCAAACCATGGGATCAGTGCCGATTTCGCTGATTTAGGCAAGATATAGGCGTGGTCATATTGCTTTTCACGTAACGATTTGCCAATTTCCCTGCGGCCTAATAAGTTAAACTCACCATGACCGATAGGCATTTCAATCGCTTGATGGATTTCTGGCATACGCTCAAGAATCGGTTTACACCATCCTGGAGCGATAACGTCAATTTGGCTATCTGGATGGCGTTGCTTTAATACGATATATAACGATTGCGACATTACCATATCGCCGACCCATGCAGGGCCAATGACTAAAATCTTCATGCTTTGTTTTTCCAGTATAGGAATTTCAAAATTGACTCATAAGTTCTAAAAAGTTCAGCGTATATTTTATTCGCAAGAGTCATTTTGGATTTATCTTTTCTTTTACCACCAATCGTCGAAGCAATCTCTGCTCTAGTAAAGAGATCTGGAGACACGCTGTAAACTTGAACACCATGTCTCCATGGTTTTTCCATGTAGTCATCGACTGGTTCAATAAACTTTTGAGCATGCATAACAAACTTTGATGCTGCTTTAGGTGTGACGATATAAGCGGTGGTACCACAAGTGCCTGCTGAGTATCCCCCTAGCATATGATTATCATCAATAGGTACGATTGGGGTGAATACACGCTTCTGAGTGGCAGACAATTTGATGTAGTCATAATTAGAAGTCAATGGAAGGGTATGTTCGAGTACTTGCTTCAGCCCTTCTACGGGGTCGACGTTGTCTTCTAAGATGACGATCGGTTCATCAAGCTCAACACATCGAACCCACAACTCGTAATGGCTTGCAAAACAGGCGACTTCACTGGTTTTTAATTGATACCCTTTGCGGCGTAGAGTAATGGTTGGACGACTTTTTTCTGAATGAAGAAAACGGTCAACAGAGCCATCTACTGCATCAAAAAATTCAAACGTAATGCCTTGTTGTTTTAACTTTTCTTCAATACGTTCTCGGCGATCTAGTGATCGAGCCAAGCTTACGACAAATACTTTCACTGCACTTTCCAGTCGCTGTTATATCTTGGTTTAAACAAATTGTAATAGTTATTGCCGTCTTCTTGAGAGTGCAGCAACTGTAGTACCCACATATATTGTTCGGGTTTATCACCGACAAAATATTCAATGGCTTCATTACAGGTACGAGCGTCTTGCTCTTCGCCTTTATCCAGCTCAAACGCTGGTAAAATCTCAATATCAAACGTACCATCTTCAGTGTTCATCGACGCAAATAGAGGCAGTACTTTTGAGCGTGATAGTTTCGCAATTTTGCCTAAACCAGGTAGCGTTGCTTTACGTGTTGCAAAAAAATCCACAAACACACTATGCTCTGGGCCGTGATCTTGATCAGGTAGATAATACCCTACATAGCCATCTCGAATGGATTTCAGAAAAGGCTTAATGCCACCTGAGCGTTCATAAACACGGCCACCGTATTGGACTCTTTGCTTGTGCATCAGCCAGTCAGCAACATCATTCTTTTGTTTCTTCGCCATTGCAGAAACTGGCATTCCCATTGAAGCGAGCAAGATAGCAGGCACATCAATTGCCCAAGAGTGGGGAACCATTAAAATCACATTTTCGTTGTTATCAATGTGCTGTCGTAAAATGTCTAGGCCGCGAATTTGGCAACGGTTCTGAAGCCATTTTGGTGAGCGTAAACTTAGTAACCCGAAGCGAAAAAAGAACATGGCTGCTGTGTAGAGTGTTTTTTCTATCAAAGTTTCACGTTCTTGGAACGACTTTTCCGGAAAACACAGCTCAAAGTTAACCCTCGCTCGGTGAGCTGGACCTTTGTGGGATTTACACAGTTTTTTGGCTATGGTTTTCGCTAACCACTTTTGTAAACCCAGAGGCATTAATGATAACGGTAAAAATAAGATAACACCTAACCACGTGCCCCAGTACTTAGGCGACAGAAAGTGGCGCTTAAACTCAGGGTTATATGCTTTAGGGTCGAAGTCATCACGTTTTATGGTCATGGCGTGTCTAGTTACCTATTCGTGTGTGGGCGAAGTGGTTTAAATGAGAAAAAGATAGTTAGGAATGATACAGGCTATTGCACTTGAGTAAAGGTGGCAGGTTATGGTTCTACCACCTTGTGGTGCTTAACTGTTTTGGATAGTCAAGTATTCGGCAACGCCTTCTGCAACTGTCTTGAATTCAACATCACAACCTGCGGTGCGCAGTTTGGTCAGATCCGCTTGTGTGAATTCTTGGTAAGCGCCTTTTAGGTGTTCAGGGAATGGGATGGTTTCAATTTGGCCTTTGCCATGATGCTTGATAACTGCTTTTGCTACCTCTTCAAAAGATTCAGCACGGCCAGTACCACAGTTAAAAATACCTGATACGCCGTTTTCTAAGAACCACAGGTTTACTTTACATACATCACCAACGTAAACGAAGTCGCGTTTGAATGATTCGCTGCCCGCGAACAATTTAGGATTTTCACCTGCGTTAAGTTGGTTGTTTAGGTGGAACGCAACTGATGCCATGCTACCTTTGTGGTCTTCACGTGGGCCATAGACGTTGAAGTAGCGGAAGCCGGTGATTTGAGAAAGGGTCTCACCATGCTCTTCAGCGTCTTGCCATAGGCGACGAACGTAGTTATCAAACTGCTGTTTCGAGTAACCGTATACATTCAGTGCGCCTTCGTATTCGCGTTCTTCAACGAAAGTATCGGTATCGCCGTAAGTGGCTGCGGAAGAAGCGTATAGGAATGGAATCTCGCGATCTAAACAGTAATGCAGCAGCTCTTTAGAGTACTCGTAATTGTTTAGCATCATGTACTTACCATCCCACTCAGTCGTTGCAGAGCAAGCACCTTCGTGGAAAATTGCCTCAATCGGACCAAAATCATCGCCCGCCATAATTTGGGTCAGAAAGTCGTCACGATCCATGTAATCTGTGATGTCCAGATCAACTAAGTTCTTAAACTTTTTGCCATTTTTTAGGTTGTCGACAACCAGGATATCGTTAATACCAGCTTCGTTTAGTGCTTTAACAATGTTGCTGCCGATCATGCCAGCGCCACCAGTTACGATGATCATAGAACTTCCACCATAGATTAAAATTTTCTCAGGAATTCTAGCAAGAAACGAAAAGTAGCGCTATTGGAAGCAGGAAGATAGGTTTGAGTCTTCTATGACTCTGTATCTAGATATGAAAAAGGGAGCCGCAGCTCCCTTGATTACTTTATTATTCCACATCCGAACGGTTAGGCCTTTGATACCAAGGATTTCGCTCATCGGTCAACTCAATCAAGCTGTATTTACGTCCGAGTTTCTGTCCTCCGTCACGAGTAAGAGGCTGCCAACTAAAGTTCGCACGATTGTTGCTTGGCTTAACGGTCATGATGTCAAATGGAATCGACAAGTAGAAACCTTTGGTAAAGCTACCTTCACCAAATTCATCCGCAGACAAGTCTGTAAATGACGCAAAGGCACCAGCAATTACGCCACTCTTGAACTGCTTAGAAACGTTGATTTGTGTACCAACATCACCAGCTAGGAACTGACCAACATCGAATTGGATCATCAAATCTTGTAGGAATTCCCATTGAGGGTAGTAGTAACCAGATACAAAACCAGTGAAGCCTTTATCAATAACTTGGAACGGACGTCCATATTCTGGCACGTTTTGCCATTTCTCATCGTAAACACCGAAGTAACTTTGTGGATCACGTTGAGAAATTACGTTGACGTCAGCGCCAATCGCCCAGTTAGCTCCTTGTGGACGGTAAAGAAACTCGGTACCGACTCCAGCAAACATACTCTCCAGATAGCCCGCGTAGAATTGCTGATCCATCGTATCGGAATACTCTTGGAACCAAGTCAATTGTAAGTTTGACATGGTTACAGCATGTTCATTTTGGTAAGCGCGGAACATGGTGCGAACACGAGGAACAGTAGTGCCATCAGGTGGAGTGACATAAATAAACTTATCGTAGTTGTTATACCAATCCCAGTATAACGAACCGCCAATTTCAAGGTTGTCCGTCAGCCAATATGAGGCATTACCGCTTAGCCCTACACTAAAGAGATAGAAATCTTCAGCGTTTCCGAGAGTTTGAACTAGTTTAGGTGCAAAGCCCCAATCAAAACGTTCAAAACCATCGTAGACAGATTCTCCCATTGGCTGAGTAGTAGCCCTTGAGGTTGCATCTTCTATTTTCGGATTGATGTAATTAACTTGGGCAAAGTCGCGATATTTCTCTTTGGAGATAACCGTTTGATCGCCGATCAGACCACGACTGCGTTCATTGATAGTAAAGGTATCAATGTTGTCTGGCACTTCGTTGTAAAGGACTGCCGCTGCTTTTTCATGAGCTTCATTGCGATCACGATACTTTTTCTGCTCACCAACGACAGTTACTGTATTGTCATCAACATAAATACGCGTGTTTTGGTAACCAGCAATTTTGTCTAAATCTTCTGTTACACGTTCCCAATCAACATCAGACAGTTCTTCAGGCTGGCTATCTTCGATTTCTGGTGTTGGTGTATCTCGCCAGAATGATGGCATGTCATTGAAATTAGTGTTTAGCGTTAAGCCTGCTACTAAAGTATCGCCGCGTTCATAACTTAAACGAAAATCGGCCATGCCTAGACGGTAGAGGACACCAAAGTTCCATGGTGTGTGGGGCTTCATATCAACATCTGCCCCCACAACTGCATAGTCTGTAGAATAATCATTGCTGTCGTACTCAACTTTAAATCGTAAAGGAGCGTGCAACGTCTGGAACTCTATACCACCAAATAAAGCCGCGGGCCCTTTGAAAGCTCTGTCAAAATTAGTTGTTCCTCCAGAATCAAGAAACTCTTCAGAACGTTCACAGAATTTGTCTGATGCTTTGCAAAATGGATTGGTTATATTGTCTCTGGTTCCCAAGTAGCCCCAACCCATACCCAAAGTAAAATCAAAAGTACCTAATTTCGAATTAGAATATCGTTTTGTCGCTGCAATAAACTCAGCATCAAAAAGGCCGGTACCAGCAAAGTCTCGTACTCCCAGGGCGATTTCTGGTATGTATTCAGATTCTTCCCATAATCTAAATTTAAAATCTATCCCTTTGTCTGTGTATTCATTATCAACATCGGGGAAGGATGATGAGTAAGGCAGGTCCTTAACTTGAGTGTAACGGATGGTTGTTTCTAACCAAGGCATGAGTTGCAGAGTTACATTGTAAAAAAGGTACTCATCACTACCTGTTACCGAAAAGTTGAATTCCCCTTCAGGAGCCATACGTCCGGTTGGCATCTGCATTAAGCCAACACCACCAAAGTCAGATTGAGAAGGTTGTAAAGAGGGGGCCTCAAAGGGCATGTCTTGAGCCCAAACCAATGCTGGGCCCATTAAAGAAAGGGTTAAGCTTTTTCTAATTGGCATCATTGTGGTCTCTTTGTGGAATTTGGTATCAATTGAGTGAGTAGACGGACAATATCTTGGTCCATTTCGGAGTATTCAAGATTACCAAACGGAATATATACCAATGTCAGAGGTGGTAAGTAATATTGTGTCGTTAACCAAGCTCCGTGATGCGGCTTAACTACGTGACCATCTGGGTAGATCAACACTGGCTGTGTTGATAACGCACCAATGTTATTTTTCAAATTCTCTATTTGTCTTTGCAAAGGGATGCCTGCTTGCGCCTTAACGGAATACACGCTACTTAGGTTTCCTAAGTAATACACTTTTTCTTCGCGTAGAGGGCTAGCGAGCAGGTAATCGCCGCTCAACAGTGGGTTGTCGATTTTATCTAGTCGAATTTTATCAACATCGATCGCAGACAGTAAGCGTGGTGCAAAGCTTTGCTTCTGAATGAACTTGTAGAATGGATGTGCGACCAAATTGTGTTGAATCATTTGATTGAGCACCGAGTTCTTTAAAGCGGTAGAGGTTTTCTCGGCGTGTTCCGATTTATCAAACAAAGTGGTACCAAGAGAATATTGCAGAGAGACGCTTTGCTCCCTAGCAAGTGCTAACACACTTTCTAAACGAGCCGTCCCTTGAAATTGTAGCCGTTTGCCTGCTTCTAGCAATTCAACATTTAATGGTTGCATAGCAGAGGTTTCTGTTTGAGCGAAGCTAGGCATGCTCAAAAGCGGCATGACCAAACCGAATAATGTGAGTAGTTGCTTGCTCATGATTTGCTATATCCCTTCAAAATAGTTAACTCAACCGGAATCATATTTGGCCCTAGGTGTTGCAAGGTTTTAACGACCTGACCCTGTTCATTGACCCAATAGTAGTTTTCGACCGATTGAGAAAGACTTCTAAACTCAACAGCTTCTTTATATACGTTGGTCATAGTGCTAGAAATAGGTGTTGTTAACGTTTCTTGGCCTGAGTAAGAACGCGTTATGTTTGCAGGAAAGCCATAACGGTATTGTGTTGCCCAATCGTATGAGAGTGCGTAGTTGACAGAGGTTGAGTCTAAAGAAAAATCTGGAACGTCACCGTAAACACCCGCTAAGTCGCCACTCTGTAGTCCAATCGTTTTGACGATGTGCCCATTTTCTGTAACGATCATGGCTTTATCGGCGCTTACCCATTTCAATTGTGTTTTTCCATTTTGCGGATTTCGTTCCGCGAAAGCTAAAACGACAAACACCTGCTTCTGATTTCCAAGTTTCAAATAGGCACTGGCATATGGAATAGCATTGATTTCTTCTGGTGTCATCTCTACATCAATGTAGTTACCGTAGGCTTCTTGGACGGTTGCTGAAACATCATTGAATTTCTGTGTGCAGCCAAAGAGTACAAGGAGTAATGGAAGAATGAGGAGTTGGCGTATCCATTTAGGTATTCGGAAGATATTCATTGATCCCTCTTACAAATAAAATCGCCCTGACTTAATCAGGGCGATTGGCTTCTGTTCTACAAAACGAAATTAGTTAGAAGTAGAAGTAGAAGTAGATGTTGAAGTAGATGTTGAGTCGCTATCTGACGCTGCAACTGCTACTACAGTTACTGCTGCTGCTGCGCCTACACCTACAGCTGTCGTGCCAGTTGCTGACGCAGAAGCTGCGCCTGTTGAGCCTGCTTCTTCTGCTGCAAATGCAGATGTTGCGCTTAGAGCCATAAGAATAGCTAGAGCTGTATTCTTCATTATTAATCCTTGTGTATCCGGTATAAAAACATCGATGTTTGGTAGCATAAAAAATGCTCCAAATTATATTCTAGATAAAAAAGCCTTAGCATGTAAATAGTTTCTTATTTTGCCATGGCTTTCGATCTCATTTCTAACACCAGCGTGACATTGCACGGTTATCTTGCTCCCTTGCTTGCTGATAAACTATCAAGAGTGCATAATTTGTCTGCCTATTTCCTTCAGCACTAGAGGCTTGAAGTCAATAGGTCGTTTTTACTTAGACCATATAGAAAGCGATACAGTGGCTTACGCTCCATGCCTCAGGGCGGTAGCGTGCAAGCTTTTCAGTATTTAATGATCTGCATAGCAAAATTTAACTTTGCCTTGTCAGGCAATATTATTACCAGTACTAGGAACTTTTACGTGATAAGAAAGCAGCATTGTTTGGGAATACTTGGTGCACTGGGCTTGAGCCTGAGTTCTTTTTCAGCGTCAGCCGATTTTTACGCAGGCGCTCTAGTGAGCTACTCAAATGCAGAATTGAAAAGCTCACCTTCTGAGTCCGTGAAAGAGGGAAGCCCCTTTCTTCTTAGTGCTCAAGCAGGATACTTCTTTAATGACTACATTGGTTTAGAAGGGCGTTACGGGACATCAGTTCAACGTGACAGTGGTCTTGCTGTTGATAGCGCTTTGAGCGGCTTTGTTAAGCTGAATATGCCAGTTTCAGAGCGAGTTGCACTTTATGGTTTAGCTGGATATTCAAGCGTTCAGCTTGATCTACAAAATGTAGGTTCTCACAAAGAACAAGGATTTAGTTTTGGGTTAGGTATGCACTACGCTTTAAATAACCAAAGCGCGGTGATATTTGAGTTCGTTGATAACGTCTCTGAAGACCAAGTTCGCCTTAACTCGATTACACTGGGTTTTCAGCACCGATTCTAATTTAAATACCTAGAGCTCAAACTTGGGGCTAGGGTCTTTTATTCAATTATTATAGTGACATACCATGTTTAAAGGATATTTCTCTATTGCCGCTTTTATATTGGCAAGTACGTTTGCGTCTTATTCAATGGCACAAACACCCACTCCAGAACAAATGAAAATGTTTCAAAACCTACCCGCCGACCAACAAAAGGCCTTGGCGAGTAAGTATGGTTTCTCCATTCCTTCTAGTTCATCTTCAAACAAGTCTCCTTACGAAAATCCGCAAGTAATCCAACCTAGAACTGAAGCTAGTAGCGCTGTATCTTCCAATATCGAAGAACAATGGCTCAAAAAAGGTGAGCAGGGAGAGCTTAAACGCTTTGGTTTAGATCTTTTTGCTGGTTCTCCAAGCACCTTTGCTCCGATCAGTGATGTTCCTGTGCCAGCAAATTACACCGTGGGTGCAGGTGATGAAATCATTGTGCAGTTGTTTGGTAAGGAGAATGAAACGCATCGTTTACGCGTAAATCGTGCGGGCACAATCAACTTCCCCTCACTTGGGCCGGTAAATGTTGCTGGCATGCACTTTTCTGATGTTCGTGACTCTCTAACGCAACGTGTAAAAGAGCAAATGATTGGTGTGCGCAGTGATATCTCATTGGGTGAATTACGCACCATGCAAGTGTTTGTAATGGGGGATGCATATAAGCCTGGTGCCTACACGGTTAGCGCATTAACGACAATTTCACAAGCTATTTATTACAGCGGCGGTTTTGGTGAAAGTGGGGCGCTGAGAGATATCCAGCTAAAGCGTGATGGTAAAATCATTCGTAAGTTGGATATGTATGACCTTTTACTAAAAGGTGATGCAAGTAATGATGTGCGCTTGCTACCGGATGATGTTGTTTTAATTGGTTCTGTTAACGATACAGTGTCTATAGAAGGCGAAATCAACCGCCCTGCAATTTATGAAGTCAAGCAAGGTGAAACATACCAGCAACTTATTCAGATGGCTGGTGGTTTTACTGCGAATGCCCATGTCGAGCAATTGGAGATAAAACGCTACGCTTCACATGGCGCTCGTGAGGCTCTGACGCTTGATTTCAATAAAACGCAAGATCGACAGAGTAAAGTTAAAAATGGCGATGCCATCAAGATCTTGAAAAAAAGCGAAGAGCTTACTCGTTACGTACAGATAGAGGGAGATGTTCGTCATCCTAGCTATGTGGAATGGCGCAATGGTCTTCGTGTTGCTGATCTTTTCAAATCTGTTGACTCAGCTTTTAATTCTACAGCTGATGTTAACTATGCGGTTGTGGTTAGAGAGATTAATCCGCAACGTGATATTGAAGTGTTCCAACTAAGCTTAGCCAACGCAATTCTATCACCAGGTAGCCAAGACAACCTCCAGTTACAATCACGAGATCGTATATTGGTTTTCAACCGCTTTAATAACGAAGACTTGGATACATTGGCAACACAAGAGGCTGTTTCAAAAGCAAAAACATTGGAGCAAGCGCAAGAGCAAGCTGAGCTGGAACAACAGCAAGAGCAAGAAGTGATGAGCTCTTCTGTTGCCGTTTCGCATTCAGCAAACGGTACGCTGAACAACCCGAGCACCACAGAGCAGGCGAAACCAGCTAAAATCATTTTCCGTGGTAAAGAGATTACAGAGGAAGACTTTGAAAAGCTGAAGCAAAATACTCGTCGCACTTTACTTGCCCCTGTGTTGTTACAACTTCAGCAACAGTCTCGTTTGGGACTAGCCCCTCAAATTGCTGAAGTCTTTGGTGAAGTCAAGCACCCAGGGCGTTATCCGATTACTCCAAGAATGACGGTATCAACGCTTATTGAAGCAGCTGGTGGTTTGACTTACAACGCATTTACAATTAATGCAGAACTAGCACGAACTGCGATTAATAGTGCGGATGAACGTGCTTATATTGATGTTGAACGTATTGATCTGCGTAAAGCAATTCAAGGCAGTGCTTCAGACGATGCAGTTATCGTGGGGCGAGATCGTTTGAACATCTTAGAAAAGCCAAATGTGAAGCTACAAAGCACAGTCACTTTACAGGGTGAAGTTCGTTTCCCAGGAACCTATACCGTGCGTCAAGGTGAAACCTTAAGTGAGTTATTGGACCGAGCAGGTGGTCTCACAGAGTTTGCTCATCCTCAAGGAGCGATATTTACGCGTGAAGCATTGCGTTTACAAGAGCAGAAGCTTTTAAACCAATATGCAGCAGATATGCGCAAAGAAACCGCGAAGAAGACGTTCCGAGCCGATAGTAATATGGGCTCTGTAATTTCAGACCCAGAGAAAACTTTAGCGTTTGTAGAGGAAGCAAGTCGAAGCAAAGCACTTGGCCGTATGGTAGTACAGTTAAACCGTATTTTAAAAGGCGAGCGCTCAGCAGACTTTATGCTTGAGGACGGTGATTTCCTCTTCGTTCCAACTTTCCGAAACACTGTTTCAATTATGGGTGAAGTTCAGGTTCCAATTACTTACTTACTAGATAATAAGTTAGATGTGAACGACTACCTAAATAAAGCCGGAGGCGCTAAGAAGCAAGCGGACGAAGACCGTATCTTTGTCGTTCGCGCAGACGGTTCGGTTTATAAGCCAACATCAGGCTATTGGTTCGGCAACAATCATGAAGAGCTAAAAGCGGGCGACACAATTGTTGTACCGATTGATACCGACTACCGCGATGCACTAAGTACTTGGACTGCAGCCACTCAGATTCTTTATCAAACAGGTGTAGCGATAAACGCGTTGAAGTAAAGGTAAAAGGTCCTAGGGAATAATAGCTCCTAGGACCTAGTATTTTGAGAATACTGATTATGGAGCGCTTCACTTACCGATGACGAGAGCTTAAAACCTCATTCCACGAAAAGAAGCGAGACTAGGAATTTGTTCTCATAAAACGTCGACTGCGTTTGAAAGCAAAAGCGGAAGATTCGCGTGTCTGCAATCGAATTAATATTCAGTATTCATTAATCCATACACATTTTCACCGATCCTACTCTTGGCTCTAGATTAAACGTCTAACCTAGAACCTAGGATCCTAGGACCCAGAACTTCCATGGAACCACAAAAAGAACCCAACCCAAACACCTTACCATATCCACTCCAACCGCAAAACGTAAGTGATGAAATCGACTTGCGTGAGCTCTTTAAAGTCTTATGGAAAGGCAAGTGGATCATCATTGTCACTACATTTGTTTTTGCTATTGGCTCTGTACTATACGCACTAAGTTTGCCAAATATTTACAAAGCCGATGCTTTGTTAGCGCCTGCAGAAAGTTCAAATGGCGGTGGATTATCTAGTATGGCAAGTCAATTAGGAGGGCTTGCAAATTTAGCAGGAGTTAATTTAGGGGCATCAGAGTTGTCTCAAACTGACATTGCTGTTCAAGTACTAAAGTCAAGAAAATTCATTGAAAATTTTATCATTAAACATGACTTACTTATAACTTTGATGGCAACGAAAGCATGGGATATATCTAATGATGAGCTAATTTACGATGAAGAAATTTATAATGTTCAATCAAAAGAATGGTTAAGAAAACCAACAGGACTACGCAAGTCTAAACCATCATATCTTGAAGCTTATGACTACTTTATTGAGCACGTTCTAGAAATAAAGCAGGATAAAGATAGTGGTTTATATCAGATATCAGTAATGCATTATTCGCCTAATATAGCAAAGGAATGGGTGGATTGGTTGATTGAAGATATTAATATTGATATGAGAAAAAGAGCAATCGACGAGTCGTCAAGAAACTTAAAATACCTAAACGAGCAGCTAAATCGGACTTCATATTCTGAAATGAAAAGTACATTTTATAAACTAATCGAAGAGCAAATGAAAAGTTTGATGTTAGCTGAGGCTCAAGAAGAATATGTTTTTAAAATTATAGATCCTTCAGTTGTGCCAGAAAATAAAGCAAAGCCTAAGAGAGCGATAATTTGTATACTAGGAACTATGCTTGGTATTTTGTTTTCGATATTATTTTTGACAGTTCCTTTTATTTTTAAAAAGTAAATCTGAGTTTAGGTGGTGTAGTTTGAATATCTCTGTTGTAATTCCAATGTACAATAAAGAACAATCAATAAATAAAACAATATCAAGCATACTGGATCAGGACTATAAGTTTCCTTTTGAAGTTGTGGTTGTAGATGATGGTTCCACCGATGATAGTGTCCAACGTGTTCTAGAAGTACAAGATGATAGAGTTAGATTAATTAGGAAAAAAAATGGCGGCGAATCAGATGCACGAAATATAGGTATTTTAAACTCTAGATATGAGAGTGTTGCTTTTTTAGATGCAGATGATTTGTGGAAGAGCGACTTCTTATCTACGGTGTATAACCTATCAACCAAATATCCAGCTGCTGAAGTTTTTTGTACGAAGTATGCTAGAGTAAAAGAGAATCATTATGACGAACCCGTACACTCAATTTGGAATGAACGTCATGGCTTGATTGATAATTATTTTGAACAAGTGAATGAGACATTAGGTGATATGATTTTAACTTCATCATCTGTTTGTATAAAAAAAAGTGCGATATCTAAAGTTGGGTTGTTTTATTTTGGCGATAAATTAGGGGCTGATCAAGACTATTGGTACCGTATATTCTCAAAAGATGTTGTTGTAGCATTTTCAAATAAAGTTTGTGCTTTATATATTTTAGATGAAACCGAAAGAGTCTGTGATAACTATAAAAGATTTCAAGAATTAAAGTTCATAAAAAGACGTTTTAATCATAAAAGTCCTATTTCTCAAAAACGATATTTAGCTAATGCTAGAATTGGTGCTATCAACGATGTGTTTAACTCGGGGAATAAAACAAAAGCTATCTTATCTATAGTCAAAGAGTTACCAATGTTAGTTTACGCAACACCTAAAAGACTTGTAGCATCTATAATTAAGGTATTGAAATGAGAGAGATTGCATTTATTTTAAATGAAGATAATGTTGTATTCCATGATGAAGTTTTAAAAAAACCATGCTCTGGTACATTATACTCAGCATTAAAGCTAGTTGATAAATTTAACAATTCTCATAAAGTCACGGTGTATCACAAAGGAAATGCTGACTGCAGAGATAATGTGAACTATGAAAACATTCAAGAACTGAATAAAGTTGACTTTAGAGACTGTGTGTCAATATTTGTCGGTGCGGCCGGGAAGTTGATTAAATCTAATGCGATGAAATTTTCAAAGAGTTATTATTGGCTTCATAACTACGAAAGAACGAATAATATGTTGGAGCTAATTAAAGAAAAAAAATTAAATGGTATTGTTTGTGTTTCTGCCTATCAAATGTTTACTATGCTGAAGTCTAATACATTTTTTAATTCAACATATATTCATAATCCTTTTAACTTTTCAAATGAATTAAATGTAGCATTCTCTGGTGCGTTAAAAAAAGAAAAAGGATTACATAATCTAATATATATGTGGAAGCGGTTATCAGATAAGGGACTTGATATTAATTTGCATATTTTTGGAAGTGGTAACATTTATGGGAAAGAGTCAAATGATATTGGTATCACTAAGGTTGTAGATAAAGAATACGAGGCTAGTTTTATTGATTGTATTTTGGATGAAAATGGCAATATAGATAAAAAAGTTAAATTTTATGGTTTAACTGAAAAAAGCAAAATGCTCCCAGTTATAGAAAAATGTGATTACTTTATTTCCGGTTTGAACGAAAAAGGCGCAGCTGAATGCTTTTCTATTGCGTTTCTGGAAGCGCAGAGTGTAAAAACACCAGTTTTAACTCTAAATCGAGGGGGACAAAGCGAATCATTATTCATTGATGGGTCGAAGTCTTTTCCTAATGTAACAAAACTTGAAGCACATATCTTTGATAACCACAAAAAAAGACAAGAACTATCGATTGATAACATATTCGATGAATGGATGGATCATATCTACTTCGGCAATAAGGGAGTGGTAAAAAAAAGAGTTAAATCTATAGCTTCCGGTATAAGCGTTTATTTTGACAAGCTTAGATAGATCTTAAACTAATGAATTTTAAAGTACTAAAAAGTTTCACTAAATTTTTGAGTGGTAATACACTAGCATCAATATTATCTCTGGTTAATTTGTCCATCATATCTCGATATATTGGTCTAGAAGGGTTTGGTTATTTTATTTTATGTCAAACTGCCTATTTGTTAGTTGAACAAGTTTTTAATATAAGAGGATGGCAATATTATATTTCGCAGTCTAAATATGAAGTTAATGACATAAAAAAACTTTACGGAATTAACAATTCGATTAATATTATCGCATTTTTATTTTCTACTAGCCTTGCTTATATAAGCTACTTATCGGTGGGGTTAGACTTTGAGTTATACGTCGGTATCATTATATATCTCTCTTTAATTCTATTTAGAAATTATGACTCAGCATATGTTGTGTTAAGACAACGAGACATGTATGGCACGCTATCTATGTTTAATGTGGCTCTATCAGCTTCAAGGTTATTGGCTATTTATTTAATGAATAGTTATCTTGACATGAAGTTTATAGATGTTGTCTGTGTTTTTGTTATAAGTGAAATGATATATTTTATTTTCCTCAATTTATATTCTAGCTATCTTTCTGGAGGTTATATTTCATTGTTTAAATTTGATAGCTCTACAATTAAAAAGGGAGCTGAAATTAATTTAACAACTGTTTTTGATCTACCTGTCAGTACGTTAGATACATATGTTGTAAACTATTTCTTTGGTGCAGAATCGGTTGGGATATATAAGTTGATAAGAAAGTACGTATCAATACTGGGACGAGTCGTCTCTCCTCTTAATCAAGTCATGTTTCCTGAAATAGTCAATGTAAAGTCTGATAGAAAAATAAATATTGTTTTGAAATGTATGTTAGCAACGTTTTTGATATGTGTATCTCTTGGCATTTCTATATATCTTAGTATATTCAGCTTTAATCTTGATTTCTTTAGTAGTATTAGAGATTCAGACTTTAATAACATTGAGTTTTACTTTTTGTCTATTTTAGGTATTGAGGTCTTAGCTCTAACATTCAGTATATTGAACTATCTTTTAGTATCTTTTGGTAAAAATGTTACAAATGGAAAGGCTGTACTATTGGCTAATTTTGTATTTTTTATAATGTTATCTCTGTTGAGTTATCTTACACAGAGCCTAATATTAGCCACATCATTATCATTATTTTTGCAAGTTGGTGTTTTAATTGCATATAGACTTAAAGTTACTTGCCAGTTCGGGGCTTAACGATGTCATATCTAGCGATGCCTTTTTATAATGTGATGATCTTTATTGTTCCTTATTTTTTAATGTTTTTTTGTATCAATATTAGAAATTTTAGGATTTTTTCACTATTATACGTTCTGTTTTATTTATTCGCTATTTTAGTGTTTTTATTTAATAAGCCAATTACAGGTGGTGACATATTAGAGTACTTTAATCGATATCTAAGTCAAGTTGACTACTATCGATTAGAACCATTGTTCGGTTTGTATACTGAGTTTATTAAATTTTTAGGCTTTTCTCCAAGCGCCTATGTTAGTATTTTATCTTTCAGTTGCTTTATTCTTCAACTTCTTACATTCTCATATGTCTGCAAAGAAAATAGACTGCTGGCATTCATGTTGTTGCTATTCAACTCTTTCGCATTGCTTACTTGGAGTGGTATTTACAAAAATGGAATTAGCATTCCATTTTTAATCTTAGCTTTTTATGCCCTTTCAAATAGAAATGTATTATTGTCATTTACATCCGTGACAATTGCTTGTTTGTTTCATACTTCTGCTATTATTTACTATCCTGTCTTGATTTATCTATCTATCTTTAAAAAGGAAGTTAAGTTAGAAAAAGTACTCATTTTAATTTGTGCTGTTAGTATTCTTATATCGTTTGTTTTTGATTTTCATCTTTTCAAGTCTATCATTAGAGTTCTAGTAGTTGATTACTTGAAGCCATTTATTCCAGAAGCTATGGCTAGACCACTAAGGTATTTTACGGCAGATGTTACTGAGTTTAATAATAGTGACTCAGTGTACTTGTTACAAACCTCAAGAGTTTCGCTTGAAATATTCATTCAGTTCTTTGTTTTCTTCTTTTTATCTAAATTACATTTAAATAAACATAACGTAGTGAGTTTCTGGCGTCGTGCTTATATTTTGTCTGTGTTTATTTACTCATTGACGATTGGAGTGGCTTTTAGTTATAGATTTTATTTAGCAACATCATTTATATTTACAGTGTATCTATACTTTGTGATGATTTACTCAAGTAAAAAACTATACTTTATGTTGTCTCTATATTTGGTAATTAGCTATTTAATTTTTTGTTTCTATTCTTTACCTCCTGAAAAAATAGGTTTAATGTATTTAAATCCTTTGAATATTGGTTATTAAATGAAAAAGATATCGATAATTATACCTACCTTGACAGTCGGAGGGGGGGAGAAAGTAGCAGTTGAAAATGCTAATGATTTATCATCGGCCGGATATGAGGTTTACCTTATCGTTCCTAAAGGGAAAATTATAAAGCAAACAGTTAACCCTTCTGTTCGGCTTATCACTGGGAGTTGTTCGAACCTTATTGCGGATGTGCTATTCTGTTTGCGAAAGTTAAGAATGATAAGACCAGATGTGGTTTTGTCTTATATGGAGAGAGCGAACTTTATTAATATAATATCATCTTTTTTTGGAACATGGGATATATATTGCTCTATCCATACGGTTCCATCTGAAGCATACAAAACAAGAAGCTTTATCGCAAGACTTCTAATAAAGATCTCAATGCTAATTTCAAAAATGAGGCAATTGCCATATATTTGTGTTTCTAAAGGTGTAAAAAACGAGCTTGAGGAACACTATAAATTAAATAATGTACATTTAGTTGAAAACTACATTAATGATAGGGAAGTTGTTGAGTATGGCGACGATGATATGTTAAGCCTAGACTCAAAGGTAATAATCTCTTTTGTTGGTAGATTGAATAAAATTAAAGGTGCAGACGTTTTCATTGATGCTATTGGTCTTGCAAATAGAAAATCTAAATTAGTAAACAAGAAGTTTTGGGTTGTCGGCGATGGAAAAGAACGAAGAAATCTTGAGTTATTAGCTCATGAGTTAGAAGTTAGCCATTTAGTTGAGTTTTGGGGGGAGAAAGAAGATGTTGATAGGTATTTCTATTATTCCGACTATCTTATAGTTCCTTCTTATTTAGAGGGGTTTGGATTAGTCGTTTTAGAAGGGTTGATTTATGGCTGTCAGGTCCGTGTCTCGAAATGCAAGTATGGCCCTTCGGAGATAATTAGTCATTTTAATGAAATGACTGATGATAACTCATTTTCTGATCCTAGCCTTAATCGGGAAATTGCTGTAGAAGAGTTATCTGAGATTATTTTAAAGTCTGAACATAAAAAGCAGTTAAACGATATAAATGAATTGAAGAACAAGGTTATTGAAGTATATGGTAGAGAGATTGCCATAGAAAAAATCATTAATGTAATTGAGAGGGAAAGGTGAAATATATTATTTATTCTGGGTGGTGGTGTGATGAGAGTTCGCGAACTGACCAAAGAGATGTTTATCTCGGTGATGATACTCTACGAACCAGTGCATTTCATGATAAGTGGTTTCAATGTATCGACACTTACACTAATCCAGAAAAAGTGCTGATAATTGACTCTGCATCACCAGTCAAGCCGAACTATGAAGGCAAAGGTATTGAGTTTTTATCGCTAGACAAAAACTATGGACATTCAACTAATCATACTGGGTTGATGTGTGGTGTAACTCGAGCTCATCTCATGGGAGTTTACTACGCGTACTTATGTGATGCAGACTATTGCGTATATATAGAGCAGGATGCAGTAATAAAAGGGGATGGCATTGTAGAGTACGCGATTAGCAAAATGACCAAGCCGTATATGTTTGGCACTGGAAAAGGCACTCCTTATGCAACCCAGCAGTCTTTTTTCGTAATTAGAAAAGATGGTTATATCCCATTTATAAATCGAATGAGCAAAATAAAGAGTAGCTGTAATAAAATTGCACCAGAAAATAAATTTGCAATTGCTTCAAGTCGATTCCTTTCACTTTTGCCTGAGTTTATTTTTAAGTTGCGAGGTATAGGTAAAGTTCTTAGATATTGGCCTAGCTTTAATATCGTTCCTTTCGGTTATGGGAGAACTCGACCAATTGACTTCTCAAGCCAGTATATGTATTTCCAACATGGAAGTAATGAAGAGTTGGAACAGTTTGATAAGTCACTTTAAATTATAAAATCTTTCTGTACTAACTTTAAAGAAGGAGTGGCTAAATGCAACCCTTAGTATCTGTGATTATGCCCAGCTTTAATTCGTCAACAACGATTGAAGAAAGTATCGAAAGTGTATTGGCTCAGGCGTATAAAAATTGGGAGTTGATAATCGTAGATGACCGATCATCGGATAAAACTTGGGAAGTGATCACTGGCTTTGCAGCGCAATACGACAATATCCATGTTTACCAGAATGAAAAAAACCAAGGGGCTGGCGCAAGTCGTAATTTCGCGATAGAAAAGGCAAAAGGCCGCTTTATTGCCTTTTTGGATTCGGATGACCTCTGGACAGAAGATAAACTGTCAGAGCAAATCGCGTTCATGCTCGAAAATGATTATCCGCTGACCTACACGCACTATAGTCGTTTTAATAGTGACGAAGAATTGAATGTCGTCACTGCACCTGAGTATACGACTTATAAGAAGTTGATGTACAGTAATGTCATTGGCTGCCTGACGGCGGTTTATGATACTAAGGTATTAGGTAAGCGTTATATGCCCTTGATTCGAAAGCGTCAGGATATGGGGCTATGGCTGGAAATCTTAAAAGATACTCCAAAAGCTTATTGCTTACCTAAGACGTTAGCGAAGTACCGTATGGATACTGGCATGACATCAAATAAATTCAGTGTATTGTCATATCAATGGCGCTTCTACAGAGACGTTGTGGGATTGAACATACCGAGAAGCATGTTTACCTTTTCAGTCTATGCCGTAAAAGGCACGATGAAACATCGCTCGAAAAGAAAGTCATAGTGAACTATATGACGAGTAAGTTGCCGATCATCATAAAATGACTGACCCGTCCTGATATGGGTTGACACTTTTTAACTAAAACGCTCGATGTACTTCATCGGGCGTTTTGTATTTTAAAG